>JAMCWO010000069.1 GCA_023481165.1 Planctomycetota bacterium | reverse complement strand
GAAGAAATGGCTCCTGCTCGGCATCGGCCTCCGCGCCTTCAGTGTGGACCCGATCTACCTGCTCCGCACCCAGCAGACGATCCTGGCCACCTCCCTGCCCGACGCCCAGGCCTTCGCTCAATCCCTCCTGTCCCTGAGCCGCATCAGCGATATTGAAGAGCTGCTCAAGAGTCGCCGCAGCGGCTCGTGAAGCGGTGGCGGTTGCGAAGCTCGTTTGTAGTGTGCTCGTAAGAGCATAAAGAGGATAACGCCTCACGGTGTCACCGGGGCCCCCAATGCGGAATTCTGCGTGGGGGACCCCACTACAAACGGAAACGAGCCGCGCAGCCGAGGGACGCTGGACAACCTGCGTACAGACTTGAAATCTCTCCTTGATTGTGGGAGAATGGGCCTGTCCGCGGTCCGAAACGGTGGAGACTCGGCATGAGCGATGTCACACGCATCTTGAATGCCATGGAACGGGGGGAGGCTCAAGCTACAGCCGAACTGCTGGCGCTGCTCTATGATGAGCTGCGCCTTCTAGCAGCCCAGAAGTTGTCCCACGAGCCGCCGGGGCAGACCCTGCAAGCGACCGCACTCGTGCACGAGGCCTATCTCCGGCTGGTGGGGGATGCACCGCAAAGTTGGGAGAATCGGAGCCATTTCTTCGCGGCTGCGGCGGAGGCGATGCGGCGGATTCTGGTCGAAAATGCCCGCCGCAAGAAGAGTCTGAAGCACGGTGGTAACCGGCAACGGGTCGAGTTGGATGAGTGTTCCATCGTCGCTGCGGATGACATCCCTCCCGACGGTGTGCTGGCCTTGGACGAAGCCCTGGAGAAACTGGCCTGTAACAATAAGGCCGTGGCGGATCTGGTAAAGCTGCGCGCCTTCGCCGGGCTGACCGGCAGGCAAGCCGCCGACGTGTTGGGCATATCCGAGTCCAAGGCCAGTGAGGACCTCGCCTATGCCCGTGCCTGGCTGTCCCTGGAAATGGGCAAGGAGCGATAGAGCCTCGGGGGCGGGGTGTCGGTGTAGGGGCGAATAATCATTCGCCCGTATTGCCGCATTTGCGCGGGCCGCGCAAACATTTTTCTCTTTTTTCCGAATTCTTCCATCCCGATTTCGCATTGTCCTACGGAGACAAAGGTATGTTGGACCCGGACAAGAACGAACAGGCCCTCTTCCAGGCCGCCGTGAGGCTGACAAATCCCGCCGAGAGAGAGGCTTACGTCAAGCAGGCTTGCGGCGACGACCCGGCGCTGCTCGCCCGGCTAACGTTGTTGCTCCAGGCCCACAATGCCCAACTCGTGCTCCTGGATGCCCTGATGCCGGGGCCTGATGCAGATATCGGTGACTCCGCCATCTCCGAAGGCCCTGGTACGGTCATCGGCCGGTACAAGCTTCTGGAGAAGATCGGCGAGGGTGGCATGGCGGTGGTCTACATGGCCGAGCAGACCGAGCCGATCCGCCGCAAGGTAGCCCTCAAGATCATCAAGTTGGGTATGGATACCCGCCAGGTCATCGCCCGCTTCGAGGCGGAAAGGCAGGCGCTGGCCCTCATGGACCACCCCAGCATCGCCAAGGTCTTGGATGCTGGGGCTACAGAGACCGGCCGGCCGTATTTTGTCATGGAATTGGTCCAGGGCCTCTCGATCACGGAATACTGCGACAAGAACAGCCTGAGCACCAAGGACCGGCTGATCCTGTTCCTCCAAGTCTGCCACGCCGTACAGCATGCCCACCAAAAAGGCATCATCCACCGGGACATCAAGCCCTCCAATGTAATGGTCACGCAGCATGACGGTAAGCCCATGCCCAAGGTGATTGATTTCGGCATTGCCAAGGCCACGAACCAGAAGCTGACGGAAAAGACGCTCTTTACCCGTTACGCTCATATCATCGGCACCCCTGCCTACATGAGTCCGGAGCAGGCGGAATTGAGCGATCTCGATGTCGACACCCGCTCGGACATCTACTCACTCGGCGTCCTGCTCTACGAACTGCTGACCGGGACCACGCCCTTCAGTGAAGAGGAACTCCGCAAGGCGGGCTACGTGGAGATGCAGCGGGTCATCCGAGAACAGGAGCCAATCAAACCCTCCACGAAATTGAGCGCGCTTGGGGATACTCTGACCGACATAGCCAAGCGCCGCAATTGCACCCCCGATCTGCTTCGCAAGACCATCCGGGGGGACCTCGACTGGATCGTGATGAAGTCGTTGGAGAAGGATCGTGTGCGGCGGTATGAGACTGCCGGCGGTTTGGCCGAAGATGTTCGGAGGCATCTGGAGCATGAGCCGGTGGTGGCCCGCGGCCCCAGCACGACGTACCGTCTGGGCAAGTTCCTCCGCCGGCATCGCGTCCAGACCATCGCCCTGCTGGCGACCATCCTCCTGATCGGTGCGACGGTGGTAGTTCTTTCCCTGTGGAACCAGGATCGGCTCCGGCTGGTTAAGGCAGACGGGTTCCGAGATCAGGGCGTTCTGTCCCAAGCCCGCGAGCAGTATGCCAGGGGACAGCGCCAAGCCGCCTTGCAGACGATCCAAAGCGTCCTTCAGAGCCAGCACGTTGGTCCCGAGGCACAGCTTCTTTGTGCGGGCATTTTGGCCGAGGATCGTCGCGTCGATGAGGCTATGGCCATGCTTGGCAATCTGGTCCATGACCGGCCGGAGATCGCGGGAGCGGCCCATGCGCTGCTGGCTCGCATCCTTTGGGAGAGCCAATCACCCAAAGCCGAGAAATCGGAAGAGATAGAGGAACACCGCCGCCAAGCCGAAGCCTTGCTCCCAGAGACGGCGGAGGCTCACTTCCTGCGTGCCATCACGGCGGCCACGATCAAGGAGCAGCTTGCTTCGCTCAACCAAGCCTTGCAGCTTGACCCCGCTCATTATGAGTCCCTGCGGCTGCGGGCCTTCACGCACTACGCTTCTCGGAAATACGAGAGAATGAAGGACGACGCCCTGGTCATGACGGTCCTGCGCCCCCGCGATCCCAGGGGCTATTCCCTGCGTGCGATTGCCCAGCAGGAATTGGGCCACTCTCCCGAGGCGATAGCGGACTTCGACAGCGCGATGGCCCGGACCGCCAAGGAGGACCCGCAGTACATCGATCTGGCCGCCCGGCGCTGTGAGGCTCTCTTGCACAACGGCGACTACGAGCAAGTGACTGCGAATGCTCAAGAGGCCCTGAAGCTGTGGCCCCATCGTCCGGTCTTTCAGTATCACAAGTTCTGTGCCCTGACGCTCCTCGGCGATTATGAGAAGGCGGAAGCCCTGTTCCGCGAGATCGTCGGCCCGGGCCAGGAGTCGCGCCAGCAATTCGAAAACTGGCGTGCGAAATACGTGTTCGACACGCTGGCGGCCGGGCGGTCCTGGCATGCGCCGAACCGCGAACCGGCGGGGGCAGCCTTTTTGCCGATGGTGGAAGTCGAGGAGACGTACGGCGACCTATCGGCCAAAGCCAAGCGCGTCGTCGCCGACGGCTTTACAGCCCACTGGTCGCCCGATGGGAAGAAATTGGCCTTCAGCATGGGGGTGCAAGGCTATAGCGGCCTCGCCATCTATGATCGTGCCACGAGGGAAACCGATTTGCTCATCGTCCCCGGCAAGGACCCCGCGTGGTCGCCCGATGGACAATACATTGCCTTCGTGCGCGATTGCCAGGTCCTGCGCCTCCCGGAATTCGTCACGGCCGAACGCAAGAGTCAGCATCGCTCGACGATGGACGAAGAAGTTTGGGTAATCCAATCCAACGGGACCGCGCCTCGGCGTTTGGCCCGTGGCTACCGGCCCTGCTGGAGCCGGGATTCCGCCTGCGTCTACTATGCCTCGCGTGCGGACAATACCCTGTACTCGATCGCTCTGGCAGGCCCGGACACCGAGCCAAAACAGATCATGAAGGGCTCCGGGGCCGGCTCCGCCCTATCGCCGGACAACCGGCGCGTGGCGTACGTGGAAGGCGCGTTTCTGCGAGTCAAGGAGTTGGATTCCCAGACATTGGCGGCCGAGTGGAGGGTACCTGTGGGAGACGGCGGCTGGCCCGCATGGTCGCCGAGAGGCCAGGAACTGTGCCTGGGCACCTTCAACAATGGGCCGCAAGGAAACGGATTGTGGCTCTACAACGTCGGCCGACGCGAGCCCGCCCACGTGCTGGGTGGTCCGATCCGGGCCGGCTCCTGGGCACGAAATGGAACCGAGTTCGTCTTCCATCTGGGGCCGCCGTATTTCGAGATCTGGGCCGCCGACCTCGACCCGAATACCCCGATCATGGAAGCTCTCGGTCCGGCTCAGACCAGTGAGCAGTACTTTCGCGAAATGGTGGCTATCCATACCCGCAGGATCAAGACCGACCCGCGGGATGCTTACGCCTACTCCGATCGCGCCCGGTGCTACGACGGTTTGCACGACCAAGCCAATGCCGATGCCGACATGAAGCGGTGGTCGGCTGTCGTGAGCGGCCGGTCGGCATCGGATTCGTGGTTCGGTACGCTGGGCAACCGTCGGTATGTCATCAACATGCCCTTCGATTGTGAACTCGTCTTTTCTGCAGAAAGACCTGTCGATGCGACTCCAATAGTGTCTGTTGCCTTCGGGCAGAAGGGAAGGTGTGAGATGAAGCTGTTTGAGATTCCGATGGTGGTACCGTCCTTGGTGGGCCTGTGTTTCCTCGCAGGTTTGGATGGGCTGCCGGCGCGGGCGGATTTCACCTTCGGCGAGCCGGTGGACCTCCAATCTACTTTTCCTTTCGTCAAACCTGCGAACGACTTTATTGACTGCTTCACCGCGGATGGGCTAGAAATGTACATCACCTCGAACCGAGGCGGGGGACAGGGCGGCAGCGATCTCTGGGTATGCAGACGCGCGTCACCAGAGGACGACTGGGGTGCTCCCGAGAATCTCGGGCCTGTTGTGAATAGTGCCAAGGACGAGATCAAGGCGTCCATCACCGGCGACGGTCTGGAGCTCTATTTCTACTCCAACCGGCCCGGCTGGCGTACGTATGTGACCAAGCGTGCGACCCGAGACAGCCCCTGGGGCCCAGCGACCCTCCTGGGCCCGGGCGTGAACAGCTCCTCGGTTATTACTTGTGACCCTTCGGTGACAGCGGATGGCCTGGAACTCTACTTCACGTACTGGCCGGGCGGATACGGCCAGGGCGATTTTTACGTCAGTCAGCGCGCAACGACTCAAGACCCCTGGGGCCCGGCGGCGGATCTCGGCCCGGCGGTGAATAGTCCCGCCAATGAAAGGTGGCTTTGGATCTCGCCGGATGGGCTGTTGCTTTTCTTCCACTGCAACCGCCCCGGGGGGTATGGCAGTTACGACGTTTGGATGACGAAGCGGGCCAGCCGCTCGGCTCCTTGGGAGCCGGCGGTGAATTTGGGGCCCAAGATCAACGGCCCGCTCGACGACGGTATGATGTGTCTGGCTCCGGATGGCTCCGCCCTGTACTTCGGCCGGGGCTCCGGCAACACTAACACGTCGATCCTGAAGGCGCCGATCCTCCCCCTCGTGGACTTCAATGGCGACGGTAAGGTCGAGGCGAAGGATTTGGACCTCCTGATGGCCGATTGGGGCAAGAGCAACTCCGTGTGCGATATCGGTCCGTTCCCCTGGGGCGATGGCGCAGTGGATGAGAAGGACCTGGAGGTCCTTTTGAAGTCGCTAGTGACCCCCAGTCCAAACGCGACAGACGTGTCCTGCGATGTAGTCTTGAGTTGGACGCTACCCTCGTCCACTCCGGCCTGTGATGTCTACCTCGGGACCTCCTGCGAGGCGGTCAACGCCGCCAGCCGAGCGAATCCTCAGGGCGTCTTAGCCAGCCAGGGCCAGACCGCGGCGACCTATGATCCTGCCGGGCTGCTGGAACTCAGTCGGACCTACTACTGGCGCGTGGATTTCGTGATCACCGGTCCCACTCCCGCCATCTACAGAGGGCCGGTCCTGAAGTTCACGACCGCCGCCTTGACCTACCCGATCAAGAACATCACCGCCAAGGCGTCGAGCGCACAAGCCGGCAGCGGCCCGGAAAGGACGGTGGACGGCTCCGGGCTCGACAAGACCGGTGGCCACTCGACGGACCAGAAGGATATGTGGTGGAGCCAAAGTGCGGCCCCGCATTGGATTCAGTACGAGTTCGACAAGGTTTACACCCTGCACGAGATGTGGGTCTGGAACTTCAACATGATGATCGAGCCCTTCATGGGTTTCGGGGCCAAGACGGTCAAAATCGAGTACTCCACGGATGGTACGACCTGGACCGCCTTGGCCAATGTGCCGGAGTTCGCCAAGGCGCCTGGCAAGGCCGGTTACACGGCCAACACCATCGTCAGCTTCGCCAGCGTTCCGGCCAAGTACGTCAAGTTGACCATCGAGAAGAACTGGAGCAGCAGTGCCCCGCAGACGGGCCTGAGCGAGGTGCGGTTCTTCGCCATCCAAAGCGCCGCGGTGAAACCGTAGGGATAGCCCCCTGTGGCTACCCAAAAACCGGGCAGGCACGGGGGCCAAGCGGGCAGGCACGGGGACCTGCCCCTACAACCCCGGACAAGGGCCGGCGGAGAACGGGGCCGCCGGCCCTTGCTATCTCCACCCCCAGGAGTGCCGGTGGGGCAAGTCACGTAGGGTGGGCTGTGCCCACCATTCATGATCCGCTCTGTTCCCTGGGCCTTGGTGGGCACAGCCCACCCTACCGCCTCCGGCCCACCGTGAGAATTTCTGCGTGGTTTCGGCTTTTTGCGGCGACATTGGGGCGTCGAGAGACGTCTTCTTATAGTAGAATGACCTTATCGGGGAGATACATTGGTCGAAGCGAGAACCCCCAGTACCTCGCGGGAGATAGCGTGGCTCCGGCACCGTGCCCCTCGCCCCCGCTCAGGTCGGGCGCAGGCTCTACGCAAGGCAGGCCCTTTCCGGTCTGGGTGGTCAAGATTTGTGTGAAACAAAGCCAAAAGGCAGTAGCCGGTAATCGGCGGCCAGTAATCGGTTGGAAGACCGCCGTACAAACAAACCCAATTGTTGGCCCACCCTGCGCGGAGGGCGAAAGATGCGAAACAAAGCCAATTCGGCGGCAAGTGATTGCAGGAAAAGAGGTTATGGTGAATTGGTCAGCCGACAGTCTCGAAGAAATGAGTCCACCTTGCTGCGGTCGAATGCGCCAAACAAACCCAATTCCTCGATTGCGGATTTCGGATTGCGGATTGGAGACAGTGCTGCCGCCTTCGGCCTGCCCAAGGTCAATTGCGCCAAACGAACCCAATTTGGAGGCCCTATCGTGCGAAACAAAGCCAATTCGAAGTCGGGGGGACGCCCAACCTACGAAGAGACGATTGTGCGAAACAAACCCAATTTCCGGCGGTGCCGGGGGACAGGGCCGCGGGTTTCGTACAAACAAACCCAATATGCCGGCCGCAGACCCGGCCGGAGGGGGCGGTGCGTGGTACGCACCCGACGTGCGGTCCAGTGCGCCAAACAAAGCCGATGCGCCGAGGGCCGGGAAATCCTACGATTTCACAGGACTTTGGTGATGCAGGCGCAACTTGAGTCTCCGATCGGGCCGGGGCCGCTTTCAGCGGATGGTCATAGATGGCTTGTAGCCGCCGCCCGTGTTGCGGCGGGCCGGAGGCGACCGTTGCGGCTCCCGGTGGCTGTCCCGTGCTCGGACGAGATGGAATCGACGGCGCGTCGCCTCAGGCGGCCTTTACTTGCGCTTCTGCTTGAAGCCTTTGCCGGGCTTGATCTTCTTGCGGCCCGCCTTCAGTGTGCGCTGGCGGTTGAGCACCTTGCGGCCCCCTTTGGTCACGCGGCGCGAGCGGAATCCCTGGCTTCGCTTCTTCTTGCGATTGCTGTTGCGGTGATTTTCCATGACTGCCCTTCATCTATGGTAGCCGGTAGTCTGCTATCGGTAATAAGAAGCGGTAGCCGACTACCGACTACTGGGTACCAACCACTATGTTTCCGTGAGCGACGCCGCATAGTAAACTGTGAAGGGCCGGTTGTAAATAGCGTAGAGACGGAAGATTTTGATTCTCTAGTGGTTCATGACAGTTGTACCTCTGGGTACAAGCGTTTGAGCTTGATCCGAGCGTCTTTCGTCCGGAATTGCCAATGGACCCCGCGTTGACGAGCATTGCGGTCCCGTGCCCACGGCGTCACCT
>JAMCWO010000313.1 GCA_023481165.1 Planctomycetota bacterium | reverse complement strand
ACAGTCGCCTACAAGTTCTATCAGGTCCTGTTCACGGCCGTACGCGATCCGGCGGCGGCCAACAGCATGCAGATCGCCGAAGTCGAGCTGCTGGCGGCGGCCCAGCCGAAGGTCCTCTGGGTCTCCTTCCACGGGTCAGATGCGCCCTCGACGGCGGCGGCTGGCGTCGGTTTCACGGAGGCGCCCGATAAGGGGTACACGGATCTGCTGAAGGCT
Source organism: Planctomycetota bacterium (assembly GCA_023481165.1). Taxonomy (GTDB): domain Bacteria; phylum Planctomycetota; class Phycisphaerae; order Sedimentisphaerales; family Anaerobacaceae; genus PLanc-01. Next base: position 7,950 of record JAMCWO010000313.1, on the reverse strand, counting down.
AACGGGTACAACGTGGTGCGCTATGTCCAGACGGGCACTCCCGACCTGGCCGTGATCAACGCGGCGGATCTGGTGATTGTCAGTCGCTCGGTCGCCAGCTCCAGTTTCCAGAACGCGGCCGCCGACACATGGAACGGTGTCACCGCTCCCCTGATGATCCTGAATGGCTACATCGCGCGGAAGAACCGCATGGGCCTCAACACCGGCAACACGATCCCGGACACCACCGGGGACATCGCGTTGGCGATCAAGGACGCAGCGCACCCGATTTTCGCAGGTATCGGGCTGACGGGCGACACCATGACCAATCCGTTTGCCGGCATCGCCGCGTATCCGGATGGGAGCAAGTGCCGCGGCATCTCGATTGTGACCGATGCGGCGAACGCCGAGGGAAAAGTCCTGGCCACCGTATCCGCCGGCTCCACGACGGGTCCTGCCGAGGCCATGGTGATCGCGGAATGGCAAGCGGGGGCCACGTTGACCCACGACGGCGGGGCTGGAACGAATACGCTGGGCGGTCATCGCTTGGTGTTCCTGACCGGCGGCCGTGAGGCTGACGGCAAGAGCTCCGAAACGGCCGGGGTGTACGATTTGACACCCGATGGCGCGCAGATGTTCCTCAACGCCGTCGCCTACATGCTCCAATAAGGATGTAGAGGCAATCGAGGGGTTTCCCTCACACAGTGGAATCACCTGGCTCCCCCAACGCGGCACACCGTGTTGGGGGAACCTCTCTGAACAAACAAAAAGGGCTGCGGGTGCTCCTCGCAGCCCTTTCTTTGCAGGCAGGGCCATTTAGAGGACTCCGTCACAGAGAAAGGACAGGAAGATGCGCAATCAGTGAATTCCAGGTTGACGCGCGCCAACAGGTTATGTTAAACTGCGTCAAGACCTGTGGCTTTTCGTCCCCGAAAACGTGCTTCGTCAACAATTCATCGTCACAGAAGGAGGAACAGACATGATGTACAAGAGGTTCACTTCTTTGTTGTGTGTCGCCGTGGGAGTGCTGACGCTGACGTCGGGCGCCGCTTTCGCTCTCAGCTACGACATCCGGATTGCCGCCGGCATCGATGATGTCGAGGAGTACACCGATGCCCACAACATGTACACGGATAGCAGTGACCTGGAGATGCCCTATGAAGACGACGGCAACCCGCCCAGTTCCGAGCAGGTGATCGGCCTGCGCTTTGCAGTTCCGATTGCCAAGGGCGCCCAGGTCACCAAGGCCTATGTCGAGTTCACGTGCGACGAGACCAAGGGCGGCACGAACGCCGTGAATCTCATTATTCAGGGACAACTCGCCGCGAACGCCCCCGCGTTCACCTCGGCGACCGGCGACGTTACGAACCGAAGCACAACCAAGGCGCAAGTCAAGTGGGCGGTGGAGAATTGGACGACGGTGGGCCAGAAGTCCCAGACAGCCGATATCTCCGCGATCGAAGCTCCAGACATCGACCAATCCGGCTGGGCCGGCGGCAACGCCCTGGTCCTGATCCTCAGCGATGACAAGAGCAACCCCTCGAAAGGGATTCGCTGCGCCGATGCCATTGAGGATGGGGCCACCAACGGGCCCTTGCTGCACGTCGAGGTCTTCGATCCCGCCGCGTCGGCTCCCAGTCCGGCGGACGGCGCCATTGGCGTTATTATGCCTCTACTCGGTTGGACCAAGGGCGATGGGGCGATTTTCCACAACGTCTACTTCGGCACGACTCCCGATCTGACCGCGGCCAGCCTCGTCGCCCCGAACCAGCCCTTCACCATGTATTATCACGTGGCAGGTTTGGAGGCAGGCGTCACGTACTACTGGCGCGTCGATGAAGTCGATGCCGCCGGCAAAGTCACGGCCGGTGCCGTTTGGAAGTTCACCTCGGAACCCTTAAAGACTTATGCGCCGGTACCCGCAGATGCGGCGGCCGGTCTGCTTCCCGGCTTGGTTCTGACCTGGAAGCCGGGCAAAGATGCCGCCCAGTATCAGGTGTACTTCGGCACAGATCAGGCCGCCGTCACCAGTGGCGCGGCCTCGGTCGACAAAGGCAAGGTGAGCGACACGAAGTTCGATTCGGGCGCCCTCCGCGCCTCGACGACCTACTATTGGCGTGCCGATGTGATCAAGGCCGACCAGAGCGTCGTGCCGGGCGATGTCTGGAGCTTCAGCACGGCCGACGCCGGCCCCGCCAACAAGATTATAGCCGAGACGTGGCTGAACGTCAGCGGCACCAACGTCACCGATCTGACGAACAATGCCCGGTACCCTGGCAGCCCGGACACGACTGAGTTCCTGGACTCGTGGCTTTACCCCGCCGGATCATCCGGATCGTCCGACACCATGGACAACTACGGCGACCGCCTGTACGGCTGGCTCAAGCCCGAGCAGAGCGGCGATTACACCTTCTGGATTGCCGGCGATGATCTCTCCGAGCTGTGGCTGAGCACCGACGGCAGCCCGACGAATGGCGTCAAGATCGCGCAGGTCACCGGCTGGACCGATGTCATGGACTGGGACGGAAATACCGGCTCGACCGACAAGGCCGCCATGAAGTCGGCGGCGATCAAGCTGGAAGCCGGCAAGAAGTACTTCATGATGACCCTGCACAAAGAAGGCGGCGGCGGCGACAGCGTCGGCGTGGCCTGGCAGGGTCCGGGCATTGCCGCCCGCACGCTGCTTTCGGCCAAGTACGTGGACATGTTCTATCTGCCGCCGCTGACGGCGTTCTCTCCGACTCCTGCTAACGGCCAAGTCGATGCTCCGCAGTCGGGTGCCCTGAGTTGGAGTGCCGGCGAGAAGGCCCAGAAGCATGATGTCTACTTCGGCGCGGATAAAGCCGCCGTGGCGGCGGCCGATGCCTCCAGCCCGCTGTACAAGGGTCAGCAGGCCGGCACCAGCTTCAGCGCCGGCGACCTGGAGTGGGGCAAGACCTACTGCTGGCGCGTCGATGAGATCAACGCCGGCGAGGCCGAGAGCCCCTGGAAAGGCGCGGTGTGGAGCTTCACCACGGCCAACTTCCTGCCGGTCGATAACATGGAAAGCTATACGGATGACGAAGGCAGCCGCATCTACGAGACCTGGGTCGATGGCTGGACCAACGGCACCGGCTCCATAGCCGGAAACACCACGGCCCCCTTCGCCGAGCGAGCGATCGTCCACGGTGGCCGGCAGTCCCTGCCGATGGACTACGACAACAGCAAGACGCCGTTCTACAGCGAAGTCGAGCAGACCTTCTCGCCCCTGCAAGATTGGACCGTCAACGGCGTCGATACCCTGTCCTTGTTCTGGCGCGGCGCCACCGCCAATGGGGCCGGCAAGCTGTACGTGGCCGTCGAGGACAGTGCCGGCAAGGCCGCCGTGGCCACAGACGCAACGGCCCTGACGACGACGACTTGGACCGAGTTCAAGGTTCCTCTGAGCAGCTTGACCGGGGTGAATCTGGCCAAGGTCAAGAAGCTGTACGTCGGCGTGGGTGACAGGAACACTCCGGCGGCGGGCGGTACCGGTCGCATCTACATCGATGACATTCGTGTGACCAAGCCGTAACCACCGTCGTAGTGTGCCCGTAAGGGCATCCAGAAACGACAGATCCGAGGCCCGTGCCCCTGCGGCGCGGGCCTCGGCGTTTTCCGGGCCGGTCCAAACGCATGACATCGCGCGCGGGGTCGCTTATACTATGCCCATGGCGGCAAAGCACCGGGTCGGTGCGGTCGCTCAAGAGCCAAGGAGACACTTATGTCTGGTGCTGCGATGCGATGGTTCGGCTTGGTCCTGGTGGTGCTGATGGGTGCCTCATGGGTGCGTGGGGCTGAGCCGGCTGAATCACCGGAGGGCGCGACTGCCTCCGGCCCTGTGAAAATGACTGCGCAGGAAGACCATAAGAGGATGATGGACCTTCTGCACATCACCTCGCTGCGGCGCGGAGCGGATGGGAACAATCGCCAATCACCCTACGCGGCCAACTATGATGAAGCGAAGGCCAATCCCTATCCGAATCTACCGGACCCATTGGTGCTCAAGAATGGGCAGAAGGTCACAACGGCACAGATCTGGTGGGAGCAGCGCCGGCCCGAGATCGTCCAGGATTTCGAGCGGGAGGTCTATGGCCGCGTCCCTAAAGACACGCCCAAAGTAAATTGGGAAGTGACCGAGACAAAGAACGAGACCATCGGTGAAATACCAGTCATTACCAAGCAACTTCTGGGCCACGTCGACAACTCTTCGTGCCCGGCGATCACGGTCGATATCCGCCTGACACTGACCACGCCGGCCAAGGCAACCGGGCCGGTGCCGGTGATGATGGAGTTTGGGTTTGCCTTTGGCCCCGGCGGGTTCGGCGGCGCCAAAGGGGGCACACCCAAAGGCGGGCCGTCCAAGGCGGCGACACCGTCCATGGGTCGCGGCGGGCCGGGCGGCGGATTTGGCGGGGGCGGGCCCAGTTGGCAACAGCAGGTTCTGGCCAAGGGCTGGGGCTATGCCATCCTCATCCCCAACAGCATTCAGGCGGATAACGGCGCCGGCTTGACCCAGGGCATCATCGGCTTGTGCAACAAGGGCCAGCCGCGCAAGCCGGAGGACTGGGGCGCGTTGCGGGCTTGGGCGTGGGGAGCCAGCCGGGCTTTAGACTATTTCGAGACGGATAGGGCCGTGGACGCCAGGCAGGTTGGCATCGAGGGGCTGTCGCGCTACGGCAAGGCCGCCCTCGTGGCCATGGCTTATGACCAGCGATTCGCCATCGGTTTCATCGGCTCTTCCGGCGAAGGCGGCGCCAAGCTGCACCGGCGCAACTGGGGCGAACTCGTGGAGAACCTCACCGGCAGCGGCGAGTACCACTGGATGGCCGGCAACTTCCTCAAGTATGGTGGACCGCTGAACGCCGGCGATCTGCCCGTAGACGCGCACGAGTTGATTGCCCTGTGCGCTCCCCGGCCCACGTTCATCAGCTACGGCGCTTCATCAGGTCCCGGCGCGGAAGGCGGATGGGTGGACCAGAAGGGCAGCTTCATGGCGGCCGTCGCGGCCGGTCCGGTGTACCGGCTCCTGGGCCAGAAGGACCTGGGGACCAGCGAGTTTCCGCCGGTGGAGACCGGGCTCATGGACGGTGCGCTCGCTTTCCGCCAGCACAGCGGCGGCCACACCACCGGGCCGAACTGGCCGACGTTCCTGACATGGGCCGACCGATACATCCAAGTGCCACCGACGGCTAAGCCGCAACCGCTTTGAGCGTGCCTGCCATTTCGTAGGGTGGGCTGTGCCCACCATCTCCCCAATGAACTTGGGCGGGGGCCGAGACGACGCTACAGGGTTGATAGGAGCCATACCAGAAGATGCCGTGTGCCATGGTGCATCATGGTGGGCACAGCCCACCCTACGGATTCGCCGTGCGCTGGTCCACGCCCATCATAGGGCTTCTGAGGCGCTGCGAGACGGTTGAGGCTCGGGTTTGCGGGTGAGGCTCCACCAGAGATAGCCGGGGATGCCGAGCGCGACCCAGATCAGGCCCATCAGTGAATTGATCAGGGGGGAGGTGCCGTCGCGATAGCTGCGGATGTCGGTATAGAGCGTCAGGACGATGTAGATCGAGGCAAAGGCAATGAAGATGATGGGGGTCGCCGGGTAGCCCCAGACACGGTAGGGCCGGGGGGTATCGGGCATGCGCCGGCGGAGGGTAAAGACACTGAATGCCGCCAGAGCGTAGAAGATCCAGGTGACGAAGATGAGCATGTTCGTGATCTGGTCGAAGGTGCCGCTCAGAACGAGCATCGAGGCCCAGGTCCCCTGGAGCAGGAGCGAGTTGCCCGGCGTGCGGAACCGGGGGTGGACCTCGCCGAGCCGGCGGAAGAAAAGCCCTTCGCGGGCCATCGCGAAGTAGATCCGGGCCGACATCATCGTCGTGCCGTTGAGGGCGCCGAAGGTCGAGATCATGATGGCCACGGCGATGACCGCCCCGCCCCAGTTGCCCAGGAAACTGCCCACCACGTCGATCGCCACGATATAGCTGCCGCCGCTGGCCTGGGCCTCCTGGTATTTGCGCGCCATCTCATCGACCGGAATGATGTAGAGGTAGGCCAGGTTGACCAGGACGTAGATCGCGATGACGGTGGACACGGCAATGGCCATGGCGCGGGGCAAGGTGCGCTGGACGTTCTTGATCTCGCCGGACATGTAGGTGACGTTGATCCAGCCATCGTAGGCCCAGAACGCCCCGGCCATTGCCATGATGACCATCAGGAAGACCGAAGATGATCCGGCGGCGCTGGTGCCGAAGTCGCCTGCGGACTGGGTAAGATTTGCCAGACTGCCGTGCCCGAAGGCAGCGGCCAGCACGATGATGGCCCCGATGATGACGATCTTGAGCGTCGTAAAGATGATCACGATCGTGCTGCCCAGCTTGACACCCAGGTAGTTGATCGTGGTCAGGAGCAGGATGGAGCCGATGGCCGCGAGCTTGAGGCCGAGGAACCTGAAGGGCGTCATCGCCCCGATCAGCGGGATAGGGATGCACCACTGCTCCCACGCCGGGGATAGGCGCGGGAAGGCGACGAAATAACTCAGCGAATCCGCAAAGACGTAGGCGATCGACGCGATCGAGCCGGTCTGAATGACGATGAACGTCGCCCAACCATAGAGGTAGCCGACGAAGCGGTTGTAGCCCTTGTTGAAGTAGATGTATTGGCCGCCGGGGTCGCGGAACATGCCGGAAATCTCGGCGATGGACAGGGCCCCGAACAGGGTCGCCAAGCCCGCGACAATCCAGACCAGGATGAGCAACATGGGCGAGCCAAGCTGACTGGCCATCAGGCCCGGCTTCTTGAAAACACCCGAGGCAATCACGGAGCCGATGCCGCAGGCGATAGCGGTGACCAGGCCAAGCTCGCGGCCGAGCTCGCGAGCGCTGTTTCCATTCGTATCCGTCATGACGATCCTTCTATGACGGCCGATTATAACACTCCGCTGGGCCGGAGCAAACAGGGGTGCGACCGGAATTGGATGGCAATTATTCCTTCGGGCGTAAGGAGTTACGCCCTGCGGACGTCTCGCGCGCCCAGAATTCCGCGTGTTAATCCGCCCCCAAAGTCAAGAGACGACCGGTGGGCTCGTAAGCGTCACGCCGTGTTACACTTCGCGTGTTAATCCGCCTCAATGTGTCCCACGAGAGATGATGAAGAAGGCATCTCTATATCTATCTCTAAGTTCCCGATCGTATATTAGCATCCACATACTCCATCGATATCCCTCGTCGTCCATGACCACATAACCTTGGGCATTCTCTGTAGTTCCCAGAGTGAACCACGGTGGTACATGACTATCAGAAGGATACAAGAGGACCGTCCCACCAGGTGAATCCTCCACATCCCAGTGTAAGACTCGGTTCTGGTAGGTAAAATCGGTCATCCTCTTGAACGGTCGTGCCTGAATGATTAGATCAACATCCGATACATCAATCTTGAACCGAAATGTCAAACCGTAGCCGAACACCTCTTGGGTTCGATCAACTCTTATCTCCTTGACGGATCTGGGAATAGGGTTCAGTACTTCTTGGCGGAAGAGTTCCAACGGCGTGCCAGATACAGGCTTCTGCTGGCGAAGGATGGCCCTGGCAAAACTCAGTCGGAACAGAAGATCAGACAGAGCTCTTCTGAGGTCGGGCCTACACAGTATGATGCACAAGACACAACTAGACACGACAACCCCGAGTAGAAATGCGTATCGCATCGCACATGGTCTATCGTTTCGTCTGTCAGCAACCATTCAACTCCCTTCAGTTCCCTACAGACTCCTTCGCGCTGCCGAACATGAGTGGACACGGTTTACATCAATGCACTCCCAAAATACCGAGGATGTCCCGGTTGTCGTTGAGAAGTAGTTGAAAGAGATCATGCGGTCCGAGTAACAGATAGGTGTCAAAGAACAAAACTGTTACTCGTAAGAAAGGACCGCATGATGGGCAAAAGCTACCAGAG
>JAMCWO010000074.1 GCA_023481165.1 Planctomycetota bacterium | reverse complement strand
CGCAGGGGGCGGCGGTGATCCGCATCGCCCGGGCCCGCCCGCGGGAGCCGGAACCGACCCCCGGCAACGGCACGCTGCGGGTCGTGCCGTCCTCGATTCTCGGGTCTCGATCCTCCGAGAACGGCGTTCCGGCCTGGCGCGCGACCTTCGAGCAGGAAGGTCCCCTGCGGACGACGGGTTGGCTGAGCGCGGCCCCGGAGAGCAGCCAGGTGAGCATTCGCCAGTGGCTCGATGTGGCGAACGGGCCGCAGCGGCGGGAGTTCCTCCGCGCCTTGGCGGCGCAGACGAAACAACCCGGCGTGGAAGACCTGGGGGAACGACTGGTCCGGCTGAGCGCGTACCTGGATGCGCAAGACAACTTCGGACGGGCCGGGACTGCCCTTGGAGAATCCGCCATTCTCAGCCCTCCGCCGGGATGGTTGATCCTGGACCACGGCCGTTTTGCCACCGCTGCCCCGACGCGGGTCGATGCCGCAAAGGTCACGCCGGTGCGTCAAGCGGATCCGGCCCCTGGGGCCGATGTGTTGCCGGTGGAGGCCCAGACTCTGGTCCTGCCGGTCCGGGGGTTGAATATCCCCTTTGCCGATGTGACCCTGATGGAAGGCGACACCGTGGTCGTGGAACCGCCGCAGGAGCAGTCGGTCGCCGTCCTGGGTCTGGTCGCCAAGCCGGGCAATATGCCCTATCCGCCCGGCGTCCGGTATAACCTGATCCAAGCCATCGCTTATGCCGGCGGTTTGGACCTGGTGGCCGATCCGCGGTATGTCAGCGTGTACCGGCTGGCCCCCGATGGACAAATCGCCAGTGTCACGTTCCGACTGGTGGACCCGCACCGTCAACAGAAGCTTACGGGGACCCTGGCCTTGCCGCTCAAGCCGGGCGACGTGGTGTCGGTCGAGAACACGCCGCGCACCCGCATGAATACCTTCCTGGACCGGGTCTTCCGGATCACGCTGGGCCTGTATCTTAATCCGTGGAACGCTTGGAATAATTAATGGTTGAAAAGAAGCCAGACAATAAAAGACGCAAGCTGGGGGCGCGACGATCGTCTCGCCTTCCCTCCTTCGCTCTCGGTCCTCCGGGCTTCGTTCTGCGTTCGCCGGCGGCGACCTCCTGGTCCGGCGTGCCGACCCGCATGCTGCCCGCCCTGATGTCTTCCCCGGCGGCGCCGGGCGACAGCCTGCTGGTGGTCCTGTGGCGCAGTCGCGGGGTTATGCTGCTGTGCCTTCTGGCGGTGGTCGCCGGCGGGGCCACCTATGTGCAGATCGCCCCGCCCATCTACACGAGCACGGCCAAGCTCTACCTGGACTACGCCGGTATCCGCATCAGCAATCCCTATGAGCCGGGCAGTCGTCCCCAGACCGACAAGTACCTGTCCACCCAGGCGGAGCTCATCAAATCCCGGGGGATCCTCCTTTCGGCCACGGACCCTTTGAAGTATCGGCGGCTGCGCACGCTCGCGGGGGTGGAGGCTCCGGCGACATACCTGCAGAAGAACATGACCGTCGAGATCGGCAAGAAAGACGAGGTCATCTCTCTGTCGCTGTGCTCGCCTTACGCCGCAGAGGCCGCGGAAATCGTCAACCAGGTGGTCGAAGCCTACATGGATTACCGGTCCAAGCACGAGCAGCGCAGCTCGGCGCAGGTGCTGAAGGTTTATCAGGATCAACTGCGCAGCGCGGAAACGGAACTGGCCGAGAAGCGGCAGCAGTTGGACAAGTTCAAGAGCGACCACATGCCGTTGGCCCTGGGCTCGGAGCAGGGCGACGCCATGATGAAGCCGTACTATGAGTTTCAGACGGCCCACACGCAGGCCCGGATCAAGACGATGGATGCCAAGAACTTCTATGATGCGGTTCGGGACCTGGCGCCCAACCCTGTGGCGCTGCGACAGTTCATCCAAATGCAGGGGAGTATCGGCACGTACGCGCTGGCCGATCAGCAGAAGTCGCTGCTGGAGGCCAAGGCCGTTGAGAAGAGAGGGCAGAAGGACAGTCTGCTCAAGTCGTACACGGAGGAACTCCCGGCGGTGGCGGGCCTGACCACGGAACTGAGTCAGATCGAGGCCCAGGTCCGCAAGATCGATGACCAGTACGTCAAGGGGACGGTGGACGCGGCCCAGCGCGATTACCTTCGGGCGAAGCAGGCGGAGGAATCCCTGGCTCGGTCCTTCCTCGAAGAGCAGAAACAGGCGAAACTGCTGAACGCCGATGTCGCGCAATGCCAGGCGCTGCGCCTGGAGGTGGAACAACTGACGAAGAGGTACGAGGCGCTCCAGCAGCAGGTCTGGCAAGTCAGCCAGCTCGTGGGGGAGGATACAGGCCAATTGCGCATGGCCATCCTGGAGTTGGCCACGGCGGCGGACCTGCCCTCCGAGCCGCAGAAGGGAAGAATCATGGCGATGGCCGTGATTCTGGGGCTGCTTCTGGGCGGCGGGGCCGCGGTGGCACGGGACTGGCGCGATCAGACTCTGCGCTCCACGGACGAGATCGCCGCCGTGCTGGGTGTGCCGGTTCTCGGGGCGGTGCCCGCCATGTCGCGCCGCCAGCGAATGTCGGAGCGGGGCCGCAAAGTCCTGCTGCAGCCCGATTCCCCCGAAGCGGAGGCCTTTCGCACTATCCGTACGGCGGTGCTTTTCGGGGCCACCGACAGCGTCAAGACGATTCTGATCACCTCGCCGGTCGCCGGCGACGGCAAATCCACGCTCGTCAGCAATCTGGCCATTGCCATGGCCTGCGCCGGGCAGAAGACGCTGGTCCTCGACGCCGACTTCCGCAAGCCGACGCAGCACCTCATCTTCCGCCTGAATCCCCGGGAGCGGTGTCTGAGCGACGTGTTTGCGGGCACCCTGGCGCTGGGGGCGGCGGTCCAGCCGACCGGCATCGAGACGTTGCACGTCCTGACCTGCGGATATCAAATCGCCAATCCGGCCGAGGTTCTCCATAGTCCGCAATTCGCCCATCTGCTGACGTGTCTGACCGAAGTGTATGACCGCATCGTGATCGACGCACCGCCGGTTACGGTGGTGACCGATGCGCAGATTCTGGGCGCCCTGTGTGATGCGACCGTACTGGTCCTGAGAGCGGATAAGTCCGTGCGGAAGGTCGCCCAGCATGCCATCGATTCCCTGCAAAGCGTGGGGGCCCGCCTGCTGGGAGTGGTGGTGAATGAAGTCTACAAACACGGCAACCGCTACGGCTACTACCAAGACCGCTATCGCAAATACTACAGCAGCCGCAGCAAGGGCGCCGACGGCCGGCCCAAGAACAGCATCACGGTGGTCCCGGACCCCACGGTCGCGCCGGCCAAGACGGCCTCTGAGGCAGTATGATGGCGATCCGGCACAATCCCGCCTGCAAAACGGACCGAGGTCCCGGGGACAATCCGCGCACGCAGACGCCGGTCCAATTCGTGGATGTGCATTGCCACTGCCTGCCGAATCTCGATGACGGTCCCGAATCCATGGAGGAGGCGCTCGTGCTGTGCCGGGCTTTGGCGGCGGACCACATAATGACCGTGGTGGCGACGCCGCACCAGCTCGGCCGCTTCGAAGATCGCACCAAGGCCGAGACGATCCGGCGGACCGTCGGCGTGCTGAACCACGCGCTGCGGGAGCGAGGGATCGACCTGACGGTGCTTCCGGGCGCCGAGGTGCGGGTCGATGAGCGGATCGATGAGATGCTGGCCGCCGGGGAGATTCTCACGCTGGCCGACGCCGGCTGCCACGTTCTTCTGGAACTCCCCTGGGATACCCTGATCGATATTGAGCCCCTGCTCGTCCAATTCAGGTTGCGCGGGGTGAAGACCATCCTCGCGCATCCCGAGCGGAACGGTCCGTTGCTGGAGCGTTGGCAGATGCTGGGGCGATGGATGGCGTTGGGGGTCGGCCTGCAAGTCACCGCCGGCAGTCTCACGGGCCGGTGGGGACGCGGCATCGCACGCGCCGCCTGGGGCTTGGTGGCGCAAGGAGGGCGGACCTGCCTCGCCACGGATGCGCACGATGGCGCGCAATGCCCCGGCATGACCCAAGCCTTCGCCGCCGTGGCCGCCCGGTGGGGCGATGCCGTGGCCTATTCACTGTTAGTCGAGAACCCGGCGCGGGTGATCCGAGGAGAAGAGCTTGCCCCCGTTTTTCCACCGGAGGAACGGGGGATTTGGTGATATCGCTTAAGTGCAAAGTGGGGTGGCATACCCAGCCACGGTGAAGTCCAGGACGCTGGGGCCGTGTGCTGCACGTCATCTGTCTCGATTGGTGCCGCCTGATGAAGGTCAGGGGCCAGGAAGACATGTCGGTGCGCCCGCACCGTGCGCCGACGGGGACGGAGTCTGCCATGAACCAGTCTTCTCTCCGCATCTACAGCGCCTTATTGCTTCTCGGCGCGGGCGCCGGTTTCGCGTCCGCCGCGGGCGGGGCGGCGGGGGACAACCTGGTCGCCAATCCGGGTTTCGAGGTCGCCCGCTGGAACGCCCCGGCCGCCTGGCGTTTGTCGGAGGGGGCCGAGGACAATACGTTCGACTGGATCTCCGGCGGTCAGGCCGGCCAGGAGGTGCATTCCGGCGCTCGGTCGCTGCGGATGAATGCCTTGCGCCAACCCGCGCTGGACCGCTCGATGGATGCGACCACCAACCCCTTCCGGGTGCTGCCCTATGCCCGCGTGGAAGCCTCTGTATGGCTGAAGGCGCGCGACGTGGCGACCCAGGAGGACGCGGGCGGGTACGGATTGCGGGTCACTCTGACGGCGCGCAGCGCCTCCGGCGTCAAGATCGAGCACCGGGACCTGATGAACGAACAAGGCTCCTTTTCCTGGAAGAAGATTCAGGGCGGCATGATCGTTCCGGAGGGAACGGTGTTCATGGATCTGTCCATCAAGATGACGACCTGTACCGGCACCGTCTGGATCGATGACGCCCAAGTGCGCGTGGTGGAGGAACTGCCCACGGTGAATCTGGACGGCTTCCACCGGCCCGTGGTGATTCCCCGCCCCTGGCAATCCCGGTTGAGCGGCGACAAATTCGAGTTGCGGAGTGTTTCCATCATGAATCAGCGCCCGGACCCGCGGATCCGGGAGGCGGTCGCTTCCCTCTTCACCAGTATCGGCATCGTCCACGAGTTCCTGACGGCCGACAGCGTGCCGCCGGGCCGTTACGCCACCCAGTTGATCCTGGGGGACAGCGCCCATCCTGCGCTCAGCCGGGAATTCTACCTGCGCTTCCCCCAGTGGACGTGGGCGGACCTGGAAGAACAAGGGTACTTCCTCGCCGTGGTCCCGGGGGCGGAACAAAACCTGATCTACCTGGGGGCCAACAGCCCTAGCGGCAGGTTCTATGCCGTCGGGACGCTCAAGCAGTTGATCCAGAACCGGTCCCTTTATGTCGCCGATATTCTCGACAAGCCCACCGTTGCCTGCCGGGGCATCCCCATGGGCCTGCAATGGTTCGAGCAACGCGAGGGAGAGGCTCTGCGGCGCATGACGCAACTGAAGCTCAACTTCGTGTGGGCACAGGGCTCCTTCCTGAACGACTGCCTGAGCACCGACAACTGGAGGCTGGACTTCACGCCGGCCCAGAAGGCCGCCTTCCAGGAGTTCATCGAGCTGTACCAGAAGAATTTCATCGACGTTTGGATCGCGTTCGGACCGCGGGGCAAGAACCCGCCTCTGCAATATTCCTCGGCGGCCGACATCGATACCCTCGTCCACAAGATGGAGGTGCTCTATACCCTGGGCCTGCGGAATTTCGGGTTGCGGTTCGATGACCTGGGCAATGTCGGGGAAGATCGACTGCTGGTCCCCCAGGACATCAGCGCCTTCAACGATGACATCGGCGCCGCCCAGGTGTACTTCATCTACGAGGTCTACAGCCGGTTGAAATCCCTCCATCCGGACATCAAGTTCATGGTGGTGCCCCTGGACTACAACCAGACGGGAAACCATCGGGGCCAGACGCGGGGCGGCTTGCGGCTGCGGCAATACCGGAAATTGCCCGCCGACATCGGCATTTATTCCGTCTCCTATTATGATGAGGATATTCTGGCGGCCACCTGCCTGACCGGCCGCCCCACGGTCGCGGTGGTGTCGAACTTCTATTCGGAAGGGATTGAGGATCGCAACGAATACGCGGTTCCGTTTGTGAATCTCATCGATTGGCAGGACTCCGCCATCCGGTCGAGAATCGCCGGGTTCACCTGGCTGCCCAAGATCCCGCAGCGGGAAGATGCGGCCCTGATCTCGTGGCGCACCGCGGCGGATTTTGCCTGGGCGCCGGAACGGTACGATCCCCAGCGGTCGTTTCAGCGCGCCGCCGCCCAATACCTGGGGGTCTGGGACGAGGCCCCGGTGACGAGCGGCGCGGGACTCCCATGAGCGAGGAACGTGAATTTCAGGCTCACAGTCCGGACCTCCACCGTCGCGCAGGGCCTGCTGGTACTCGGAGATCAGTCCTTCCGAAGTGCCTCGACGTTTCTGTCGGCGATGCTGGTCGGGCGGGCATGTGGGAAGCCCGAATACGGTTTCTACACCCTGCTCCTGACGCTGCTGGTCACGGCGGAGGCCTTTCAGGCCGCCCTCGTGAGCACGCCGTACGTCGTGCAGAGTCCATCCAAAGCCGGCCGCGACAAAGAGGTCTGCCTGGGCAACACTGTCCTGATTCAGTTTCTCGTGGCGGCGGGCACCACGCTGCTTCTGCTCGCTCTGTTGTATGCCTTTCCTTTGCGGGAGTCCGGCGCTCTATCGCCTTGGATCGTTCCGGCGTTTGCCGTCGCCTACTTCGCCGTGCTCTTTCGGGAGTTCTTCCGGCAGGTTCTGCTGGCGGATCTCAAGGTCGGCTGGAATCTGGTGTTCGGGGCGGTCGCGCACGGGTCCCTCATCGCGGCGCTCGTGGGATTGTCTCTCGTGCGGCGCCTGGAGGCGTGGACGGCCTATGCCGCCCTGGCCGGTTGCTCCCTGGCGCCCACGCTGCTCGTGCTGGGGTTCCAGCGACGGCGCATGCGGCTGGACCTCCGCGGCCTGGCCGGCCAGTTCCTGGATCATTGGCGCGTCGGTCGGTGGCTGTTCGCCCAAGCGGCCCTCGTGGTCGTCTCCGGGCCGGTGTATAGCTGGGTCCTCGTGTCTTCCCGAGGGGCAGCAGAACTGGGCCTGTTGGGCGCGTGCCTGCTGCCCGGGTCGGTCCTGTCCCCGGTGGTGCAGGCGATCCATGCCTTGCTCCTGCCGAAGGCGTCGCACGCCGCCCAGCGTGGGATGCGCCACGTCCAGCGGATCGTGCTGCGGTCGAGTGTTCTTGTCGCTCTGACCTTTGCTGCTTTTCCGATCCTTCTCGGGTGGTTTGCCGCTCCGATCATGAAGCTGCTGTTCGCGGGTACCTACGATCCTTCCGCTTGGCTGGTGGGGCTGCTCGCCCTGCGCATGTATCTGATTGTGACGGCCATTCCATTGACGGTGGGTCTGGTCGTCTGCAAACAATCCTACGCCGCGTTCAAATCGGAGATGATCTCCCTGATCCTGACGGCGCTGATCGGATTGCCTTTGACCTGGCTGCTCGGCGTCTGGGGCGTGGCGTGGGGTTTCCTGCTCACCCGATTGTTCAGCCGCGTGTATATCGCGCTGGCCTTCCGCCGCTACCTCCGTTCTTCCCGGGAGGCCACACCCGCCCCGACCGCCGCGGGCGCGGCCGGCGAATCTCCGCTCGCCCCGGCGGCGTCGCTGTGAGCAGGAGGGACACAGGTGCACCTACGCGATTATCTTGAGGGAGTCAGCTTCCGATGGCATCTGAGAGAGAGCCTGTCCCGGCCGGAGAACATCATTGCTTTGATCATCACGTGCGGATTCCTGGTGAACGTGCAGCAGGCGGCCGACACCAATGCCATTCTGCGGGACGATCCCTTGATCTTCAAGGGAATCAGGGTTCTGACCATCCTCCTCGGCGGACTCTTCGCGCTAACGACCGTCCTGAGGCGAAGGATTCCCTATGCCGTCTGTCTGGCGGGTGTGGTGCTGCCCCTCACGCTGTACTTCGGTTCCTGCGTCCTATCCGTGCCGTTTTCCGTTTACCCGCTCTTGAGCCTGTTCAAGGCCGGCGAGATCGGCCTGGTCCTCCTGGTGTGCCTCCTCGGAATTACCTCGGCGGCCGGGGAGCCGTCGGATTTCTTTCGTCTGAACATCCGGATCGTTCTGTTGTA
>JAMCWO010000214.1:2408-8201 GCA_023481165.1 Planctomycetota bacterium | reverse complement strand
TTGTTCGATGCCGGATACCCCGGAATTGCAAACCGCCTTCGGCCAACCTCCGGGGCAGAAGAAAGGCTGTGGCTTTCCCGTGGCCAAGCTGGTGGCCATGTTCTGCTGGGCCAGCGGTGCCGTCCTCTGGTTTCGGGGGACGCCATACCTATTTCCTGGGTTGAATCGGGCATGCGGTCCCCAGCGGCCCGTCCTATCGGCAACGACTCAAGAAGCTTGAGCACGCGGCGCTTTCTTGGGGCGCCGTCGTACGAGCCGCTTGCGATACGCCTTCTGCTGCCGTTCGAGGTGCTCATAGAACGAGGCGGCGTCCGGGTATTGCTGCTCAATCGCCTTGCGGATCGCGCGCACCTCCTGGACAATCGGATCCTTAGCCATGTCAAAACTCCATCAGTTCTTCCGGCGTGCAAATAATCACGGACGTCTCGATGTAGACGGTCAGCTTCATAGTCATAGATTACCGCAAGTCGTTGGGTGGGGCAATCTCAATCACAGCGACCGGCGCATCGACGCGCGAAGCGCAACACGGCGTGATGATCGCGAGCCCACCGGTCGTCTCTTGGCTTTCGGCACGAAATGCCACCCAATTCCGGCCGCACCCCCGGAGGCTCGGTCGCGTCCTTGCAATCCGGCGAAAACCCTTTTATCATTCTCCCTCAGGCGAACGCCGAAGTGGCGGTCGCTCCAGGAATCGGGCGTTCACTGCCGTAACCTGATCGCTTATTGAATGGAGTTAAGCTCTCATGTGCCAACCCGCTCTCCCAAAACTGCCGTTTCCCTTCCGTTCCCGTACCTGTCTGGCCCTTGTCCTTGTTTTCACCTGTTGTGGAGCATTCGTGCCGCCCGCAATGGCGGTGGGCTCGACGACCTTGCGGAGCCAGTTTGCCAATCCGCCGCGACAGTACAGTTCGGCGCCGCTGTGGGTCTGGAATGATATGCTCACGGAGGAGCAGGTTATCGGCACGCTCCGCGACCTGGCCGGCCAGAACGTCAAGCAGGTATTCGTGCATCCCCGGCCCGGCCTGATGACACCTTACCTGTCTACGGACTGGTTCCGGCTGTGGAAGGTGGCGCTGAAAGAGGCCGAGCGACTCGACATGAACGTCTGGATCTACGATGAGAACTCGTATCCCTCGGGCTTTGCCGGCGGGTTTGTCCCGGAGGCGATGCCCGAGTCCCGCGGCAAGGGACTGGAGATCAAAGAAGTCGTAGGGTGGGCTCTGCCCACCAATTCCCAAGGAACGAGCACGACGACAGATGGTGGGCACAGCCCACCCTACAAGGACATCGTGGCGGTACTCCGGCCCGTGGAAGACCGCTATGAAGATGTCACGAAACAGGCGAAAGCGGGGCAACTGGCGGAGGGCAAATACATGGTCGCGTCTCTGCGCTGGGCCGGCACTTCGCCTTGGCACGGGGGCAAGTTCTACGTCAACCTCCTGACGCCGGGCGTGACGGAGAAGTTCCTGGCGATCACCATGGATGCGTATACCCGCGAGATCGGCGACCAGTACGGCAAGCGCGTGCCCGGCGTCTTCACGGATGAGCCGGAGATTCTGCCGGCGGGCGGACTGCCCTGGGCGGATGATCTGCCGGAGGTGTTTCAGAAGCGGTGGCGCTACGACCTGATCACCAATCTGCCCAGCTTGGTCCGGCCGGTGGGCGACTGGAAACAGGTCCGGCATGACTACTTGCAGGTTTTACTCGAACTGTTCATCGAGCGCTGGGCCAGGCCCTACCACGACTACTGCGCCCAGCACGGCCTCGAATTCACCGGCCACTACTGGGAGCACGAGTGGCCCAATTCCCTCATGTCGCCCGACAACATGGCGATGTATGCCTGGCATCAGCGGCCCTCGATCGACATCCTGATGAACCAGTACGATGAAGGGACTCATGCCCAGTTCGGCAACGTCCGGGCCGTCAAGGAACTGTCCAGCGCGGCCAACCAGCTCGGCGCAGCGCGAACGCTGTGCGAGGCCTACGGCGCCGGCGGCTGGGACCTGCGGTTCGAGGACATGAAGCGGATCGGCGACTGGATTTACGTTTTGGGCGTCAACACGCTGGACCAGCATCTTTCATACATTACGATCCGGGGCGCCCGCAAGCGCGACCACCCGCAGTCGTTCTCCTATCACGAGCCCTGGTGGAAGGACTATCACGTGATGGCGTCCTATTTCACCCGGCTCTCCTTCGTTATGTCCCAGGGCAAGCAGGTGAACCGGGTTCTCGTGCTCGAGCCGACGACCACGGTGTGGATGTACCAGGGCGACCCGAAGCAGAAGGAAATCGGCGACCGCTTCCAGGCGCTGCTGGTGGCCCTGGAGCGGGCGCAGGTGGAATACGACATCGGCTGCGAGGACATCCTCGCCCGCGACGGCTCGGCGGAAGGCCCGAACATCAAAATCGGCAAGGCGTCGTACAACACCGTCGTGCTGCCGCCTCTGACCGAGAATCTCAACCGGACAACCATGGACCTGCTGGAGGTCTATTCGAAGGCCCAAGGCGTGGTGCTCTGTTGCGGCGATGCCCCGGCACGCGTGGATGGCCGTCCCTCCGAGCGCGTCCAGATGGCCGCCCGGCAGCCGGGGTGGACACGGGTGGAAGCATCCGCGGTCCCGACCCTGCTCCTGGCCCGCAACGAGAGCGGCTTCGGCATCCAACGCGCGAGGGGCGACAAGGGCAAGCTCTTTCACCACAGGCGCGTGATCAGCGATGGCGAGTTCGTTTTCCTCGTCAATACGAGCATCGATGCTCCCTCGGCAGGTACGATCACATCGAAGGCCCGGAGCGTCGAGCGCTGGGACCTGGATACCGGCAAGAGATCGGCCTATCCCTTCGAGAAAACCGAGGCCGGTGTAAGGGCAGTATTTACGCTGCCGCCGTGCGGCAGTCAATTGCTGTTCCTGTCCCAGAAGGCTCGGGCGCCAAAGAAGCAGCCCATCCACTACATCAACATGATGGCGGCGGCGAGCGATCTTCGGATTGCCCCTTTGGAAGAGAACGTTCTGACCCTGGACTATGTCGATGTCACGGCCGGCGGCGAGACGAAGAAGAATCTCTACTTCTATCGGGCGTCCCAGTTTGCCTTCTCGAAGAACGGCATGCCGCGCAATCCGTGGGACAGCTCCGTCCAATTCAAGGATGAGTTGATCCGCAAGAGGTTCGACCCCAACAGCAGCGGCTTCGAGGCCAGCTACCGCTTCACCATTGAGGAGCAGTTGCCGCAGCGCCTCGCGATCGTAATCGAGAGGCCTGACCTGTACACCATTACCTGCAACAGCGCAAAAGTCTCGGCCCAGGAAAACGCCTGGTGGCTGGACAAGGCGTTCGGGCGGATCGACATCACGAAAGCGGTGCAACTCGGCGAGAACGTCGTGACGATCCAGGCGGCACCTTTCACGATCTACCACGAGTTGGAGCCGGCTTATGTCCTGGGGACGTTCCGACTCAAGCCGGTGGATTCCGGATTCGTGATTCTCGGCGAGTCCGAGCCGTCGCTGACCCTCGGCAGTTGGAAGGGCCAGGGCTACCCGTTCTATTGTGCCGGGGTCTCCTACAGCGGCAAGTTCAGCGTCTCTTCTCGGCGCGCCGGGAAGTATGTTGTCGGACTGGACAAGTGGTATGGCAGCGTGGCGGAAGTGATCGTCAACAACAAATCGGCCGGATATATCACCTGCCAGCCGTGGCAGTGCGACGTGACGAGTCTCATCAAGCGTGGGACCAACACGATTGAGGTGCGCGTGATCGGCACGCTCAAGAACACCTTGGGCCCGCATCACAATGGGACGCTGCGCGGCAATGCCTGGCCCGCCTCGTTCCAGAAGGCCCCCGAGAACGGCCCGCCGGCGGGCAACAGTTATGATACCATCGATTACGGGCTCTTTGAGCCGTTCACCTTGAAGCAGATTGTCGAGGAGTGATTCGTGACGGTCGTCGGACAGTGGCGGCTGACTTCGTGGCGAGGCCGTCCCGGCCTTGCGTGTCGCGGGCATCCTGCCCGCGTGCGCGGGCAAGATGCCCTCACCACGGCAGTTTGCAGGGTGGGCTGTGCCCACCAATCCGCGAGGGATAGACCCGATAACAAATGGTGGGCACGGCCCACCCTACGAGACAGCGATGGCACACAAGGAGACAATGAGTTCGCGGCAGCGGGTCCTCAAGGCCCTCCACCATGAGACGCCGGACCGGGTTCCCATCGACTTGGGCGGTTTCCAGACCGGGATTCATCGGAAGGCTTATACCCAGTTACTCGATTACCTGGGCATCCAGGATGAGTTGACAATCCTGGACCCGGTGCAGCAGCTTGCCCGGCCCTGCGAGGAGTTGCTGGAACAATTTCATGTCGATGTCCGCTATGTCATCGCCCATGGGCCGGAGAGCTTCAAGGGCGGCATCGAGCAGAACACCCGCGATGGGCGGCTGTGGCATGACCTCAAGGACGAATTCGGCGTCATCTGGTCCATGCCGGATGATCAACCGCTGTACATGGACATCTCCCATCATCCGCTGGCCAATGCCACGCGCGCCGACTTGGCCGACTATCCTTTCCCGAAGGGCGATGATCCGACGCGATTTACCGGCTTGCGCGAGCAGGCACAGATGCTCCAGCGCGAGACGCCCTACACCCTCTCGACCGGCATCGGCGGGGTGGTCTACGAGATCTGCTGGTATATGCGGGGTCTGGAACGCTGGTTCATGGATATGATCGAGAACCCGGCCTTCTGCGAGGCCCTGCTGGACCGGACTCTCGCCTTCTGGCTGGGCTACTACACCGAGTTCCTGAAGGAAATCGGCGACCTTGTGGACGTGGTGATGATCGGCGACGATATCGGCTGCCAGTCGGGTCCCTTGTTCTCGCCCCAGTTCTACCGCCGGGTCGTCAAACCCCGGCAAAAGAGGCTCGTCCAGCACATCAAGAGCCTGACACCTGCCAAAATCTGGTACCATACCTGCGGCTCGGTCCGGCAGCTCATTCCGGACCTGCTCGACAACGGCATCGACATCCTCAACCCGGTCCAGATCAGCGCCGCCGACATGGACCCGCGCGACCTCAAGACCGATTTCGGCAATAAGCTGGTCTTTTGGGGCGGTGGGATCGACACGCAGAAGGTGCTGAGCTTCGCGGGTCCGGAGGAGGTCCGGGAGCATGTCCGCCGGAATCTGGAGGCCTTCAAGCCCGGCGGCGGCTACGTCTTCAACAGCGTTCACAACATCCAGGCCGGTGTGCCGCCCGAAAACATCACCGCTCTCTTCGCCGCCGCCCATCAGCACGGGTTCTATTGATGTAGCCCAGCCGCCCTCGGCTGGGAATCCGATGGACCACCCCCGAGGGCGGGGGTGCTACAGGCTGGTCACTACCCGCCGGCCAGTTGGGTCTGCAACTCTTCCAGCGATGCCCCTTTGGTCTCAGGCAGGTACTTGAGCACCACGAAGAACTGCAAGACCATCATCACGGCGAAAAATGCGAACGCCGATCCACCGGAACGGCCGGCCACCACGGGGAACGACCAGCTCACGGCGATGTCCAGGAGCCAGAGCAGGAAGGTGATCGCGGCGGAGCCGACCGCACGGACAGCGTTGGGAAGCAGCTCGTTGATGATGACCCACACGACGGCCCCCTGGGAATACGCGTGCGATCCGACGATCCCCATCAGCGCGACAATGACGATCCCGCCCTGGGCATGCGTGTAGAACACCCAGGCCGCCAGGGCGTGAGACATCACGAACGTCACCGACCCGACCAAGAGGAGTATCTTGCGGCCGCAGCGGTCGATCAGGAGCATCGCCACG
>JAMCWO010000214.1:0-2398 GCA_023481165.1 Planctomycetota bacterium | reverse complement strand
ATTACCAGGTTGGTCAGACCGACGATCACCGACTGCATCAGGGCGCTGGCTTTGTCCGCGCCCGCCATGCGGAAGATATCGGCGGTATAATAGATGATGGCGTTGATGCCGTCGAGCTGGTTGAAGGCTGCAATCATGCCGGCCAGCAGCAGCGGCTTGAGATACCGCCGCTGGAACAAACGCTCCCGCACCCCGGCCGTCTCGGACCCGAGGGATTGCACAATCTCCTCGACCTCGCGCCGGGGCGCCTCGTGACCGAACCGGGTCAGAACCTCCTCGGCCTTGGCGCGGCTGCCCTTCTTGACCAGCCAGCGGGGACTCTCCGGGATGCCGAGAGAGGCCACGAGGAAGAGCAGCGCCGGCGCCGCTTCGATCCCGAACATCCAGCGCCATACCGCCGGGTGCTCCGCGCCCAGCACGTAGGCCACGAGATAATTCGAGAAATAGGCTGCCAGGATGCCGACGACGATATTCAACTGGCTGACTGCCACCAGCAGGCCGCGACGCCGGGCGGGCGCAATCTCGGTGATATAGACCGGCGACACAACGGAGGCCCCGCCGACCGCCACGCCGCCGATCCAGCGGAAGATCAACAGGGAATACCAGTCCCAGGCGAAGGCACAGCCGACGGCGGATACGAAGTACAAAATGCCCAGCACCGCCAGCACCGGACGCCGGCCCCACCGCTCCGAGGGTCGTCCCACCAGCGGCGCGCCGAATAGTGTCCCGATCAGGGCGCTGGCGACCGTGAAGCCCAGGAGGCTATCGTTGAGAGAGTACACGTTGCGCAGGGCTTCCGTCGTGCCCGAGATCACGGCGGTGTCGAATCCGAACAGGAACGACCCCAAGGCGGCGACGATAGCGCTGGTCAACAACAAGGCCCCGCCGCGGCTGGCGGCGGTCGGATGCTCGCTTACGGAATAGGTATCCATGCTTTTACAGTCTCCCTTTCGATACGGATGGGATGATAAAGCTTATCGGGGCGAAGGCGGCCAAATTCGCGGTGAACACGCCCTCTTCTACCGGTAGCGGCGGGCCGAGCGGTACACCCCGAAGATTCACAGGCTGGACCTCCTTGACATTCAGTCCTGCCGGCAGACGAATCTCGCAGGGACCTCGAATCCCCGCGTGCTCCCACAGCCGCAGGACGGTGCCGGGGCCGTCCGGGTTCGGGCCAAACGCCGTTACGAGGGTGCCGCGCGCTGAAAGCTCCAGGCCCTTCCGTGTGCCGGGCAGTGTTCCGGCCTTTCCATCAGCGACACCGGCCAATAGGGGATATCTTGCTTCGAGCGAAGGTGTGATGAGATTGGTGGCGAGGGCGTCCCGCCCTTGCGTGTCGCGGGCATCTTGCCCGCGCTTCTCCGTGGCATCGGCATCCTGCCGATGATTCGAGGGCAAGATGCCCGCGCCACGCGCAAATGCCCAGAGGCGGATGCGCATCGTCCACGTGCCTTCGTTCCAGAGGCGAAAGTTCGTGGTCCACTGGTTGTTGAAGAGATTGACGAATACCGCCGGCCTGCTCGGCACGAAGTCGGGCGAGTACCGAAAGAGTCCCGGCCGGTCGAGACTCACGAGCGGGCTGTCCAGCGGGCAGATGCCCACGCCGCGGCCTTCCGGGTCCGCGATCGTGATTCCGGTGTTCACGGCCTGGAGATCGTGGTTAGAGCCGCGCACGAAATCTCGCGCCGGGTCCGCCATGCCGCCCAGGCGGCCGAGGCGGAATTGCGGCTTCCGGATGTTCACCGGCAAGCAGATCCAACCGGCCTCCGGCCAGTCATCCGCCGGTTTGTCGTGGAGCGTGACTTCCAGGTCAAGATAAGGCTCACCGGCGTAGAGGATCACTTTGGTCGTCACGCCATGCGACAGGGCCGCCGTTGGCCCGGACCGCATGGTGGCGGTGACGGACACCGCCGACGACGCAGAAGCTATTTTGTCACAGTGCGGCGAGATGGCCCGGTAGGGCATCTTGTCGGCCGGCGGCAGGGCGGGCTTGCCCAGTTCGGCCACGGCCCAGTCGGAACGGTTCTTCACGTACGCCTTGGTATAGGCCGCGACTTGATTGGCATCGAACCGCTCGTAGAGGTACTGGCCCAAAGCGTAGCTGGAATTCTGGTCCACCCACTCGCGCCCGGTGCGCTTGTCTACGACGGAGCGAATGCCGCCGCGTGCCGGATCGAGCGTGACTTTGAGGAACTCGTTCTCGAGGACACTCGCTTGCGCACGGCAGGATGTATCCCCCTTCAGCTCGGTCATCGGGGCAGGGACGAAGGTGCGGTAGCCCAGCGCCGGGACATCGTGGGCTACGAAACAAAGCTCGTCGCCCTCTGTGACGACAGGTACGGCGGGACCTCCATCCGCCGGGCGTAGCGCGTAGGGTGGGCTGTGCCCACCAGCTTGC
>JAMCWO010000152.1 GCA_023481165.1 Planctomycetota bacterium | reverse complement strand
ACCGTGTACCCGTGTGCCCAGGACCCGGTTTCCACGGCCCCGCCGTACTGGCTGTGGATGGGCCGTGGCTGGCGGCACTGGGTTCAGAAGTACCTGAGCACCAATATCGATGTGAACACACCCTCCGTTCTCCTGTGCCCGGCCGACCGGACCGATCCGGCGAAGTACGAATCCACCAGCTACGCCTACTCCATGGCCTTCTACCACAGCCCGGAGCAGATCGATGCCATGAGCGCCGCCCCTGATACCTACACGAATCCCCAGCCCTCGATCCCCCAGCGAGCGGGCAATGTCACTAATCCTTCAGGCAAGATCCTCCTCGGCGAATGGAACAGCAATCATGCGCCTTATGAGAATGACCAAGGCTGGTGGGAGTGGCAGGGGGCCCGCTATTTTCTGTTTCCCGATGGCCAGACGGCCTATCTTGCCGCCCGGAAGATTCGCCCGGCCCGCGATGACCTGCCGGACGCGAATCTGACGGTGCACGGCGTCCACGGCCGGGACCTCACGCCGTAGCACCATGCCGGCACTCCTTGAGTGAATGCCACCCAAGCGCTGGTCATCCTGAGCGGCAGCGAAGGATCTGGCCTGAGCAAGATAACAGGCGCTGACTATGTTCGCCGGCCAGATACTTCCCTTCGTTCAGCATGACAAACGCGGGAAGGACCCTCACAAAACATAGTGGCGCGCCTCGGGGGTGCTTGTCGATCTCCAGCGTTGACAGGGCTATCCGCCCAAGGTAGTCTGTGGCGCTTTCGTGAGTCTCTATAAGGATTTGTGGCATGAAGATATCTCTTAACTGGTTGCGTGATTACGTCGAGACGGACCTCAAAGCCGAGCTGATGGCCGAGATTCTGAGCGATCTCGGCCTGCCGTGCGAGGGGATCGAGCACTTGGCCGACGATACGGTCATCGACGTGGAAGTGACGAGCAACCGGGGCGATTGCCTCAGCCATATCGGCATCGCCCGCGAATTGGCCGCCGCGACCGGGAAGAAGCTGCGGCTGCCGGAGGTCCGCTTGGAGGAAGCGGAGCGCCCCGCCTCGGAGTTCGTACAGGTCGAGATTTGCGCGCCCGACTGGTGCAAACGGTACACCGCCCGTGTCATCGAAGGGGTCAAGATCGGCCCCTCGCCGGATTGGATGGTCAAGCGGCTGGAAGCCGTTGGGATGCGGAGCGTGAACAACGTCGTGGACGCGACGAATTACGCGATGATGGAGACGGGCCAGCCGCCGCATGCGTTCGATTTTGCGACCATTGATGGGCGCAAGATCATCGTACGCAAGGCCGTAGGGGGCGAGCAGATCGTCAGCATTGACGGGAGCCAGTGTGCGTTGACGCCGGAAATGCTCGTCATCGCCGATGCCCGGCGGCCGGTGGCGGTGGCCGGCATCATGGGTGGTCTGGCTACCGAGGTGAGCAACACGACCACGACGATTCTTTTGGAAGATGCGTACTTCGACCCGGTCTGCATTCGCACGACGGAACGCCGGCTGGCCTTGCCGTCGGAGGCGTCCTTCCGGTTCGAGCGGATTGTCGATATCGAGAAGATCGATTGGGCCTCACAGCGCACGACACAACTGATTGTCCAACTGGCGGGCGGCCGGGTGGCCCGGGGAATGGTGGATGCGTATCCGCGTCGGTACCAGCCGCTGGAAGTGACCCTGCGGCTGCCCCGGCTCAGCCAGTTGCTGGGTATTGAAGTGCCGACCGACGTGGTGTTGAAGATCTTGTCGGCCCTGTGCTTCGAGCCGCGTCTGCAGGATGGCTCCGTCACGTGCACCGTGCCCACTTGGCGCAGCGATGTGGATCGCGAGGTGGACCTGATTGAAGAGGTCGCGCGCGTGTACGGGTATGGTAAGGTGCCGACGCGCAGGGAGATTCAGATTGAAGCCACCGCCGCCGATCCCCGGCACAAGCTGGCGCAGGCCGTGGGGACCTATCTCAACGGCTGCGGCTTTTACGAGACCATCAATGTCGATTTCGTGGACCAGGCGGCCGCGGAAGTATTTTCGGCGGGCGGCACGCTGGCCCATCTGGGTGTGCGCGATGTCACCCGCAAGGCCGGCAACCTGCTGCGCCGGACCCTGCTGGCGTCGCTGCTGGAGGTTCTCCAGACGAATGTGAACGCGAAGAACCTGCCGTGCCGCATCTACGAGATCGCCGACACGTTCCTCCCGACGGGCATCAAGGATGCTCTGCCACGGGAACGGGCGAAGCTCGGCCTGGTCGTGGACGGTGAGTTCCGAGTCCTGCGCGGCGCGGTCGAGGGATTGATCCAGAGCGTTCATCACGGGGCGGCGGTGGAATTCGTGCCCGCGGACTTGCCCTGGGCGCAGGCGGGGGCTCGCGTGCTGGTGAACGGCCAGGTCCTGGGCGAGGCGGGCGTCTTCTCGGATGCGATGCGCGTGCGATTTGATATCGAGGACCTGACGCCCTGCGGCGCGGAGCTGGATTTCGACGAATTGTTGGCGCTGGGAAGCGGCTCGGTCAAGATCAAGCCCATTCCGCGTTTCCCGGCCATCGAGCGCGATCTGTCGCTCGTCGTGGCCGAGCAGGTCCGGTGGGCCGAGATCGCCCGCGCTGTGCAGGAAGTGGCGCCGGCCGAGTTGGAGGATGTCCGATTTGTCGACATCTATCGGGGCAAGGGCATCGCACCCGGCGCCAAGAGCGTGACTTTGTCTCTGCGCTTCCGTGATGAGGATGGAACGCTCACGCACGAGGCCGTCGACCAGTACCAGGCGGCCATCCTGGAGAGCCTGAAGCGGACCGTCGGCGCTGCGCTGCGGACCCTGTAGCGCTGACGTCCAGGGGAGGAGACGGGGCGTGTCCTGGCGCGCGCGGCGGCGCAGACGCACGGTCTTTCTGGTGGCTTGGCTGAATCCCGCACAATCGTGGCGGATTTTGCCTGTAGAGAAGAGCGGGGTGGTGCCGATAACAATTTCTGGGCGGGGCCGAGGTTGGCCCCGATCCTGGGCTGATAGGCCTTTATTTCCTTGACGGAAGATCAAGGATTTGCTATATGGTAGGTTGCGGGCTGACCCCTGCAGTGTTCGTATCGAAGGCATGTATTTGAAGGAACCGATACCCGTACTGAGGGAAATCAGACCTTGCCGGACCGGACATGCCCATGCGCTGGGACGTTCGGCCGCAAGCAACGATTACCCACTTGAAAGTAATGGGTTCCCTTCAATTGCCTACGGTACGGCACAGGTGGAGGTGAGCTTGTATACAGAAAAAAGGCCTGTGCATGCAGGCCTTTTTCGTTTTTACGACCCACTCCCTCCCCAATTTATCGGGCCGCGCGACCTGCCACAATCCGCAAATCCTTGCTCCTTTTGGGGTTAAGCAGTCTGTCTGAATTGCCGATAACCAAGCAAAGATTCACCCCCGGTTCACGTGCGGGGTTGGTCTAGGGATGTTTGCATTGCGAGGAGCTTCGATGCCGAGTGTGCGTAGTTTCACGGTCTTGCCGGCCCTGCCTGATTCGTTGAGTGCGCTGGACGGCCTCGCCCGGAACCTGTATTGGTCCTGGAATCCACCGTTCATCGAGCTGTTCAAGCGGATTGACCCTGCTCTCTGGGCCGCCTGCGGCCACAATCCGGTCAAGCTGCTGGGCAACGTCGCGCAGCCGCGTCTGGAGACCCTCGCGCAAAATGAGAGCTTCTGCAGTGAGCTGGACCGCATCTCGGAGACGCTGGGCTCCTATTTGGAAGCGCCGACCTGGTTTCAGAAAGTCTGCGGCAACCCCGCCGATGTCGTCATCGCCTACTTCAGTGCGGAGTTCGGACTGCATGAGTGTCTGCCGATCTACGCCGGCGGTTTGGGCATTCTGGCGGGTGACCATCTCAAAAGCGCCTCGGATCTCGGCATTCCGATCGTGGGCGTCGGCCTGATGTACCAGAAAGGCTATTTCCGGCAGTGCCTGAACATCGACGGCTGGCAGCAAGAGAACTACATGGAGAACGATCTGTTCAACATGCCGGCGGAGTTGGTGCGGAAATCCAGCGGCCGACCCCTGACGATCGGGGTGGAGTACCCGGGCCGCACCGTGCAGGCGCAGGTGTGGTGCATCTCGGTGGGCCGGCTGAAGCTGTACCTGCTCGACACGAACATCCCGGCCAACTCGCCCGGCGACCGCATGATCACCAGCAGCTTGTATGGAGGCGACCGCGAACTGCGGATGCGGCAGGAGATCCTGCTGGGCATCGGCGGCCTCAAGGCCCTGACCGCCATGGACATCAATCCGACCGTCTGCCACATGAACGAGGGACACGCCGCGTTCATGGCCCTGGAGCGCATCCGGCAACTGCGCAGCACGACGAATATGACCTTCGAGGAAGCCGTCGAGGCCACGCGGTCGGGCAACGTCTTCACGACGCACACGATTGTCAAGGCCGGCCTGGATGAATTTGAAGTCGACCTGATGGACAAGTACTTCGGCGGCTATTTCCCGCACCTGGGCATCAATCGCCGGCAATTCCTGGCGTTGGGCCGCATGCTCCCCGATGACGACAATGAGCCCTTCAAGATGCCGGTGCTGGCGATCAAGCTCAGCAGTTATCTCAACGGCGTCAGCAAACTGCACGGGCAGATCTCCCGCGAGGTCTGGGGATCGCTCTGGCCGGGACTGCCGGCCCGCGAAGTGCCGATCATCTCGATCACGAACGGCATCCACTTGAAGACCTGGCTCTCGGACGAGGTATCCAGCCTGTATGACCGCTACCTGGGGCCGGTGTGGTCGCAGTCCGTATTCGACAAGTCCGTGTGGGACCAGGTGCACCAGATTCCGGATGAGGAGTTGTGGAGCGCCCACCAGCGGTGCAAAGACCAGTTGATTGTCTTTGCCCGCAAGCGGCTGATGACCCAGATGCAGCGCCGCGGCACGTGCCAGGGCGAGCTCCGGCAGGCCGAAGAAGTTCTCGATCCCGAGGCGCTGACCATCGGCTTCGCGCGGCGGTTTGTCGCCTACAAGCGGGGCGATCTGCTCCTGCGGGACATGGAGCGGCTGACCCGCCTAGTCAACCGGGCCGACCGCCCCGTGCAGATCATCTTCGCGGGCAAGGCGCATCCCAAGGACAACTCGGGCAAGGAGATCATCCGTCACATTATCCACAGCAGTTCCCAGGAGCAGGTGCGCCGGCGCATCCTCTTCCTGGAAGATTACGATATTGACATCGCCCGCTTCCTCGTGCGGGGCGTCGATGTCTGGCTGAACAACCCGCGTCGGCCCATGGAAGCCAGCGGGACCAGCGGCATGAAGGCGGCCGTCAACGGCGTGCTGAACATGAGCACGCTCGACGGCTGGTGGTGCGAAGGCTATGTCCCGGACGGCGGCTGGATCATCGGCGCCGGGGAGAACTACGAGAACCCGGATTACCAGGATACGGTCGAGTCTCAGGCTCTCTATAACGTGCTGGAGAACGAGGTGATTCCGCTGTTCTTCACGCGGTCGGCGGATAACCTGCCGCGGGCCTGGATTCAACGGATGAAGACCTGTATCCGGTGGGTGGCCCCGCGGTTCAATACGCATCGGATGCTCGCCGAGTACACCCGGCGGTTCTACTGTCCCGCGGCGGCGCGCTATCGGTACCTCACCGGTGACGCCATGGCCAAGGCCAAGGCCTTTGCCCAATGGAAGGCCGAAATCCGCCAGACGTGGTCGGAATTCGCCATCAAGGAGGTATTGCTCAATACGAGCAACGGCAATGGCGGCGAGCAGTTGAACCCGCGCCAGCCGCAGTTGAAGGTGGGCGCCGAATTGACGGTACGGGCGCTCATCCGGCTCGGACGGGTCCAGCCGCGCGACGTGGCGGTGGAACTGTACCACGGTCCCACCGACTCGTGGGGCAATATCCGGGAAGGCGCCGCCATTCCCATGGCCTATGAGCAGAAGGCAGGCGAGGACGGCGAGCATTGGTTCGCGGGCCGCATGGCCTGCCAGGCGACGGGACAGCATGGGGTGGCCGTGAGGGTCCTGCCCAGCCATCCCGACCAGAGCAATCCGTTCGATCTGGGCTTGGTTCTGTGGGAAAGAAGCTGAGCCGTTCGCAGTGATCAGTTGACAGTTGTCAGCAAAACGAAAACCTGCTGGCAACGGGGAATTGACAACTGAGAACTGGTTCTACCGGCTCTCCCGCTCGCTCATGAGATCGTAGGCCGCCTGGGCCGAGGGGGCATTCTCCAAGGCTCGCTTGAAATCCTCATCGAGCATGAGCCGGCTGATGCGCGCCAAAGCCTGGATGTGGGGACCGGTCTGATCGAGGGGCGAGACCAGCAGGATCACGATCGAGACGGGCTTCTTGTCGACACTGTCGAAGTCGATGGGGTCGCTCGCGATGCCCAGCGCCATCACGAGTTCCCGGACGGCGCTGCTTTTGCCGTGCGGGATGGCGATCCCGGAGCCGATACCCGTGCTGCGGGTCCGCTCCCGGGTGAAGACGGCCTCCGCGACCGCCTGTTTGTCCTGGATCAATCCGTTCTCGTCCAGAAGGTCGACCAACTCCATAATGACCGAGTTCTTATCCTTGCCTTCCAACGGAACCTTGACACACGTTGGCTGTAGTATCTGCGTCAGAATCATAGCGTTTTAGAGCGACCCAAGTGAAAGTCACGCCGAGCGCCTCGGCGTAAAACCAGGAGTATACCTCCCTCCCGGCAGCCTGCCAATAGTTTTATTTCCGCAGAACCCGATTTTGCCGACACAGGGCATTCCCCACCTCCGACCATGGGATTGCCTGACCGTCGTTAGTCATCATAAAATGGTCGACGCCCGCAGGCAAGGGGTGGCGCAGGCGACGTGCCTATCGGTGCTGCGTGGAACCATGACGGTCGGCGGTTTGGTCTTACGGAGCAAGAAGACCCGCAGGAGCCGGTTCAATCCAACAAGCCGTTCAGGACCAGCAGCGCCTCCTGCCGCAAGGTCAGAAGTTGCCGCAGGCCCTGGCGGGTGTTGACAAGCTGTTGCACCGCGCGCTCCTTGGCGGCCCGCAAGGCCGTCAGTCTGGCCTTGATCTGGTCCGGCGGAGCCTTCTGGTCCTGCAGCAGCTCGCGCAGTTCTCGGCTTCTCAGTTCCGCCTCCGTCCTCGGCGCTTCAGTTTTCCCCATCGGTCGGGGCGCCGGATGTACCAGATCGTAGACCGCTTGAATCCTCGGCTTCAGGACCGCCCACTCCTGGTCCGAGACCCTCAACTGCTCTTTGAGACCCTCGACAGCCTGCTGCCGCTGCCACGCCATTTGCTCGTTCATGATCTGCAGGCGTTCTTCCATACTCTCGGCATTGCGCATCCGTTCTGCGAACGCTCTGGATTGCTCCATCCTCTCCTGCATCTGCTGGGAGGGCTTGGCGCTTGACCTTGGTATCTCGGTTGTCTTCTCTCCCGTCTGCGCCAATGCGGCGCGGGACACCAGCCCGAGCGCCGCTAGGCCGGAGTAGCGCAAGGCCGACCGCCGGGAGACCACGTGAGTCTCGGTTCGACGAGGGCCAATGATGGTTTTCTGAACAGTTGGCTTCATTTGCTCGAC
The DNA here is from genome assembly GCA_023481165.1 of Planctomycetota bacterium. Classification (GTDB taxonomy): domain Bacteria; phylum Planctomycetota; class Phycisphaerae; order Sedimentisphaerales; family Anaerobacaceae; genus PLanc-01. The sequence continues at coordinate 635 of JAMCWO010000152.1, read as the reverse complement.
TCCTGTTTCCCTGCCTGGCGTGTCAACTCCCGTTCCCGTTCTACGACATCTTGAAGCCTGCGGCCGAGGTGAAAGTACTTCATGGCCTGGAATCTCTGCCTGGGCCGATGGCCTTCCTGGTAGAGTGGACTGCGGATTACGATGGAAAACCCGGATCCACCAACGTACCGGCATACGACGCCCGGGTACGGCGGCGCACGAAGTAATGCGGCCTGCCACAGGAGTTGCCGGGCGGCCCTGGAGACCGCGCGGAGCATATTTCCTTTCAGATCATCACTGACTCCTCCGTACCTGACTTTAAGGGACATTGCGTCGAATACGGTTTCCAGTTGCGTGAGCTGCAATCTCAGCGCGCCGTCCAGCCTGACTTCCTCGTCGCGCGTCCAGGGGAACTTAAACGGCGGCCACAGAGGATCGTCCAGATACTGCTGGAAGCGGCGCTCGTAGGCCTGGAATCTTCGCTCCACATCCTCCGGTCTGACCAGCGCGCCGAGCCCGCGGGCGGCCAGCATGGCATTGACCTGTGATTCAAGCGTGCGGGAGCAACTCTGCAGTTGGGAGAACAGCCGTTCATGATCCTGCCCTGTAGACGTATCGCAGAACGACAGGCCCAGGAACGTCGCCAAGAGGCTCTC
>JAMCWO010000346.1:6857-8249 GCA_023481165.1 Planctomycetota bacterium | reverse complement strand
CGCACCGGTCGAGTTCCTGGTGACGATTCGCCGCTCATACACCAGCAACCGGTCCAGAACCCTGGCATTGGCGAAGTCCTCCACCAGCATCCGGCCAAGAAGCCGATCGGCGCTGCCCGCCGCGTCCAGCGCCGGCTCTGCGATGCGCTGCGGCGGCATGTCCCCGGCCGGGGCCCCCGCCGCCATCTTCTCGAACAGCGCATCGAACGCCTCCGTCTGGAGCCGCTCGGCCCGGCGCAGTCGCCAGGCAAGGCCGACGGCCCGCTGGGCCATCTCGATCTCCGCGTCCCCGACCGGGGCCAGTTCCCCGAACATCCGGTTCCGATAGAACTCGAATTCCCCCGGATCTTCCCCCTGGATGACCGTCTCGCGGGCCAGGAACCCGTGCGTGACGGCATTTTGGGACACGACCGCCTTGCCCTCCGGCGTCCGCGGACCGGTCGACTTCCGGGCATTGGCACGATTGGCGTTGATTTGGGCTTCGCTCGCCATGATGATCCCCTCTCAAATTGATGATCGATGATTCACTGCCCAACCCAGGCAGCCGCATCTACCATGTACATGGTACAACCACCAATATGCATGTCAACAACCAGCTACCAATAAATGCACTTTGTTACGTGTACCGTAAACCCTTGTCCCGCCCGGACTAACGACCGCCCCCAAAAGAGTCTTCCCCGCCTCCCGCAAAATATTCGGCGGCAACGCGCAAACGAGAACCGCCAGCGCCATAGAGCGATTGGAAAGGGTCCCCTCAGGCGGTGGGTCGCCTGGGGGGAACCCTGACTGGGACTGGCCTGCGGGCAGACGCGCCGCCCGACCGTCGGACGATCCCACGCGCGCCGTCCGCCAGTTCAACCTGGCCCCAGTCCTACCGCATGTCACACTGGCACGGCCCTGTCACGGCCGAGATCCGGGCCCGGACGCCAGCAGATAAGCAATGGCGTTGCGGAACATCTGCACGCCCTCGGGCGTGAGGTTCAACTCGCCCTGAGGCGCGGTCACCGTCTCCTGGGTGGCGGGGTCGACAACTTGTATCTCCTGCGTGCCGGCGCAGAACAAGAGGCGTTTGGCCCCCGCGTACTGGCCCGCGCCGTCGTAGTACTCCACGCCGGCGTCCCACTCGGCGATCCAGCACATATCGGAGCCCAGCGGCCTGGCCAGGAGTTGACCGTTGCCCAGGCGGTTGGCACCGCTGATAGAGGTGATCCCGGAACCGACATTCCGATCGATCAGGGGCACAATCTGAAACGGATTCTCCGGCGTGCCCGACTCCAGCGCGGTCAACGGCACATCCCGAAAGATGGGATGGCGCGGCTCGACCACTTCCAGCGAGTCCAGCGCCGCGTTGTTCATCGTCAGATCGGAGGCGGCCCAGTTCCACCGGCTCGA
>JAMCWO010000346.1:0-6847 GCA_023481165.1 Planctomycetota bacterium | reverse complement strand
GATGGGGACCTCAAACGCGAGGTGTCGCGTCTGGGAACCCATGCCCATGCCACGGCTCGAGTGGGCGAAGTAGGCGTTCATCTGCAGCAAGGGAACCCGGAGCGAGTTCCATTGAGGCGGTTCGTTGGCATCGCTGTAGTAGCCGCTCTCGGCCGCCCCGCTGACGAGGATGAGGTCCGCCGCCTGCAACTCGGCCATCTTGCCGGCATCGAGGTCGCGCCAATAGCCGGGCCGAAGGTCCACGAAATACCCCTCGGAAACAAGGAGCTTCTCCAGGGCGTGGTCGTCGCGCAGACCATCCGCGTTCCGGTCGCTGTCCTCCGTAACCACAATGATGTTGCCGCGGGCCAGCAGATAGTCGATGGCATTGCGAAGCATGTGCTGGCCTTCGGGCGTCAGGTTGAACTCGCCTTGCAGGTCATCATTCGGATCCGGCAAATCCTGCGTGCCGGCGCAGAACAACAGGCGTTTGCCCCCGGCGAACTGGCCGGCGCCCGGATAGAACTCCACGCCGGCATCCCACTCCGCGATCCAGCCCAGGTCGCTGCCCGCCGCACGGGCGATCAGCCGGCCGTTGCCCATGTCCGTCGTGCCCAGGAACGTGGCGAGGCGGCTGCCGACGGTCCAATCGATCACGGCAGCGAGAGTGCCGCGGCTGTTCGGGTCGGACCCATCGGGCACCACCAGGGACACGCCCCGGAAGATGGGATGATTGGGGTCGACCGCCTCCGCGCGGACGCCCGACGTATCGTCGGTCGCCATGGTCGAATTGACCCAATTCCACCGAGTGTTGCGGGCCAGGTTGGCGTTCAGCAGCAGCAACGGCGTCCCCAGGGAATTCCATTGGGTCGTCTCCTCATCCTGGATGTACAGGCCGCTGTCGGTTTGACGGCTGACAATCACCAGGTCGGCCGCCTCCAACTGAGCCACCCGGTCGGAGTCCAGGGGCTCCCACGAATTCCGCAGGATCTCCACGGAATGGCCTTCGGCAACCAGCCAGTCGACCAGGCCCTGGTCGTCGAGGACGCCGTCGCGATTGCGGTCCTCGTGCTCCGTCACCACGATGATGTTGGCTGCCGGTACGGTGGTGACTCCGCACCAGAGCAGTCCCGCTACGATCCATGTGAGTTTCCGTGACATCGCTTTTCCCCTTTCAAAAAGGATTCCGCTAGGGCGGGATACAAACGACGAGTTGTATCCCTGCCTTATATCCTTTCTCCGCTATGGCCCGAAGCACCGCTGGAGGATGCCCGGGTCTGTGCTACCCAGAGATCGCTGTCGTACCTTGTATTCGAGCGCGCAACAGGACCCCCCTCAGACAGATAGAGATGAACCTGCTCATAACGCTTTTCCTTTCTCAAGAATGCCTTCCTCGCAACCTTGAGACTCCGCATGGCTACCCACGCGCGATAGCCAAAGAAGGCCCGTTACTACTAAAGACGTTCTCCGCCCGTCTTCAGTATCGCGATTCCACAAAATTTTATTTCTTGCCTCGTCCCGGGCGCGATCGCCCCACGCTGGCGGATTGCCGCGCTGGGCTCCTTACTACAAGATGTCCCCGATCCCGCCGGCCTGGCGACGCAAATCGGCTTCGTTTCTCCGAGACCCTTGGCAGGCCCAATTCGCCATAACCCTTTTCCCACCAAGCACTTGCCCTACGGACCGGAACCGAACGATGGTGAATTCCGGCCCTTGACTGGCCAGAAACGGGAAGGCCCGCAGGCCGAAGAGCACCTGCGAGCCGTCCTCGTCACGCGAGCCCGCCATCGACAGTGGATGGCGAGCGGAGGCCGATCCTGAAGATATAGTCCTGTCTACGGCTTCAACACCCGGATGTCGTCGATATAGATGTGTCCCGTGCCGCGCAGGAGCGCGGGCTCGCGGCCGCCGACGCCGAGGGACATCTTCCGGACCCGATGGAGGTCCACGCCGGGGAAGCTGCTCAAGGGAATCTTCCATTCGGTCCAAGCCGGCGTGTTCACCGCCGCCGGATCAGGGTGGACCAGCGTGGCGGTCTTGCCTTTGCTGTCTGCGACGATCACGTACAGGTCATCCGGACTGTTGCCCGGATGGTCGGCCCCGATGTCCGCCACCTGCCAGGAGCCGGTGACACTTCCGGTGATCCTCACGCCGGAAAACGTGGCCGTGGCCGCCATGCCCGGGACATGGCTCGTCAGGGCCAGACCGACATAGACACGGGCCGGCAGATGGATGGTCTGCGGATTGGGCGAGGCATCGAACCCGGTGTTTTCTGTGACAGGCTGGCGCGTCCAGTTGACGCCGTCGCGCGAGTAATAACCGGTGAGTCGGTCCCCCTGGCGCTGCAGCTTGACCCAGAACGGCAGGGAAATCGTCCCGATATTGCTGTGGGCCGACAGGCAAGTGCCGCTGTTGGTGAACGGGCGATTCTGAAAGGCCCGGCGGCCATCCGGCGTGACCAGCATGAAGGCATGGGCCGCGCCGGGACTGAGGCTCTCGCGGATCATCACGCCCGCCTTGGCCCACACGTTGCTCGACGAGACGTTGGTGACTCGGGCCACAATCGTACCGTCGCCGTTGAGTTGCTTATATGCATAGCGGAACTCATCGCCGGCGCCCCAAATATCCGCGCCCGCCGCACTCATGGTAAACGTGCCGGACGAGGCTTCTCCGAAGGATACGACATCGCCGCGAAACCACAGGCTCAACGTGTTCCTGCCACCGACCGTCCAGTTCTGTTCGGAGGCAAATTGCCGCTCGACCTCGCTGATGGATGGCGACCCGGTATTATCATAGGCCAGCAGCATGGACTGCTTGCCGTGGGGGCCGGCTGCCCGCCCGCCGCCCGAGGGGCTGCTCCGCGGCTCAGCTATCTGACCTTCTCCCGGGTCGCTCCCGGCTGCCCGCCCGCCGCCCGAGGGGCTGCTCCCGCGGCTCACCTGCGCCCCCGTGCCGTTGACGGAGCCGTCGCGCCAGACCTCCTCGATGCGATGGCCCGGTACATCCGTGTAACTCTCGAAGTCATCGATCACAGAAGAACTGAACACGGAGAAGGCCCAGACGGGGCCTCTGTGGATGGTGGTGCCGTCGGCCTCCACTTCGTCGACCCGCCAGAAATACCAGCCGCCTGGTTGGAGCGGCTCGGGAATAGGGAAGCTTGTGTCGGCCTGCCGGCCCCAGTACAAGGTCGAGTTCGGATCCGCGGCGGCCACCAGAGCCTCATCTGCGCCGAAGTAGACATCGTGCGCGACGGCGGTTTCTCCGGCCGTCCAGCCCAGCAGCAGGACCCCGGTCACACCCGTAGCTCCATCCGGCGGCTGGGGATTCCGGGCCGGGGATAATTTCTGCGCCCTGGTCATCACCCAGTTGGTGATGAACTCCGCACAGACCCGGCCCCTATCGACCCAGGTTGCCGGACCGCCGCCGGCCTGGTTTATGAACGCGACATAGGCGCCCGTGTCCCTGTTGTGAATCACCACCGGATCCGCCCATCGTTCTGCCAGGGGGTCATCGGTGCCGCCCAAGGAAGCGAAGACCGCAGCCACCTCCCAGGGGGGCTGGACTGCCGAGAGAACAACGGGTCGATACGTGATGAGGGGGTCCGGGAGGCTGGGTAGATACTCCCTGCCCGTCGGCGTAACGCTCAGGACCGTGTTGTCCCGGTAAAGAATGACACCCGGAGGAAGGTCCAGGATGTTCGCGGCACCCCATTCGCCATTGTTCGTGTGGCGCCACCCGCCTTCATAGGAGACATACCCGAACCAGTCACAGACATTGATGACCATGTTGCCGCCATCGAGCCACGCTTCGATGCGCGACCCATCCGGCTGAAGATTCGGGAACGGATAGAGAACACTCGGCATGCAACCATTGAGCCAGAGAATGTCCATCTCCCCGTCATTCGTGTGCTCGTCCACCCAGGCGGCGAATTCGCCAAATTGGTTGTCATCGAACTGCCGGATGTCGTGGAACAGGTGCCCAGTCCCGGCGATGATCGTCTGGACATCCTGGAACTGCGTCGAGGCGTCATACCAGCCCGTATTGTCCGAATTGTTGACGGCCCCGACGTAGAACGCGATGTCCGTTGCCATCGACCTCGTTCCGCACGCAAAAACGACGATGAATGCTACGACTGTCTTGCTCATCCTTGTTCCTCCTGCTTTTCACTCGTTCTCTCGCAATAACAAAGTTCTCCAGCCAGCCGCACAGCGCGACTGCTGCTGACCCTGCTCCTATTTCACCTTCTGGAAGATCATCTGTCCCGTATTGTGCACGCTGAAATAGCCCTGCTTATAAACCTCTGTTCTGTCGACAACGAGATTCCCTTTCTCGTTGAGGGAGGCCAGGTAATAGAAATGAGGCCCGTTCTGGAGTTCATCATTGAAGTCTATGAGGATTTCCTTGCAGGTCGGCATCCATGTGCCCTTGACGCTCGCCCCGGCCTTGAACGCCTGCGTTCCATCACCCATGGCGACTTGGCATACCCCCTGAGGCTGGATGTCAAGGGCTTGGATGTAACCTTTCCCGAGGGCCTCCCATCGGCCCAGAAAGGCCGTCTCCGGCACCGGCTCGACAGGCACGCTCTTAACCGTGACCAGCTCGGCAACGCCCAGGCGTTGGGCCATACTCTTGATGCTCGCAGCTACTTGCTTGGCTATCGGCGTACTCGCCGGGTCATATTCGACCCGGAGCCTGATCGGGACATTCCCGGGATACAAGAGACGCCATAGAATATGTTGTTCGAGGTCGTTCGGGTCCACGAGTCCCGTCCGGAAGAGCTGGGGCCCCCCATCCGGTCGCGCCATCGGCGCTCCGTACAACGTCCGGATTTTGCCCTCCCGGCAGAAGAACGGCGCCTCTGAGGTGGGGCTGATCCACCAGATCAGTTCCAGGCGTACCTCGACGTCCATATCCGCGCCGGTTTCCTTGGCCAGCGAAAACACCGCGCCGCGCAGTCTCTCGCCGGCACTGCGAGTCTCGGCTCGGTACTCGATGTCGATCCGCATGGGCAGATTCTTCTTGTCCTTCAGCCGCCCGCGGAGATAGTCCAGTGTCTCCTTCTCGGACAGCACCCCTGCTACTTTGTGACGCCACATGGCCCAATAGTCCTGGAATGGCTTGAGGGCGTCGTACACGACCACCCGCTGCTCCAGCACCTGGAGATTTAGCCAGGTGTTGAGATCCCCGGTCGGCTGCTTGTCAAAGGGGAACCGGGGAATGATCCCCATGATCTCCCGCAGGTTCGCCAACTCCATGCTCCGCTTGGATACCAGCTCTGCTTGAGCCAGGACGAATTCGGACCGCATCTCGGCAGGGCCGGTAGTTATCTCGATCTTGTGGCCGAGTTGCTCGATCTGCTGGTCCAGGAGCTTGATTTGTGCATAGCTCTGCGTGACCTTGCGGATGATTTCGAAACGCTCTTGCTCACTGGCGCCCTTGCGGTTCGTCAGCGCAATTCGGATCAACTCGCTCAACTCCGGATCATCTTCCCTTTTCACACGATCCACAATGCTGCCGGCGCTGCGTTGATCTGGTTCCCCTGCTGTCTGCCCCGTTCCGACCGCGGAGAAGACGACCAATAGACTCAGACAGGCCAGACACAACCACTTCTTCGTCCATCCTGTTTTCATGACTCTAGTCTCCCAAAGGCTGTGCCATGATTGGACTCGCATTCTCCGCTGACGAGGAACGCAGGGGCAGGGACGTGGCCGCAAGACCGAGGGCGGACAAGATCGGGAAGCGTGGGCCAGCGGTGCGGCCCGTGGTGTCGGACGTCCATGTGGCACCCCCGCCCTCGGGGGTGATCTTCTCGATTTCCCGGCCGGGGGCGGCCGTGCCACACGCCACAGCGGTCGCGGCCGAGCCAACGGGCAGCAATCGGCTCGCGCGGTCCACCGCACGACCCATGCGGTCCGGCATCCCCAATTGGTGGAAGAGCCGGGCCGCGTCCAACCATGCGACCAGGTCGTTCGGGACGGGCACACCTCGTGTCTCGGCTGCAACAGGTGTCACAACCGGCGCCGTCTCCGGGGCCGGCTTCGGCAGGGAGTACCGGCCCAGGAGAAACGAGACCCCGGCGATCAGAACGGCCGCCGCGGAAAGCGACCCCGCCCACTGCCGGGTCCGGCTCCGCCGGGCTCGGACCAACGCCGCCACCGAGTCGGCCAGAACCTCTTCTCGATATCCCGGCCGGGGGGGACCGCCCGACAGACCCCGTTCCAGAAGCTTGTCCATTTCTGCATCGTTCATGACAATACTCTCTCGATGATTCGAATCACGATTTGTGCGATACGTGTCATTCGTTGCTTCTTCGGCTTTTCGTACTCCGGGGCCGGGGAACCCAGAAGACACAGCAGAGGGCGGCTGTGCTACAAGATCCCTTCCCCTTTTTTTCGTCTTCTTTCGTTTCTTTCGGCTCTGCTGTCCTCCCTTCCTGCCGCCAACACGGTGCGTGGTACGCACCCTACCTGGCATCCTGCATTTGTCTGTATACTTGCGCGAATCGGTCCCGCGCCCTCCGCAGGAGGGACTCGATCGCTTCAATACTGATCCCCTTCGCCTCCGCCATCTCCTTCATGGTCAGCCGCTTGAGGTACTTGCCCTCCAAGGCCCGGCGATAGTCCGCGGGCAGGCGGGCGAGCGCCTCATGGACGTACAGATCGGGCTCGCGCCCTCCGTCCGGCTCGCTGCCCTCCTGCCCGGACAACGCCTCGTAGCGCCGGCGGCGCCGCTCTTTGGCCTGGAGTACCAGGAAGCGGTTGCGGGCGATGCCGAGCAGCCAGGCGCGGAGTTCGCCCCGCTGCGGATCGAACCGGCCGATCTGCCGGGCGGCCGTGACAAAGACCTGTTGCGTGGTCTCCTCGGCCAT
>JAMCWO010000049.1:4313-8278 GCA_023481165.1 Planctomycetota bacterium | reverse complement strand
GTAGCGACGAAATGCCCGCCGGTCACGACAAAGTGTCCTCCCACGGCAACTCAATGCTCGGTTGTGACGGCGGCGACCCAGTGCCCGGTGGTAGCGACCCAGTGCCCACCGTCCCCGACCTACTGCCCGGTCGTGGAGACTCAGTGTCCGGCGGTGGAGACGAAGTGTCCGTCCGCGGCCACGAAATGCCCGGTCTATGCGACGCGGTGCCCGGAGGTCATCACCAAGTGTCCTCCTACCGCCACCCAATGTCAGGCCGTCGACACCCAGTGCCCGGCGGTGGAAACGAAATGTCCTGAATCGCTGACGAAGTGCCCACCCACGCCGACCAACTGCCAGGTCGTGAATACCCAGTGCCCCGCCGTGCAGACCCAGTGTCCGGTCGTGAGCACGCGGTGCCCGGCGTCGAAGACCGAGTGCCCGGCCGTATCGACGCAATGCCCCGTCTCGTTGACGAAGTGTCCACTGACGGTGACCGCGTGCCAGGCGGTTCAAACTGTGTGCCCGGCCGTATCAACCAGATGCCCGGTGGTGAACACGCAGTGCCCAGTCTCTGTGACGAAGTGTCCGCCCACCTGCATAGCGCCGCTCGCATCCGTGGCGGCGGGGGCGCCGTGTCCGGTCCTGGATGTACCTTGTCCCACGCTCGTGGTGGCGAAGCGGTAAATCGGTTTGCATAGAATATGTGCGTCGGTGATAATCGCGGCGTGGTTTCCGACAGGCAAGCCGATGAAGACCGTTCGCGGGCGGACGCTTCGCGCATCGCCGGGGGCGATGTGCGGGTAGTAGTCGCCGCCTTGGCGGGTGTGGCGGCAGCTTGGGCCGCGGCGGGGTCTATCGGTCTGCTGGCACACGCTTTGGAACGAGTCCTGACCCTGGGATTGCTCGCGGCTGCCGTCGTGGTATTGCCTTTCCCTCCCAAATGGACAAGAGCATTCTTCGTCCGTTTGGCGGCGGTCGTGATCGCGGCGGTGCTGATGGTCGCCGCATCACAGCCGGTTGCAAACATCTCGGCCGTGGCGCTCGTCCTCGCCTTCCTGGCATCGCTCTTTTCCGGCCGGGACCGGTCTGTGCTGCTGTCGGCATCAGTGGGTGTGGCGGTTTTGGCTCTGTACCGGCTGGCGTACACCACGGTGCCGCTCGTGTGGATGGCAGCGGACCGGCTCGGGCACGGACTGGGCCGTCTTGTCGGATTGCTTTCGTCGCGCCCCTTGAACATCGGGGCCACGTTCGCCGGCCTGGATTATCTCGTCGTGATGTTAGCCCTATGGGTCGCGTGGACCGTCATGACCGGAGGACCTCGGGCCCGGCGTGCCGCTTACGGATTGATCGGGATTGCCGCAGGTCACTTCGGCTATCTCGTCGCCTTGTCGTACGTGCCGGACCTGCTCACGGCGGTGCCGCGCCCCGCCGCACCGGACAGTTGGTCGTGGGCAGGATTCTTCCACAAAGCCGTGCCGTGGAACGTGCCCGCACTGGCCTGCGCGATCCACTTGCTGATCGGCGCGGCCCTGTTTCGCTGGTCCACCTGGATGCCCGTAGGGTGGGCTGTGCCCACCATCCAACCACCGTTTCCGCGCGGCATTGGTGAGCACAGCCCACCCTACGTCCTGATGCCGCGCCTCAAATCCGCCATCCGCAATCTTGTCACCCCCGGCCTTGACCGGGGGCCGCCATCCGCAATCGTCTCGTCTCTCCTCGTCCTGGCCGCACTTCTGTTGCCCGCAGCGACCTCGCTCTACCCCGTGTCGCCCGATTTGCACGGCAGGAAGATCGTCTTCTACGAAAAGGGGTTCCTCAATTGGCTCAAGCCCACCCACGGCAGTTACGGGCGGCTCGGCAGCGGGATGTACGGCATGCTGCCGGTCTACCTCGAAAGCCTGGGGGCGCGGAGCGTGATCTCGAAGGACCTGTCCGAAGAGGACCTGCGCGGGGCGGACGCCCTGGCCCTGATCTTCCCGGACCAGCCCTGGGCTGAAGGGCAACTCGATCGGATCTGGAGCTTCGTCCGCCGGGGCGGCTCCCTGCTGGTCCTGGGCGAGCACACGACCCGCGATCGCGATGGCAGCAGCCGATTCAATGATGTGCTGGGCCCGACGAATATGCGGGTGGCCTTCGACTGTGCCACGTTCGCCGTCGGCGGCTGGCTGCAATCTTATGAGGCGATGATTCATCCGACCACCGTCGGTATCCCCGATGACCGCAACCAGTTGGGGATCGTCATCGGCGCCTCGCTCCAGGCCGGCTGGCGGACCCGCCCGGTCGCCGTGGGCCGCTGGGGCTGGTCGGACCTGGGGGATGAGGGCAGTAGCCGGGCCATGATCGGCAACGAGCGGTACGATCCCGGCGAGAAACTCGGCGACCTCTTATTGGCGGCCGAGCAGCCGATGGGCAGGGGAAAAGTCGTCGCGTTCGGCGACACCTCTTCCCTGACCAATGGCATCAATGTCAGCTCGCACGTCTTCACGTCCCGGCTGTTCGCCTATCTGGCGAGCGGTTCTACTCGCGCCCACGCCCTATGGCGGCAATTCCTCGGTCTGTTGCTCGGCGCCGTGATTCTCGGCCTTCTGGTTCGATGGCCCAATGAGCGAACCATCGTGCTGCTGACGCTCGGTCTGGCCGGATCGTTGATCGTCACATCGGCAGCGACGAGCCACGCCTGGGAATCCTTCCCGGACGGCCGGCTCAAATACCCCAACAACCTGGCCTACATCGACGCCTCGCACCTGGAAGCCTCAAGCGGGGAATCCTGGCGCGGCGACGGCGTCGGTGGGTTGGTGCTGACCCTCATGCGGAACGGCTACCTGACGCTGTCTCTGCCGCAGGTCAACGCCGCGCGGCTGGAGCGTGCGGGATTGTTCATTACCATAGCACCCCATCGGAGCTTCTCCTCTTCCGAGCGTGCCGCGATCCGCGATTTCGTGAATCGCGGCGGCACGTTCATTCTCACGGTCGGGTGCGATGAGGCCGGCCCCAGCCGGTCATTGCTGTCGGATTTCGGCTTCCGCATTGGCAGCGACGGGCTCAATGCCCGAGAGAGCGTGCCGATGGGGCACTTCAAGTCGCCGTACCTGCAATCCGAGGACCGGCGTGTCTTCGTTCGGTTCCATGCGGCGTGGCCCGTGCTCTGCACCGAGGCGGATGCCCAAGTCATCGCCTACGGGCGGGACAATCTGCCGGTGATCGTCCTGCGCCGCCTCGGGGCCGGCAAGGTGGTCGTGATCGGCGACACGCGGTTCGCCACGAACGACAACCTGGAGCGCGAGGACGGTGAGCCCTTCGAGGGCCTGCGGGAAAACGCCGACTTCTGGCGCTGGTTCCTCACCGTGCTGCGGGACCAGCCCCAATGGGTGCCTCCCGCCCTCCAAGGCGAGAAGGCGACCGAGGAGTCCGTGCCCGCCGGTGAGTCCAAGCAGGAGGGGACGCCATGAGACGAGCCTGGATAGGCCTGGCCCTGTTGAGTGCCTCGTGGCTGTTCGGCCTGCGCTATTACCATGCGGGGAGCTGGCCAGTGTGGGCTGCCTTGCTTGTCGCCGGGACCGGTCTGTTGACCGGTATCCGGCGACACACGCCGGGCAAGGCCGAATCGATTATTGCTTTGGTGCTGTTGCTCCCGGTCATCGCCGTGGCTCCCTGGCCCTATCGAGTTGCACCACTGCTGATCGCTGCCGGTCTGGCCTTGTGCGTTATGCCCATCCCGCGCCCGTGGCCGAAAGCGATCGGCTCGGCGGCCTTGTTGGCCGGCATCATCCTGACGGCCCAAGCGCTGGCGGTGGTTGCCTACGAGAGCATCACGGCCCGATCTCACGAGCTTCCTCGCCTCCTGTCGCTGCCTCTGGCGGGCATGGGGCGCCTGCTCGGCCTCGATGCGGCCCTGGACGGCTCCGATCTGGCGCTCTACTCGGTCCGTACGGTGCATCGGCTCGGCGCCACCTGGGAACTGCTCCTGGACCCGCCCACGATAT
>JAMCWO010000049.1:0-4303 GCA_023481165.1 Planctomycetota bacterium | reverse complement strand
GGGTGGGCTGTGCCCACCAACCTCATCCCGTTTCCATCCATCGTTGGTGGGCACAGCCCACCCTACTGATCGTCTTGGTCGCCCTGTGGCTGCCCGTTCGTGCGGCTGTGCTGATGTCGACTCTCATGCACCGGGCGCTGCGGACGGAGTATGACACGCCGCTGGCCCTGATGAACCAATTCTGGAATCCGTGGGTTCTTCTGGCTTTGTTGTCGGTCCCAGTCCTGCTGGCGATTCGGTTCCTAACCGCGCGTTTCAATGAACCGTCGGATTTGCCCAAGCCGGCAGGCAAAATGGTGGGCATCGCCCACCCTACCAGTCGCCGTGCGATAGCCTTTGCTTTGGTCTTTGCGGGGGTCTTTCTGCTGTGCTTCGGGTGGTTGTGGGATCCGGCCGGGCGGCGCAAGGAGGGCCGCATTCTTGTGGATGAGTTTCACTCCACCTGGGAGCCGATCGACCGGCCGTTCGATACGCAGTGGTACGGCGAGCAATCCGGGTACAACTATGCCTGCATCTATGACTACTGCTCGCGTTTCTATCAGATGGGGCGGCTCCAGACGCGGATCGATGATGCGGCGGTGCAGGACTGCGATGTCCTGGTCATCAAGGTTCCCACGCTGCGCTATACCCCGGAGGAAGTGGCGGCTCTGGAACGGTTCGTCCGGAAGGGTGGCGGCCTGCTGCTGATCGGCGAACACACGAACGTCTTCGATACCGGCACGCACCTCAACGATATCGCGCAGCGTTTCGGTTTTCGTTTTCGGTATGACTGCCTGTTCGACATCGATGCGGTGTTCGAGCAGCGTTGGCAGCGACCGGTGGTGGCGCACCCCATCGTTCAGGGCATGCCGTCTTTCGACTTCGCCGTCTCCTGCTCCATCAGTCCGGGGGCGAGTTCAGGCCAAGCCGTCATCCGGTCCACCGGTCTGCGGAATCTGCCGGCGGATTACCACGTCAGCAACTTCTATCCCCAGGTCGAGGACCACGCCTACAGCCGCTACGGGGCTTTCATTCAGCTATGGGCCACGCGCCGGGGGGCGGGCCGTGTGGCGGCCTTCCCGGACTCGACCGTCTTCTCGAACTTCTCCACCTTCGAGCCGGGCAAGGCGGAACTGATGCGGGGCCTGCTCGAATGGCTCAACCACCGGAACGTGCCGCTCCATCCGCGGCTCTGGTTGTTGCTGGGCGGGCTGGTCCTTACGGTTGTCGGCGTACACCGAATTTTGAATTGCCGATTTCGGATTGCGGATTGCGGATTGAAAAAAGGCGGTACGGCTAATCCGCCATCCGCCATCCGCCATCCGCAATCGTTTGTCTTGCTCCTGGCTCTCGGCCTGTCGGCCTGGGCCGCCGCGAGCGTGACGGCACGAGTCGTGCACCATCACGGCCTGCCGCTGCCCCAGCCAATGCGGCCGTTTGTTCATGTCGTGATGGACCGCACGCTCTGCGATACGCCGCTGTCGAAGAGCGGATTTCTCGCGGGAGAGGCCAACGGCTTCGGGATCTTCGAGCGGTGGATTCTGCGCCTCGGCTACTTCACCTCGCGCTGTAGCGGTCTGGAGGCACTGCAAGGGGACCTGGTGGTGTTCACCTATCCGACCCGAGCGGTGAGCGATGAATTCCGGGAGGCCGTTGTGCGTTATGTGGCCTCTGGCGGAAAGGTGCTGGTCCTGGATTCGCCTGAGAACACCGGCTCAACCGCCAATAGCCTTCTATACCCCTTCGGTTTGAGCCTCGACTCCAGCCGGACCCTGAACGGCTCGCTCCCGGCGGCCGGTAATCAGCCCGCCGTCCCCATCGAGGCGGCGTACCGGGTCGTCGGGGGCACGCCGGTCATCTCGTTGGATGGCACGCCTATCGCTGCCACGTTGCGTCACGGGCAAGGGTCGGTCACCGTGGTCGGGTTCGCCGCGCGCCTCGCCGACGCCCGCATGGGGGTCACGGGCGATGTTGTGCCCGACGCCGAATTGCGCCGCGTGTACGACCTGGAGTTCACGCTCCTCAAGGACATCATTTCCGCCCACTGAGCTACGGCTTCGCCTTCGCCACTTCGACCGCGAAGACGTGCGAGCGGCCGAACATATTCGAGCGAAAGACAATCCACTTGCCATCGGGGGTGAACTGGCAGTTCGGCTCCAGCGCGTAGTCGTGCTTGGCGAGATTGACGAGCTTCTCGGCCTCGAGATGCCCGCTCTGGATCAGCTTCTCCGGATCGCTGGCGCCGCCGGTCACGGGTGGGATTAAGTGCGGACGGAAGAGGTAAATCCACTGGCCGTTGTCCGGCGCGGCCACGCTGTGCGGCCCGCCGCCATCGCCGCAAAAGAGCGTCTGGTCGGGCGCGATGTTGAAGTGCACCGACCACTCGTTGGCCTTGAGATGGTACCAGGTGCGCTTGCCGGTCCCGATGTCGTAGCGGGCCAGCCAGAAGACCCGGCTGCGCGGGGTCTGCAAGTCGTACAGGATGCTCCTGCCGTCCGGACTGAAGAACTCGTGGCCGTTGATCTCCATGTTCATCGTGCGCGGGTGAACGTTGGTCAGTCCCGTACCGTCGGTGCGGATGATCCAGGTCCGGTCCATGAGCTGCCAGGTGCCCTCGTGGCAGAACAGCATCTGGTGCGGATCGGTCGGGGAGAATTGCACGTGGTTGAGCCACGCCCGGCTCTCGTTGAACTTGCTGACTTCGCCCGTCTTGAGGTCGAGCGTGATCAGTTGCATGTCGCGGTCCGTGTTGGAAGAGCCGAAGCCCGGCCGCTGCGCTTCCCGCCGCCCGCGGCGAGCGGCCGTGGCGAGGGCATCTTGCCCTTGCGTGTCGCGGGCATCCTGCCCGCGATTCGAGGGCGGGACGCCCGCGCCACGAGCACCGAAGCCGGTGAATCCCTGCGGCCGCTTCAGGTCAAACGTGCCGCCCGCCAGCGTCTCATCGCAGTTGATGTTGGCAATCGACAGACCCCGGGGGACATCGATGACCTTCTTGTCCTCCTTCGTGCCCGGGTTGACGGCCCAAAGCGCCGCTCCTGGCTCGCCGCGCGACAGGTAATAGGCGAGACCGGTCTTGCGGCCGACGCACAGCAGTCCGGTGCGTCCCGCGCGGATCTGCTCGATGGCCCGCGTTTGGAGGTCCACGGTGTATAGCCCGGTCGGGGAAGTGAAGACCAACTTCTTGCCGTCGGGGGTGAACTCGTTCTGGTGGAAGTACGAGCTCTGGCTGCCGTCCTCGCGCGACAATCGGACGACACGGTGCCCCGTATCCGGGTCGATCCAGTCGGTCGGAATGCTGCTCTGGGCATAAAGGACGTTACC
This sequence comes from Planctomycetota bacterium, assembly GCA_023481165.1. GTDB lineage: Bacteria > Planctomycetota > Phycisphaerae > Sedimentisphaerales > Anaerobacaceae > PLanc-01. The sequence goes on along the minus strand of JAMCWO010000049.1, from coordinate 1,003 downwards.
CGTCGACGCTAACAATGCGATCAGGCAAACTCGTTTCACGTTGCGCATTTTTGTCTATCCTTCTTTCGTTGATTTTCAGGCGACGTCCGCCATCATCAAGGCTCGAATCTCGCTTCTTTCGAGGATCGGCAGGTCGAACATGAGGGTTTGCTTCAGCCGCGTGGCGGCATCGCCCACGAGCACTCCCTTGGCGATGCCCCGGCTGCCGAGGTCCTCCGTTAGCAGACCGTAGTAGAAGCCCGCGGTCCAGACGTCGCCGCCGCCCAGCCGGTCCCCCAGAGCGATGGGCCGGACCGCCGGAGAACGGAAGAACGTCCCGTCGGCGTGAACGGCGGCCGATTCCCAGCGGTGCTGCTCCAAGGAGTCCGGATAGCGTATGGTGACGGCTACGAGGGTGGTCTCGAAGTGTTGGTGGACCTGCTGCGCAAACCGGCGCAGGTCCTCGTCTTCCAGTTGTCCGATCTCGCCGGCAACGATCTGCCGGGCGGAATACCGGCCGCAGCCGATGCCGTACAACTCGGCCATGTTCCCCAGCGTCGTGACCAGCACGTCCACGTGGTTGGCCACGATGGGCGTCAGCACTTCGCGCGCCTGCTCCACGGTCCATAGCGTGCTGCGGTAGTTGAAATCCATCCCGACCAGGCAGCCCTCGGGTTTCTCGGCGATAGCCTCATTGAAGGCCTCCTGACAGTAGTTCCGGTCGTAGTTGCTATGGGTGGCCAGGCCGAACGTGATCCCGCAAGTATGAAACAGCTTGGCGTTCTTCAATGCCTCTTTCCAGTTAACCATGCCGGCGGTGATCCGGGACGCGGCGGAATATTGGCGCTGATACACCGTGACGCTTCGTCGGGGCGTGCGTCCGATCTCGTAGATCATCCGGCCAATCGGTTCGGTTTTCGGCGCCCAGACGAAATGGTCCGTATTGACGCCGTTCTCGCGGGCGCTGCTTCGTACCGCGTGGCCATAGGGATTGTCCGGCACGCGGGTGACGTAGGCCGTGGGA
>JAMCWO010000044.1 GCA_023481165.1 Planctomycetota bacterium | reverse complement strand
TCCGCCCCTTGCGGACAATGATGCCGGTGGGGCGGAAGAATTGGTCGTTGGAGAAGGGGATTGCCTTGAGCGTCCCGCCGGCTATCTCCTGAACGACGGTGGCCTGTGGCAGGATACTCACCCCCGCGTTGATTTCCACGGCGCGTTTGACGGTCTCGACGTTATCAAATTCCATGACGGTGCGCACCACCGTGCTGTAGCGGGACAGAATGTTGTCGATCCAGATGCGGGTAGGCACGTCCTTCTCAAACGCGATGAACCGCTCGAACTGCAGCTTATGAATGTCGGCTTTGGTCTCGTCGGCCAAGGGATGCTTGGGGCTGCAAACGAGGACCAGCGGCTCTTCCTCGAATTCATAGACATCCAGGCGTCTATCCTTCTTGGGCACGGCGACCAGCCCGATATCGAACTCGCCGTTGAGCACCATCTCATAAACGTTGTCAGCGCTGAAGTACTCGATGCGCATGTTCACGGTCGGGTACCGGATCATGAACTTCTTCACGTAATCGGGCAGGCTGTGCATCCCGATGCTGAAGATCGCCGCGACGTTGATTCTGGTCTCAATGCCGCTCTTGAGCGCGTTCAGCTCCGTCCGGAACTGGTCATACCTTTCGAGGATGTCTTTGGCGGCCTTGTAGAACGCTTGGCCGGCGGTGGTCAGCTCGATCGGCCGCTTCTTGCGGGCGATCAACTGGCATTTATGGGCCAGCTCGAGCTGCGCCAGTTGTTGGGAAATGGCAGACTGGCTCAGCAGGTGCTTCTCCGCCGTCTTGGAGAAGCTCCGCGAATCCGCCAGATCGCAGAAGATCTTCAGTGTTTCTATATGCACTATTAACCTTCCTAATGCCACATATCAGGATAAGAGGCTTCCCTGATTAGCTATCAGCCCTCATAATATAAGCTCCGCTAATGAAAAGCAAGTTCAGTTTTTTAAGAAGGAGATGCCAATGAACCTGCTACAACCCAATGCCAATGAGGCAACCCAAACGATGAACCGCTCCCGGAGCGTGGCGCCGGTCTCGGGCTTGTGCACCCGTTGTATCGACGGCTGCCGGGGCAACTGCGAGGTGTTCAAGTCCACCTTCCGGGGCCGGGAAGTGCTCTACCCGGGTCCCTTCGGGACGCTGACCGCCGGCGCCGACAAGAACTATCCGGTCGACTATTCGCACCTGAATATCGCCGGCTATGCGCTGGGGGCCAAGGGTCTGGCCCAGGGGGCGGCAGGGCACTCGGACAACACGCTGTTTCCGATGGTCAACACGGAGACCGAGTACGGCGTCACCAAGAAGGTGAAGATGCGGCTGCCGATTTTCACCGGGGCCCTCGGTTCCACCGAGATCGCCCGCAAGAACTGGGCGCACTTCGCCGCGGGCGCCGCCATCTCGGGCATCACGCTGGTCTGCGGCGAGAACGTCTGCGGCATCGATCCCGGACTTGAACTGGACGCCAAGGGCAAGGTGACCAAGTCCCCGAACATGGCCGAGCGCGTGGCCCAGTACCGCCGCTATCACGAAGGCTACGGCGACATGATCGTCCAGATGAACGTGGAAGACACCCGTCTGGGCGTCGCCGAGTACGTGGTCGGCAAGCTCGGCATCGAGTGCGTCGAGCTCAAGTGGGGTCAGGGCGCCAAGTGCATCGGCGGCGAGATCCAGGTCGATTCCCTGGAACGGGCCCTGGAACTGCAGCGGCGCGGCTATCTCGTCACCCCCGATCCCTCCAATGAGGCCAATCAGGCGGCGTTCCGTGACGGTGCGCTGAAGCACTTCGAGCGGCACTCCCGACTGGGATTCGTCGATCACGAGGGATTCATAAAGGAAGTCGAGCGTCTCCGCCGGCTCGGCGCCAAGCGTGTCACGCTCAAGACCGGCGCCTATCCGATGCGCGAGTTGGCGATGGCGATCAAGTGGGCCTCCGAGGCCAGGTTGGACCTGTTGACGGTCGACGGTGCTCCGGGTGGGACCGGCATGAGCCCGTGGCGGATGATGCAGGAGTGGGGCGTCCCGACCTTCTATCTGCAATCCATGACGCAGGATCTCTGCCAGAAGCTGGCCGCCCGGAAGCAGTTTGTCCCGGACATCGCCATTGCGGGCGGCTTCAGCTCCGAGGACCACGTCTTCAAGGCCCTGGCGATGGGCTCTCCGTTCACCAAGGCGGTCTGCATGGGCCGGGCCCTGATGATCCCGGGCATGGTCGGCAAGAACATCGGCGAGTGGCTCAAGGAAGGCCCCGATGCCCTGCCCAAGACCGTCAGCGCGTTCGGCAACACGGTCGAAGAGATCTTCGTCAGTTACGAGGACCTCGTGGCCAAGTATGGCAAGGACACCGTCAAGGAGATGCCGCTCGGCGCGATCGGCCTGTACACCTTCACCGATAAGCTACGGGTCGGCCTGCAGCAGCTCATGGCCGGCAGCCGCAACTTCCGGGTTTCGACGATCAGCCGTCAGGACCTGATGGCCCTGACCCCCGAAGCGGCCCAGGTCTCGGGCATCCCGTACATCATGGAAGCCTACAAAGAAGAGGCATACAAGATCATCAACTCGTAAGCCTCTGCGACATGAACAACGTGACAGGGGCCCCTCGGGCAACGCCGAGGAGCCCCTGCTTATTTTCTCACCTGTGGTTCGCTGAAGCGGCGATGGATGTGGACAGGGGCCGCATATGTTCAAAGGGTGATCTTGTCTGCGCTCCGCGCGATGCTATAATAATGACATGGCGGAAGTGGATGTGAACAAGGTGGTTCGTCAGCACGCGGAGATGGACGGTTTCTTCACAGGCTTTGCCATTCGCGGCAAGACCGCAGCCCCCAATGATTCCGCTCCTGTTGCCGCTGTGTCATCCGCCAACGCGTCTTCGCCAATCCCAATCTTGGCCTCTAATCCGCAATCCGCAATCCGCAATCCGCAATCATCCTCGTCGGATGCTGCCGCCGAGTTGGAGGCGGTCGCCGGCGAGGCCCGGCAGTGCCGCAAATGCCAGTTGGGGTCCACCCGCACGAACTGTGTTCCCGGCGAAGGGCATCCGCGGGCCCGGATCATGTTCGTCGGCGAGGCGCCGGGGGCGGATGAAGATGCCCAGGGCCGGCCGTTCGTCGGCAGGGCGGGGCAGCTTCTCGACAAGATCATCGCTGCCTGCGGCCTCCAGCGGGAAGAGGTCTTCATCGGCAACATTCTCAAGTGCCGGCCGCCGGAGAACCGCGAGCCCCGGCCGGATGAGATCGTCAACTGTCTGCCTTATCTCCAGCGACAGATCGAGGCCATCAATCCGGATGTGATCGTCGCCCTGGGCGGCCACGCAGCCAAGACCCTGCTGAACACCATCAAGGGCATCACCCAACTGCGCGGTCAGTTCCAGGAATACTATACCGGCATCGGCCGGCCGCCCATCAAGCTCATGGCCACCTTCCATCCCGCCTACCTGCTGCGCAACTACAGCGAACAGAACCGCCGCTACGTCTGGGAGGATATGAAGAAGGTCCTCGCCGAGCTGGGCCTTCCCATTCCGGAGCGCAGCAAAGGCGGTTGATGAAGCAATCGTCTCGCGAGGTATCAACAGGCTCGGCGTAACAACTGCCGCTACGATGGTCTGGTCTTGCCGAGTTGTTCTTGAAGCCGCTCGAACTCCCCCGGCTTCATGTGATAGCTGTGATCCGCATCGGGGAAGCGGCCGCTTCTGACGTCGTCAGCGTATCTCTGGAAGGCCTCGACAAAACGGGCGCCAAGGTCGCCGTAGGACTTGGCGAACTTGGGCGGATGCCCGGCTCCAAGCCCCAGGATATCTGGGGCGACGAGAATCTGCCCATCGCAGCCGGGACCGGAGCCGCAACTGATCACGGGCACCTCGGACTGGGCCGTGATAATCTGGGCAACCTCGGTGGCTGTCCCTTCAATGAGGAGGGCATTGGCTCCGGCGGTCCGCATCTCCTGGGCCAAGTCGATGAGATCGCCGGCCCTGTCCGCCGTAGTTGCTTCGGCGTGAAAGCGGCCCACGGCGGCGATTCTCTGGGGCAGAATCCCGATGTGCGCCATGACGGGAATGCCGGCCTTGCTGACCGCTTTCACCGTGTCGAGATAGGCTGCCGTCGCCTCGATCTTCACCATCTGGGCACCGGCTTCCGTCACGAAGCGGCCGGCGTTGCGAATCGCTTGGGCGAGGCTAAGGTGGTAAGATAGAAAAGGCATGTCGGCGACAAGATAGATATGTGGGGCAGCTCGGTGAACTGCGGCGGTGATGGCGACCATGAAATCCATAGTTGCGGGGAGCGTCGAGTCGAATCCGAGCAGCAACTGAGCGGCGGAGTCGCCCACCAGGATCATGTCCACTGGCGCCTGGGCTACCAGGCGCGCCGTGGTATAGTCATAGCAACTGACGGCGGCAATGGGGCGTCGCTCCTGTTTCGCCGTCAACAGATCCGCAATCGTGGTGCGGCCATTCATCTTCCATTCCATCAAGAATTAACAAGCTTCTGGTTATGACCTCAGAACAAAAATCTCGGCGGCGCCGTAAAATAGCTTAGGTTAAAGGTCGAAAATACGAGCATTTTTGAGGCTGACCGACGAAAAACCTGACGATGCGATAATTTAACCCTTGAATTCGGGCGGGAAAAGCATAATTTTTCCTGTACATTTGGTTTTCGCTAAAGATTTTGCCCGGCTCTCTACGATGTAAGATGTAGACAGATTCGGGCTGGCAGAAGCCTTTCCGAAGGTCAACAAATAGCTTTTCATCACCCTCCTCCGAAGCCAGATTCTCTTTGGAATCTGGCTTTTTTTATGGCTGGCGATGAGTGAAAGTGGGCAACGACGGCAATATCGGTGCTTGCTTCTCCCTGTCCTGTATCTGTCCATGTTGACGCACTGAAGTTGATGGTCCGTTGCCATCTGCGCGAGCGTGCCGGGAGTTGTGGCGGGACGCGAGTTCGTGTACGATTGGACCAGCCCGTCGCAAGTGCGGCGGCCTGTTGTTGCGCAGTGAAGGGTATGGAGTGCCGACGGATGGTTCCTCAGATTGCACTATCGAAGCATGGCCCGGATGTTTCGCGCATTGTCCACGGTTTGTGGCGCCTGGCCGAATGGAATAAGAGCCAACGGGAAATCGTCGATCTTATCCACGGCTGTCTGAAGGAGGGGATCACCACGTTCGATCACGCCGACATTTACGGCGATTACACCTGCGAGGATCGGTTCGGATCGGCGCTGGCCGAGGCGGGCATCGAGCGTTCGACGATCCAACTCGTCACCAAGTGCGGCATCAAGCTGGTCTCGGCCAACCGGCCTGCCCACAAAGTTCACGGGTACGACACGAGCTGCTCGCACATCATCGCTTCAGTGGAGAACTCGCTGAAATGTCTGCGGACGGACTATCTCGACCTGCTGCTGATTCATCGGCCGAACATGCTCATGGACCCGCGCGAGATCAATGAGGCTTTCGTCCGGCTCCGGCAATCGGGCAAGGTGCACTATTTCGGCGTCTCCAACTTCCTGCCCTCCCAATTCGAGATGCTGGTCTCCAAGCTGGATGTGCCCCTGGTCACGAATCAGATTGAATACTCCGTGCTGGATCTCGATGCGCACGCCGACGGCAGCATTGACCTGTGCCAGAAGCTGGAGATCTGCCCGATGGCCTGGTCGCCGCTGGGAGGCGGTCGGCTGTTCCGCGACAAGTCGGAGAGGACCAAACGTCTGCGCGAGACCCTCACCCGGATCGGCCGGGATCTCGGCGGAGCCTCTGTTGACCAGGTCGCCATCGCATGGATTCTCAAGCATCCTGTCAAGTTCGTGCCCGTGCTGGGTACAGGAAACCCGGCACGCATCGCGAAGGCGGTGGAAGCACTGGATCTTGAGCTGTCCACGGATCAGTGGTTCGAGATCCGCCTCGCCTCTCTGGGCCAGGATGTGCCGTAGGATCGGCTCGGTCGCCCGTCTTATCTGGGGCGTTTGAGCCAGTATGCGTAGTGATTCTGTGAATCAATGGTGCAATTCGGGGCTGGCGAGGATGTAGTCGATGACATCGCTGAGCTTGGCCGTGGCCACGGCGATGGTGGAATCCGCCGCCCCGTAGTACATCCGCAGCTCATCGGCTGCCGCGTCGACGATGGCACCCGTCGGGAAGACGACGTCGCTCACGTCGCCGACCCGCTCGTAGTAGGCTTGCGGCCCGAGAATCCACTCCGCACTGCGGCGGAGCATCTTCCAGGGATGGTGCAGATCGAGCAGCACCAGGCCCAGCCGGTAGATCTGGCTGGCCGTGGTCACGCGGACCCCATGATAGAAGACGAGCCAGCCCTCCGGCGTCTCGATCGGCTGGCAGGCCAGGCCGACGCGGTGGGAATCCCAGTAGGCGTGCCGCGTGTGAATGAGCAGTTGGTGGTCTCCCCAGTGTTTCAGATCGGGCGAAAGGCTCAACCAGATGTGGGCCTCGCCGCGTACGATCGGGCGGTGGATCAGGGCGAAGCGGCCGTCGAACCGACGGGGGAAGAGGCACGCGTCTTTATCCTCGGGCGGCAGCATGGCGCCGAGCCGGGCAAAGGTGCGGAAGTTCTTGGTGATGGCCAGCGACACCACCGGGCCGCCTTCGCTGAAGGAGACATAGGTAACCGCGAACTCCTTCTGCTCCTCCAGCCAGACAACGCGGGGATCTTCCAAGCCCCAGCGCTCCTCCTGCGAGTTGGGGTCGGCCGTGAGCGTTGGATCGGGGTCGATCTGCCAGTTGGTGAGGCCGTCGGCACTGCGGGCCACTGTCAAATGGGAGAAACCCCGCATGTCTTCGACACGGGCCAGTAAGAGAGTCTGGTCGTCCACCCGGGCCGCCGCCGGATTGAATACGGCATTGGCCGGATACGGCCAGTCTTCGGGCTTGAGGATCGGATTGCCCTCATAGCGCTGGAAAAGTTCGTGTGCCTTCTTCTCTCTGCCCCGGTACGGCATGACCTTCCTCCCGAAACGATCCGCGCCTGTGGCTCGGCCCAGTACTCCGGCTACCCCAAAGTGGTGGGGTGGCAGCGGCCAGCGGAGTCTTCGGAGCTTGCCGCTGCCACCCGACATCCGCCAGATTAGTGCGGGCGGAGTACCAGTTAGTAGGTCCAATCTCCCAGCAGAGTTCATTTCGGGCGCTGCGTTTTTGCCGAACGGCGGCGGGTGTTCGTGGTGAGGGCATCTTGCCCTTGCCACGGACGGGGCTCAGGCTTTGATCAGTTGCGTTTCGTAGAGGGCTTGGTAGATGGGGCAGGTCTGCATCAGTACCTCGTGCTGGCCCTGGGCCACGATCCGCCCTTCGTTCATTACGACGATGACATCCGCCGCGATGACCGTGCTGAAGCGGTGGGCAATGATGAAGGTTGTGCGATTGTGCATGATCTGTTCGATGGCTTCATGAATCCTGGCCTCGCTGTCGGCATCGATCTGGCTGGTAGCTTCATCGAAAATGAGGATGGCTGGATTCTTCAGGATCGCGCGGGCGATGACGATCCTCTGGAGCTGGCCGCCACTGAGCCCGACCCCTTGTTCGCCGATCATCGAATCGTAGCCTTGCGGCAGCCGGGAGATGAACTCGTGCGCATAGGCCCGTTGGGCGGCGGCGACGATCTCCTCCCGCGTCGCCCCGGGCTGGCCGTACCCGATGTTGGCGGCGATCGTGTCGTTGAAACTGATGACCTGCTGAGTCACCATGCCGATCTGGCCGCGGAGGCTGCGCAAGGTGACGTCGCGGATATCGCGTCCGTCGATCAGGACGCGGCCGGCGACCGGGTCATAGAACCGTGGCAGCAGATTGGCCAGGGTCGTCTTGCCGGAGCCGTTGGGGCCGACGATCGCCACGTTGTGGCCCGCCGTGACGGCCAGGTTGATGCCATCGAGGGCCGGCCGCTGGGCGCCCGGATACGAGAACGTCACGTCCTGAAATTCGATGCGGTCCTTCACCGGCGGCAGGGCCACGGCCTCCGGCTTCTCGATTTCGACCGGCTGCTCCAGCACCTCGAAGACCCGCTCCGCGGCGGCGTTGGATTGCTGAATCTTGGTCCAGATGTCGCTGGTTTTCCGCACGGATTCGGCCGACGCCCCCAGCAGGATCAGCAGGCCGAGGAATTCCGCACCGTCCAATTGCTCGGTGGCCACCCACTGCATGCCTACGACCAGAGCGGCACAGCCGGCAAACATCCCCAGCACTTCCAGCACGGGCTGCGTGGCCGCATCCACTTTGGCCATCTTGAGCAGTTGCCGCAGCAAGCGGTTGCTGATGTCCTGGAACGCCCGCTGCTCGTGCTGCTCCTGGTTGTACACCTTGATGACCCGCAGACCCGCCACCGCTTCCTGGAGTTTCGCCAGCATCTGGGAACTCGCGGCCAGGGAACGCCGGGTGGCCTTCTTCATCTTGTGGCCGAACGTGCCGAAGAGCACAATCACCATCGGGCCGCCCCCGAGAAAAACGAGGGTCAGCTTCCAGTCGAAGTACAGGGCCACCGTCATCATGGCGATGGCGTTCAGGGGCTCGCGCAATGCCTTGCCCAGCAGCACGCGCAGCGATGTGCTCATGATGACGGTATCGCGCACGATCCGGCTGATCAGATCACTGGGCTTCTCATCCGCGAAGATGCTCACCGGCATGCGGGTCAGACGCTCGAAGACATCCTCGCGCAGATGGTTGGCGGCGACCTCGACGATTTTCTGTCCTTCGTAATCCTGGAAATACTTGGCGATGCACCGAATGACCGTGGTCACTGCGGTCACGAGCACAATGAGGAACACCGCCTTGACCTTGTTCTCGGCGGTCTGTTCCCGGGGCAGAAACGAGGCGAGCCATTGCATGCCGCGCACCGCGATCACTCCCGCGTGCCAGCGGGCCCGTTGGAACGAGTTCCAGCCGAGCGTCTCGATGCACCGGGAATCGCCAGGAGTCTTCAACTCCACGGACAGAGGCTCGAAGGAATTCTTTTCCGGCCGTTTCAACTCCAGGTGCAGGACATCTTGTTTGGCGACGGCCAGTTCCTGCAGCAAACGCAGGTAGGCGGTATTGGGATCGCGGAGCCTGAGATTGTTGGCGTCCGCAATGTAATCCAGGGGGCGAATGCCGGCGTGTTCCGCGAGACTGCCCTTCGCGACTTTCGTCACCCACAGATGGGTGCGGAGGGACGGCCCCGATCCATCGGTCAACTGCAAGGGGGCCGGTGCGTAGAACTCCAGCCCATAGTAATACTCAGAGGCTTTTCGATCCACCCAGCCGTGCAGACCTTCGGTCCCGATCATGACCTTCAGGAGCGGAATGATCGTCACGAAGCTCAGGGAGAGCATCGCCGCAATGGCCATGGCGCTGAGCACGACGACGATAATGCGCGGCCATTGCGGCCGGATGTACCGGAGCATTTGTCCAAAGGCCTTCATTCCGGCGTGGCACTCCAACTGAAGTTCCTACTTGGCACCGTCCCGCGCGGGGCGACCTACCCGACGACCCGCGGCGGCCCTGCAGAGCGACCCCAAGGGCCCCACATCCGTGACGGTGCGAGCACACTAACAGACCCGCTACGCCCGGTCAAGCCCAAAGCCCGTCGCGGGGTCGTTTGTACAACTGTCCACTGGCAACTGCCCACTGACCACCGCCTTTTGGCTTTGTTTTTCCACGGCCCCTCCCGCGTCCCATTCGTCACAACCCCTTATCCACACAGCACTTATCCTTCCATCGGCCCGTCCCGAAATTGGGTTTGTTTGGCGCAGAAGCCCGGTTCGCAGCGATGTCATCCTCGCGCAGGCGGGGAGACACCGCTATGCGTTCCGTAGCATGGGCGCCTCGCCCATGAGTATCACGGCCGCGAGCGCCCGTGGCCCCGAAATTGGCTTTGTTTTTCCGGCGCCTCTGGTTGGCCGGGTTCGTCATAAGTTCTTTTCTCAAGAGCATTTGCATGTCGTCCCGCTCGCGGAGGAATTGGCTTTGTTTGGTGCGAAAGCCCGCGGCTCGGGACCGGGGGCCGAGTGTCCGATCGCTGACCCCTGGTCCACGAAACCTGATCCTTGCCCAAATTGGCTTTGTTTCCCGAAGCGGGGCATCGAGGCGATGTCACACGATTCGGCATCCAGGCGCACGTATGTGCCCAATCCGCAATCCGAAATCCGGCTCATCCGGTTTTCGCGTACTTCGATGCCTGGTGGGGCTCCGCCCCAAACCCCGGCACTGGTCGCTTTCCACCAATAGCATGATAAGAACCGCAGGGCGGGCAAGCTCTTGCACGGCAAACACGGGACCAACCGGCTGGCCCGCGGGCCGCTCTCGTGTAGTCGCAAGGGCGACTCGGTAGCCTGCACCAGAAGAGAAGCAAGCCTCCGGGTCTTCCTGCCCTGCTATTGGCCCAAAGCGGAAAATGCCGGGGGTCCGGGGGCAGCGCCCCCGCAAGGGTAGTCTGTGACCCACACGTACGCCAAGACCGGATGAGCCAGAAATCCGCAATCCGAAATCGGGAAATTGGGTTTGTTTCGCACGGAATGGTGGAATGATAGAATACTGGAATAGTGGGGTATCTCCCGCAGTTGGCCTTCGGCGGAGTGTGACGTGTGTAGGGGCGGCCCCCCGTGGCCGCCCGCCGGACTTGAAACTACTCCCATATCTCGCTCCGATCCTTCCGAACGGGAAGACCAGATCTTGCGGCCTCCTCATGTCCGGCGTCCACCGCCGACGGCCGCACCTTTATAAATGGACGCTGTACAACGCCTGGTTGCTTCATAAAAATCAACATTCCGCCGCGAAATAGGCAAACGCCCCAGCGCGGCCCTCGGCCGCAACCAAAACCTGTTCTCGCGCCAAGACGCAAAGAGCACCAAGGAAAGAGCCAGGACCGAGGCCGGAGGGGCCTTGTCTTGCTGACAACTGGGAACTGAGAACTGCCAACCATCTTCGTCAAATGTCCCTCACGTTTAGCGATCTTGGCGTCTTTGCGCGAGACAGAAGTGCTTCTCGTGACATGGATTCACACAGGATGAACACGGATCATGTCATTGCGAGAGCGAAGCGCGGCAATCTGCCGGAAAATGTACCTGACGCCGTCCCGTTCCAGCCCATGAATCATCGCCAGAGCCTGCCCTGAGCTTGCCGAAGGGATACCGATGCCACAAAGCTTCACGGCCAGCGTGCCCGTGGCGCTTCTTACACACCCTTAGGAACAGCGCAGCGACGAAGCAATCTCCATCCATCGGGTGAGAGATTGCTTCGCTGCACTCGCAATGACATAAGGGGGCCGTCAAGCAGGCGGAGCCTGCAATCCCGGAGGGACCTTAGGTGTCATGCTCTCATGGCTCTCATTCCGCCAGGCCGGCGCGGGGCAGGTGAAAGGCTCCGTGGCCGCCGGGTGTCCGAGACAGATCCAACACTCTCGAGTATCGGGCTCCATGAAGCCGAAAACGGCATCGATATAGACCATCGTGCCGGCCGTGTGCTCGGGGCTGGTCGTCTGCTTGATGAAGCCGGGCCCGGGAACGGGATTCATCAGGATCGGCATCTCTGCCTCGGAATCGCTCTTGAACCAGGAGAGCCCCTCGCAAGGGGCCACTTCGGTCTTATCGCCATGGTAGTAATGGAGCGTCAGATCGGCCGCCGCCAGGGACAGGCTCTGGCCGACAGGTTTGGTGATCTTCAACGTCACCACCGCGAATCGGTACTCTTCCCGTGCCGCGTCCGGGATCTGGTGCAAGTACAGGAGACTCTCCACGTGATCCGTGAAGGACATGCGCACGATCTCCACTTGACACTGCGGGCCCAGCTCCATCACATGCGGGCACGTCCGTGTGGACTGGTTCTCTGCGCAGCCGATCGTCTGCTGTCCCTGGTACGCAGCGCCCAGAGTGAGCAGGAGGACCGCGCCTGACACTCCCACGCCCCAGTAGGTCAGCTTCCGTTTCATAATGCTCTCCTTCGCATACGCGCGCCATATACAGAACAGAGAATGCGCGTGGCGGATCTGCAGTCGCAGGATCGTGAAGTCCTAGTCAGTACCTCAACATTCTCGTCTCTCTTCTACTGGTTATACGGGCGGTGCGGCGCCGCTGGGTCGCAAGTCTTTTGCCTACGGAGGACGCAGGCCGCCGTTAGGAAAGGTGAAGGCCGGCGCGGGGTGGAAAAAAACGTTGACAGGGTAGGTGGCAGGGCGGTAGAAGGGGCGTCACCGGGGCCTGCGGATGCGGGCCGCCGTGGACTCGTCAACAATCGTTCGTGTGGCAACTGCTGAGGGCCTCTATGAGAATTGGAATGAATCTGCTGCTGTGGACGCCCTTTGTCACGGAAGAGCACTTCCCCATCCTGGAGAAACTCAAGGCCACGGGTTTCGACGGTGTCGAAGTGCCGCTGTTTGCCGGGGACGTCCCGCACTACAAGAAGGTGGGTCAGGCGATCAGGGACACTGGCCTGGCGTGCACGACCTGTACCGTCATGCCGGACGCCGAGCACAATCCGATCAGCGCCGATCCCCAAAGCCGCCAGGGGGCGGTCGATTACCTCAAGTGGGTGATCGACTGCAATGCGGCCCTCGGGTCGGAAGTGCTCTGCGGGCCGTACTATCATCCGCTGGGCAGCAAGTTCTTCACCGGCAAGGGGCCGACCTCGGAGGAGAAGGAGCGCGCCGCCGACGTGCACCGCACAATCGCCGATTATGCCCAGAAAGCCGGCGTCGTGCTGGCCATCGAGTGCCTGAACCGCTTCGAGTGCTATTTCCTCAACACGATCGCTGATGGCGTCGCACACGCCCAGCGGGTCAATCACCCCAACTTCGGCGTGATGTACGACTCCTTCCATGCCAATGTCGAGGAGAAGGACCCTGTCGGGTGCATCAAGAAGAACATTAAGGCGATCCGACATGTCCACGTGTCCGAGAATGATCGCGGCACGCCGGGCAAGGGACACGTGCCGTTCAAGAAGATCTTCAAGACCCTGCGAGCGGGCGGCTACGACCGGTGGCTGACGATCGAGGCCTTCGGGACGAGCCTGCCGGAACTGGCCGCGACGACCTGCGTCTGGCGCGAGCTGTCGGCCAGCCCGGAGGAGTGCTACCAGTTCGGTTTTAAGACAATCAAGGAAGGGTGGGAAGCGGCGAAGTGAGAAGTAGCACGGGCATCTTGCCCGTGAGTGGGACCCCCAACGCGATTGATCGCGTTTGGGAACCCAGTATCATGGGCGTCTCGCCCATGGAAAGACGATGACCTTGCAGGGCCAAAATGGCCCTGCGACCCATGGGCAAGATGCCCATGCTACTGAAGGAGGCAGAAATGAGTTCCAATCCTCTCCCCAAGCTTCACAACGCCATGTGGCCCGGGCTGGTCGGCAAAGGAACCGCCCCCGGCCAGGAGCCGCCGATCAGTCTCGAACGGATGCTGGAATTGACCGCCGGCGCTGAGGTCAACGGCCGGAAGTTCGATGGGATCGACTATTTCCTGTTTCTGCCGCACACCGACCCCAACGCCAGCGACGACCAACTGAAGAAGATCGCGGACCTCATTCAGGGATACGGTTTCAATGTCGGGTCGCTGGTCGCCCCCGTCTGGCCCGGCACGGTCGGTGATACGGCGATGGGAGATGCCGCGGCTCGCAAGAAGTTCGTCAGCGCCGTGCGCGTGGCGTGCCGCATCGCCGGCGTATTCAACCAGCATGGGGTGCGCAAGTACGGCGTAATTCGGATCGACTCGGCGGACGGCAATGTCGAGAAGTGGAGCAAAGACCCGAAGAAGAACACGGCGAACATCGCCAAAACGTTCCGCGAAGCGGCCAAAGTCGCCGCTGATCACGGTGAGCGTCTGGCCGCCGAAGGCGAGATCTGCTGGGCCGGCATGCACAGTTGGAAGGCCATGCTCGATCTGCTGGAGGCCGTCGGCATGCCGGAGACGCTGGGCTTTCAGGCCGATTTGGCCCACACGTACCTGTACCTGATGGGCTACAACGCGCCGGAGGCGGCGTTGCTGAAGCCCGGTTATTCGCAGGACGAATTCTACGGCGCGTACGAAACGATGGTCGGCAAGCTGCGGCCGTGGACGATTGACATCCACATCGCGCAGAACGATGGCCAGGTGCGCGGCGCCGGGACGCACGACAAGACGGGCAAGCACTGCCCGGCCAACGACCCCAACGGAAAACTGGACATCGTCCGCTGCAGCGGCTACTGGCTCAAGGACGCCCCGCAGCGCGGCATTCGGCACATCTGCTGGGATGGCTGCATGTTCCCCAACGCGATGCTCGAAACGCAGAGCACCTGGAACGAGATTCTCGACGTGATGCTCAAAGTCCAGGCGGCGCACGGGTGGAAAGCGTGATGTGAAGCGTGTAGGGGCAGACCCCTGTGTCTGCCCATCCAGAGGGCGGCCACGGGGGGCCGCCCCTACAGGAGACTCCTTTGAATAAGGAACTACTGCCATGGCCAAACAACTGAATGTCGGTATCATCGGCTACGGCTTCATGGGCCGTACGCACTCCAATGCCTACCGGAATGTCCACAGTTTCTTCGATGTGCCGTACGAACCCGTCCTGGACACCATCTGCGGTCTGGAGGAGAAGGAGGCGAAAGCCTTCGCCGACCGCTGGGGTTTCAGAGCGCACACGACCGACTGGCACAAGGTGATGGACGATAAGAAGATCGACATCGTGGACATCTGCGTGCCGAACAATTACCACGCGGAGATCGCCATCGCGGCGGCCAAAGCCGGCAAGATGATCATCTGCGAGAAGCCGTTGGCGCGGACAGGAAAGGAAGCCGAGCCGATGGTTCAGGCCGTCGAGAAGGCGGGCGTCGCCAACCTGGTCTCGTTCAACTATCGGCGGGTCCCGGCGATCGCCCTGGCCAAGAAGTTGATCGACGAAGGCCGGCTGGGGCGTATCTTCCACTACCGGGCGAACTTCCTCCAAGACTGGACGATCTCGACGAAGGTGCCGCAGGGCGGCATGGCCACCTGGCGGCTGGACGTCAAGGCAGCCGGCTCCGGCGTGACCGGCGACCTGCTGGCCCACTGTATTGACACGGCCATGTGGCAGAACGGCCCTATCTCCTCCGTATGCGCCATGACCGAGACGTTCGTGAAGGAGCGGATGAACGTGGACACAGGCAAAGTCGAGCCGGTCGGCATCGACGATGCCTGCACGTTCTTCTGCCGCTTCCAGAACGGCTCCCTGGGCAACTTCGAGTCCACCCGTTATGCCCGCGGCCATAAGGCCCTCTTTACCTTCGAAATCAACGGCGAGCACGCCTCCATCGGCTGGGATCTGCACGATCTGCATCGCCTGAGCTACTTCGATCATCGCGACGACTCCATCGTGCGCGGCTGGCGGTCGATCCATGTCACCGACGGCGATATGCCCTACATGGGGCACTGGTGGGTGCCCGGCCTGCAAATCGGCTACGGGGAGACGTTCGTGCACCAGTTGGCGGATTTCCTGGAGGGTGTCGCGAAGGGTAAGCCGGCCTCGCCGACATTCCGCGAAGGCCTGGCGACGCAATACGTCTGCGATGCGGTGCTGGCCTCGGCCAAGAACGGCAAGTGGGAGAATGTGAAATCGTAAGATGGCATGGGACCTGGGGGCGAACAGGACCTATGTTGCCGTGTGCTTTGTGCGAAAGGAGTTGTGAATCATGGCGGTCAAGAGAATTGCAGAGAGAGCTCTGGAACAGGGCCGGGGCATTTTGCGTCTGGCGCCGAACTGGGTGCCGCGTTCGTTTTGCGTGCCGGGGCGGCGGATCAAGCTGCACCCGGATGACTACTACGCGATGGGCGGCGAGCGGGGCGGGATCGACGAGCGGTGGTTCTCCTCGACCACGCCCGCGGACAATGGGCCGCTGACCTCACCGAATGAAGGGCTCAGCTTCATCGTTTTCGAAGACGGTGATCGGACCGAACGAGTGCTCCTGCGCGACGCCATCGAAGCGCTCCAAGGCGAAATCATCGGCAACCGCATCTGGAAGAAGCATCAACGCTGGCCCATGTACTCGAAGTTCTTCGACAATAAGGCCGCACTGCCGCACCACATCCATCATCGGGACAAGCACGCCAAGCTCACGGGCCAGCTCGGCAAACCCGAGGCCTATTACTTCCCGCCCCAAGCCAACAACTACGGCGGCGATTTCCCCTACACCTTCTTCGGCCTCAATCCCAGCGTGACCAAAGGCCAGGTTCGCCAGGCCCTGCTGGACGCCGCGGAGGGCAGGGACAACTCGATTACCTCTCTGGCGCCGGCGTATCGGCTCGATGTCGGAACCGGCTGGGACGTCCCGCCGGGCGTTCTGCACGCGCCGGGCAGCCTGTGCACCTACGAGCCGCAGAAGGCCTCGGACGTCTTCGCCATGTATGAGAACGTTACCCACAACCAGGTCGTGCCCAAAGAGCTGTTGTGGAAGGATACGCCAAAGAATAGGCAAGGCGACGTCGATTGGCTGCTCAGCGTCATCGATTGGGACCTCAACGTCGATCCAAATTTTGTAGAGAACCGTTTCATGCGGCCCAAGCCGGCCTACCCGGTCAAGGAAATGGCCAGGCAGGGTTTCACGGAGAACTGGATCTGCTACAAGTCCACGGCCTTTAGCGCCAAAGAGTTGACGGTTCAGCCGGGGGCGACCGTGACCATCAAGGATAGCGCCGCCTACGGGCTCATCATGATGCAGGGCCACGGCACGATGGGCGCGTGGGACATCGAGACGCCGACGATGATTCGCTACGGCCAACTTACGTACGACGAGTTCTTCGTCACAGAGCAGGCTGCCCGAGAGGGTGTCACGATCACGAACCCCTCCAAGGCCGATCCCATTGTCATGCTCAAGCACTTCGGGCCGGAGAACCCCGACCTCAAAGTCGAATAAGACCGCCCTGCGGTGTTCGGGGGAAAGAATTCAGGTGCGCCCTTTGCGGCGCACCTTTCTTTTTGGGATCTGGAGCCGGGCTAGCGCGGATAGGCATGATAGAACGTATCGGCCCGCCGGTAGGCGTCCACGTGGCCGTCCAGCAAAGCGCAGTTGCCCCGTCCGGCCAGCAGGTCGCTGGCAGGGGCATTGTGGAAGCCGCCGATTACGTCCCAGAACGGCCCGACCCCCTCGGGGCCGGGGATCACCAGCGCGGGATTGGGACCGACCTTGGCAAACCAGCCCTGGATCATGCCGTCATCGCCCGGGACCATGAACGAATCGTTGAGACCCGAGACGTTGTAGGCCGTGTCGACCAATGGACTCTCTTCCACAAACGAATAGGTGGTGGCGGGCCGCTTGACCTGTGTGACCTTCTTCACGATAGTCTTCTGGACGCCCGAGTTCTCGCTGCCCAGGTAGGCGTTCATGGTGTAGTTGTACCAGGGCTTGTAGTGCTTGAGCCGAGCCATATCAGCCACATAGAAATGGTCCTCGGAGTTGCGCACGGCCAGCGTCTTGACAGTCGGGCAGATAAAAGCCTTGGCGTTCCCCATGTACCGGAAGAATGGGCTGCCGTACTCCGGGTACATGGTCAGATCCAGATCGCCGTTGCACCAGCGCAAGTGGATATAGCTGGACAGCCCCGACTCGACCGGATAGGCGGAGGTCTGTGAGAAGTAGCACCGTTCCGGGACGGGGAACCTGCCGTCAGACTCATTCGTGTACATCTCGATGGCGAGGCAGTAGTTCTTCATGTTGCCTTTGCAGGCCGCCCCCTGGGCCAGATTCTTAGCCTTGCTCAAGGCGGGCAGCATAATGGCCAGCAGAATCGCGATGACGGAAATAACGACCAGCAACTCGATCAACGTGAATGCCTTGGAGCGCCGCATGACTGATCCTCCACGTACGAAATGCCAACGTTGCCGTCCGCCTGCCCGTGCTCGGTATTGGGCGTCCTTCGTGCACCCGCGTCACAGGAGCGAATCCCGACCTATCGACGGAAGTATCCGTGTATTCTATCGACTTCCGGAGCCCGGTGCAAGGGCTTTCTGCACGGGAGGCGGGCGCGGGGAGCCCGGGGCGGCGCCGGCCGGCTGACGCGGCGGGAAATCGGCTCCAAAGCAGCATTTTACGCGTCCGAATTGGGCAATCTACTGCAAAGAACCACTGTCGTCAATCCGTATGAAAGCTTGGTTAGCAAGAGAGTAGACTCTTGCGGGACGATCATTTGAGGAAAGAATGAGTGATGACTCCTTGACAGAAAGTATGGGGGTGCAATTATGCCAGACGGAACAACCATTACAGAGGAACATCTGCAGGAAGAGCGACATACGGTGGAAACGATCCTCGGCGGCTCTCTCGGGGGTGGCGTAATCGCCATTGCCGGTATCGTGCTGTCGATCATCGGATTGTCGCTGACGGGCATTGAGGCGCGCTGGCTTTTGGCCGTCGCGACGATCGCTGTCGGTATTTCGTTCCTGATCGAAGGGTCGGCAATCGCGGCCCGGCTCTCGGATATCCTGCATGAGGAGACCCAGGGCCGAGTCAAGATGGCGGAACTGGGCACCGGGGTCACGGCAGAAACCCTGACGGGAATCGCCGGCATTACGCTGGGCATCCTCGGGGCCCTGAATGTGGTTCCTTCCATCCTCCTGCCGATTGCCGCAATCGTGTATGGTGCAGGGGCGCTCCTGGGCTCCGGGACAAACCTGGGCATCAACAAGATGATTGCCATGCACCGAGAGGAAACCGCGCGGGCACGCCTGGTGATTCGTCAGGCGGTCTTTGCGACGACAGGCCTGCAGCTTATAGCGGGTCTGGGTGCCATCGCGCTGGGGATTATCGCCTTGGCGGGCGTATTTCCTTTGACCTTGACTCTCGTGGCCATGCTGGCCGTCGCTGCTGCATTCCTGCTGAGCAATGTGGCACTGGTTGGCAGGATGACGGCACTCCTGCGGGGCCAGCCGATAGAGTAATGTCGGGCAGGGGAGCGGGATTGTCCATTTGGAGCCGCGGCGCAAAGACGCGTCCGCTCCAAATGGACGCCCGTACGGCGTTTTCCCCAACCCTTCACATGAGCCTGTACCTGACCGCCGCATGACCCATTCCTCGCGAGGCGGCGCTGTGGTGCAGGCATTTTCTATTTTGACTGTACGCGGATCAACGCAACTCCATGGCGCGGAACCTCCACGTTGAAGCGGTCCGCAAATTCACCCAGGTCCTTTTGCCGCCACAGATCGCGGATGCGTTGCCTGCCTTGAACACCGAATAAAGACCAATCGACGCTCATACGGCGCGGCAGTTCCGCCAGATTGAACAGGCCTACGGCTACCGAGCCGTCTTCCATCGGCTTGGCCATGATCAAGGTCTCATCGTTCTGCACCAGGGGCTTGGCTTGCCGGCCGAGGGGGTCCTGATCGACTTCAATCACCTCGTTGTTGCACAGAATCCCCAGCGTGAAATCATCCAGTAGCCGCATATCGCCGGAGAAGAAAAGCGGCGCGGCCATCAGGCACCACATGGACATATAGCTGTACTGTTCGTTGGGTGTCAGCCTCGTGGGTTGCCCGGGCTCGTTCTGGTTGTGGGCGTTGCCGACGTAGCCGATCAGGATGTAGTCGGGATCGTTCCAGTGGCCCGGACCGGCATTCTCATAGTGGCGGGCATTGCTCAGGCCGATCTGGTAGAACCCGGGCAGCAAGTCGCCTCGCTCCAGGCCCAGATCGCCCGTGGTCCGCCAGCAATTGCCGCCGACCTCAGCGCCCCAGGTCCAGACGCTGCCCATGCCGTATTGACACAGGTTGTAGACGATGTCCCGCGGCAATGTCTTGAGGATATCGCCCATGAGCTTGTAGGGCCGTTGCAGGTGTTCGAGGTCCTTGCCGCCGGCGACCTGCGTGTAGGAACACCAATCGTGCTTGAGGAAATCGAACCCCCACTCGGCGAACTTCTCGGCATCGAGGCGCTCGTGCTCGTAGCTGGCGACGTAGCCGGCGCAGGTCCACGGGCCGGGTCCCGTATACAGTCCGGCCTTCAGGCCTTTGCTGTGAATGTAATCCACCATGCCCTTGATGTCCGGGAACTTGGCGTTGGGCAGGATGGCGCCGCGCTCATCCCGATAGGGCTCATCGCCCCTTTTCTTCATCCAGCAATCATCAATATTGACGTATTGGTAGCCGTAGTCGGCCATGCCGGAGGCGACCATGACATCCGCCGCATTGCGCATGTGTTCCTCGTTGACGCGGTTGTAGTGGATGTACCAGCTATTCCAACCCATTGGCGGTGTCAGGGCCAGCGTGTCGCCGACCACGAGCCTGAAAGGCCGTTCGCTCGTCCCGTGCTCGTTTTTCGCTGCCAAGGTCACAGTCCACTTGCCGCGATTCCCCGGCACGTGGCCCGTGATGATGCCGGCATTGGCATCAAGCTGTAAGCCGTTTGGCAACCCGGTCGCCGAGAAGCGGATGGGCCGTATTCCCGTGCATGGAATTCGGTAAATAAAAGGCCTGCCCGGCCGGGCGCCGTAGATCTTCGGACCGTTGATCTGAGGCTGCGCCCCGGGCTTGGGCGTCAGAATCACCTTCTCCTCCGGAGGTATCCTGGGCGGATCGACGGCCCAGGGCCTGGCGGCTGCGCCAACAAATTCCGCTTGGGCCCAGTCCGCATGGTCGGAATCGATGCCATCGCCCGCCGCGGTTGCCATCAACCTTAGATGTTTGACACCGATCAGCGGTACGTCGACGACCTTGGCCTCTTGGCCGCCCTTCATGACACCGCTGTCAAAAAGTCTTTTGTTGTCGCCATACACCATAAACCGGACCGATCCCCGGCGGCCCGCAGCATCGTCGACTCCGACAAAGGCCTTGAATCGCTCGACTTTACCGTCCAGATCCACATAAATCGTCGACTCGGCGTGCGTTCCGACGCCTCGATCAAATGTCCGCCCGCCGATGGAGAGAGTCTTGCCGGTGATGCTCTTGTCCACCTGCGGTTGGCCCCACCCCGCCGACATTTTCGCAAGGTCCAACTCCCCCAGTCGTACGACGCCGCCGCTGGCGCTGTTGCCCGCGCCCAGCAACAGAATCGCCGCGACGGAAACCAGTGCGCCAAAACGTGTTGTCATGATTTCAACCCTTCCACATACCAGTGTCCGAATCCATCTTCATCTGCGGAGCCTGATGCTATCAGAACCGTTCCCGGCAGGCAAGGAATGACCCGGCAGCCGCAGGAGCAGGTTTTGACTGGTTATTTTTTGGAAAAAAAAGCGGGATTTCGCGCTTGCAGGATGCCATGGGGGCTGGTAACCTGATGGGGTCGTAAGTAGCATGGACCTGGATGATGCGTTCAGAGAGTGGAGTCAACGCTGACCGATTTGAGCTCGACCGCCTGCTTTTGATCCCGCCTGTTCGCTGATTCTGCAACAGAAACTAAGGAGATGAAAATGAATATCTATGTAGGAAACCTCTCGTTTGAGGTCACGGATGACGACCTGCGCCAGATCTTCAGCGCGTATGGCGAGGTAGAGTCGGCCAGCGTCGTCAAGGATCGGTTCAGCGGCGAATCGCGCGGCTTCGGCTTTGTCGAAATGCCGGCCAAGAAAGATGCCGATGCGGCCATTGCCGCTCTGAACGGCACGGAGCAAAAGGGCAGGACCATCACGGTCAACGAAGCGAAGCCCAAGGCGCCGAAGAGTGGCGGTGGTGGCGGCGGCGGCGGCGGACGCGGCGGACGCCGGTACTAAGCCCGCAGCGCCGCTGCGCGTCGGGGATCGTTCCTGTCGGGATCTTTGGCTCATCGGCCGCGTCAGCACAGGCATAGCGATGCTTGTACGGATGGCGGCCGATGAGATTTGACTCGTTGGTCTTCTTTCGTCCCAGTCTATCCTTGGTGGCGTGCTGTTCGTGTGCTACCGAGAGTCTGTGACGCTCGGTTTGCCTCTTGGCGGACCGGAGTTGCTTTTTGCGAGAGGGCTAGTCGGTCTCGGGCAGCCTGTAGTCTGCGCAGGAAGTCGCCTCTCCCAAAGTCGGCGCTCCATTTTCGCATGGTGATCCAGCCACCAAAGCGGATGAGACTGTTGCGCCAGGATCGGTACCATCGTCCCCAACCCAGCTTAAGATTGTGAAGATAAAAGGCGATGGAGGGGAACAATAGGATATTTGCGGCGACGAAGAGGGCGTAGCGGAACCGATATACGTGCCGCATGATTTGTTTGCCCGCCTCTTGAATCTCCTGGGCCGTCATCGGCTCATCCGGCTCAAATAGGGGGAAGTTCCCGTCGTAGTATTCCCAGCCCACATCCTGCAGGGCATAGATCCGGTTCTGCTGCTCGAGCCGCCGGCGCAAGTCTGTTCCCGGCAAGGGAACGGGCAGCAACACCTGGACGGTGTCGATCTTGGCTTTGCGAATGAAGCTCCGGAACCGTTGTACCCGCTCCTTGGCCGGCATACGGAATGAGGCGGATTCCGCCAGGGGATACCCGAAGATAAACATACCGTGGATCAGGAAGCCGAATTGGTGGAAGACCCGGACGAGCGACAGCATCTCGCGCGAGTGGATCGCCTTGTTCATGGCCCTGAGCTCCTCGTCGATGGGTGACTCGAAGCCGATGGCTACGTACTTGATTCCCGCTTGACGCATCGCCGTCAGCAGTTCGGGGTCCTTGGCCTTGTCCAGGCGGATTTGGACCGTCGCTTCCACTCTCGTTCCGATACGTCTCTGGTAATCTGCGAGCAGATGGCAGAACCGCACCGTCTCATCGCGCTGCTGGCCGAAGAGATCGTCTACGATAAAGAATTGCCGGGCGTTATGCGTTTCGACGAGATGGCTGATGTTGCCGAGCAAACGGTCCACGGAGGCGCATCTCGGTTTGCCCTTGACCGTGCAGAACTCGCAATTCATGCAACAGCCGCGGATTCGCTCCACGGGATAGATCACGATTTTGGCGTAGCGTACCAGGGAGAAATCGGGATACGGAAGCTCATCGAAATCGGTCAGCGGCTCGCGGTCCGGCGTACGGATGACGCGGCCCTGCTCCAGGTAGGCAATTCCCTTGATGCTGCTCGCCTCCCGCCGGCCCTCGACGGCCTGCAAGAGCTCTCGAATGGTCCTTTCGCCTTCCCCGAAAACGATGTAATCGACGCCGTGGCGCAAGGCTTCCTCGGCATTCTCGCCGGCAAAGTGCTGTCCGCCCGCGATCGTGACGATCCCTCGTTGCCGGTAGAACCGGGCCAGTTCGTAGAGCCGCGGGGCCGTGCTGGTCAAGCCGCCGTACAACCCGACCACGTCGGCCGGTCTTTGCTCCTGCAATACCTCGTGGTCGGCACCGCCCTCCGGACTGCGGGGCCCATACCGGCCCAGGTTGTTTTCATCGATGACTTCGGCATCCCAGCCTTCAATCTCGTGCACGGCGGTGGCCACGCAGACCGGCCCCAGCGCGGTCGTTTTGCGGGCGATCCGGGAGTAAATGTTGAACGCCGGAAAGGCGGGTATGACGATCCGCAGCCGGCGTCGCTTTCGAGGCAAATCCGCCATAAATTACATCTCCGACACGCCTAAGTTCGCGACGATCAGAACATCTCCTGCCTGCCTCGTCATGTACGCCTCGCAGGCGCGGGCGTGCGAAGTTTCTTCCGCATGACGGGGCACCGGGCCTGCGCGGCCCGGCGCACGCAGAACCACGCCTCACAGCACTTGTTTTCCTTTGCCTTGCTGGATCAGCGGTACGTAGGTGGCCAACTCGGTCAGGGTTTGAGGATCGGTCATATCCACGACCTTTCTTCGCTCGTGAGAAAGGTACGCGGCCATGATGAGCATCGTAATGAATCGACCGTACTCCAGATTCAGCAGCGCATCGTGCCCCTGTTCGAATGCCTGGATCGCGTCGAGCCACTCGGCGATGTAGCCGTACAAGGCAATCTCATCCGGCTGGAGGATCAGGGCGCCCCGGCTGGCCTGCGACTTCTCCAGGGCCAGTTCGCTGTCCAGCACCGCGGCGGCCGCCGCATCGCTGATGAAGATGCCCGCCGGTGATTCGAGCGAGTTGACCGTGTAGGAATAGCCGGGTCCGAACGTCTCCATCAGCAGCCGCAGGCCGGGCGCATCGTACATCCAGGAATTCGTCGCTTGGACGATGCTGTGCTGCTTCGTCTGCGGGTCCTCGAATTCGAGGGCGACGCTGGAGTAGTCTTCGGCGGGCGTGGTGGAGTAATCGACGCCCCGCTTTTTGAGTTGGCTGAGCCACGGCTCCTTGCCCCATTTGAGCAGAGCCATGGTGGCGTTGACCCGCACGGGCTTCAGGTAGTTGATCGGCCGCTCGGAAGGGGTCACCATGTACATGCCGCAGGCGATGCTGTGGCAGCCCATGTCACAGCAGACGCCGCCGCCCTGGGTGGTCGGGTCCCAGAACCACGGCTCGTGCGGGCCGCCGTGCTCCTCGGCGCTGCGGGCCAGGTGGGCCGGCCCCATCGCCTTTTCCACCTGCGCCAGTTGCGTGCGTGCCTGAACGACCGCGGGCATGTGGATCTGGTTCTCGAAATAGGCCGTGGGAACGTGCATCGACTGGGCGATCCGCACCAGCGCATCCGCTTCGGCGAGGTTGCGGGCGAGCGGCTTTTCGATGATGATCCCCTTGAGCCTGGCCCCGGCCTCCACGGCGGCCGCGATCTCCCGCATCATGGGAACACGGACGAAGTTCGGGGCAAAGACGCAAATGACATCCACCGCGCGCGCCAGGTCGGCCACGGAATCATACGCCTTGGTGTCACCCAGGCGGTCCTGCCGAGCCAACTGGGCCAGCGCCTCGGCTCCCTTGAGGGCGTAGACCCCCGCGAGCTCGGCGCTGCGGACCGAACGCAGCGCCCGCTCGTGAAATCGCGCGACAAAACCCGCACCGATCATCCCGATCTTCAGCATTGGCCGATCCTCCCACGAACATGCCATTCGCCGTTATGAGCCGGGGAACTGTGCACACCTCCCGACTCCATCGGCCCCTGTATCTACCGAGACAGGCGGTGAAATGCAAGAACAAACAGTGGCAAAAGCGACAGCCGGAAGAGTAGAATCAGGCCCTGTTGTCGGTCCCGCCCTTGTAACAGAGGACCAGGGTGCGCAATTGCCCCTGTAGCATCCGGCACCGGGCGGGGCTCGGGAGATCGTTATGCAACACGCAATGACTCGACGAGAGATGATTGGGGCCGGTGCCCTGTTGGTGGGCTCTGTCTGTGGCTGCCGGACGGGGGACGATTCGTCGGTCCCGCGCTCCACCTGCTGCAGTACGCCGGACATAGAGCCCGAGAGCGTGACCTACGGACCGGGGGGCCTGACGATTGATTTGCTCAAGGCGCCCTCGCTGCGGGAGATCGGCAGCGCCGCCTACGTCGTCAACGAGGCCAGGTCCCTCCAACTCATCGTCGTGCATGTGGAAAAGGACGCCTACTGCGTCCTGTCGCGTCTGTGCACCCACGGTGGTCAAGTGATCAGCTACCAGCGCGAGCGCGGCATGCTCCAATGCAACAACTTCAATCACTCTATCTTCCTGCTCGATGGCCGCGTGCGGAAAGGCCCGGCCCAGACGCCGCTGAAATCGTACGGGGTCGTGCTGGTCGAAGATGCCCTGGTGATTTCGGTTTGAGAGGGAACGATATGCGTCGCATGTCTCTTGCCCTGGCCTGCTTGGCTGCCCCGATCCTTTTACCAGCCTGTGCCGTGTCTCCCGGTTCCCACGCGGCCAAATGGCACAACCCTCGGGACGGCATGACCTTCGTATGGGTCCCCCCGGGGAGCTTTACGGCCCAAGTCCCGCCCGAGCCAACGAGCGGGAGCGATCCGGACAAGATCGCGCCGCAGGAGGTGACGTTTCTCGAAGGCTTCTGGGTGGGGCGCACGGAAGTCACCCTCGGCCAGTTTGCACGGTTCGTAAAGGAGACAGGTTACCTCACGGACGCCGAAAGGGCCGGCAATCGGTTCACCTGGAAGAGCCCGGGGTTCCCGCAAGAGGCGGACCACCCGGTCGTGTACGTGAGCTACGCGGACGCGCGCCGCTATGCCGAGTGGGCGGGCGTGGACCTGCCGACCGAAGCCGAATGGCTCTACGCCTGCCGGGCCGGCTCGGCCACGAAGTTCTACTGGGGCGATCTGGTCGACGATCACTACCTCTGGTACCGCTGCAACACCGAAGGCACAGGCACCCGCCCCGTGGCCCGCAAGCGGCCCAATGCCTGGGGCCTCTACGACATGGTTGGCAACGCCTGGGAGTACTGTAAGATAGGCGATAGCGATGTGGGTTTCGCCCTGCGCGGGGCCTCGTGGACCCGCTGTCCCCAGTACCGCACGCGCCAAGGGACGATGACGGCCAACCTCCTGGAGGAGGCCGTTGCACCGCGCTTGCAGCGCTGGGACCCCAATCCCAAGTATGCGCCGTATCCCTGGGACGACGACCGCGGCTTCCGTTGCATCAAACGCGCAAGTTCGGAGAGGAAGTAGTGGATTTCGGCGTGACACCCAAGAAGCAGGCGGAGTTGGAGGTCAGGATGGCGGCCCTGGGCCTGCGCGAAGCGGACTTCCAGGAGAAATTCATCCATTCCTCCGGTCCGGGCGGCCAGCGCGTGAACAAGACTGCCAGTTGCGTCTATCTCAAGCACCTGCCGACGGGCCTGGAAGTGAAGATGCAGCAGGAGCGCCAGCAACGTCTGAATCGCTACTACGCCCGCAAACGAATGTGCGAGTTGCTCGAAGAACGAATGCTTGGCGCAAAGAGCCCCGCCGCCTTGAAGGCCGAGAGAATCCGCAAACAAAAGCAGCGCCGCCGCCGGCGCAGCAGCAGTGGATAGCGGCAAACCGCTTGGCAAAAGCAAGGAATTCTCTTATACTATCCGAGCATCTTCGATCTTGGCAGGCGGTAACATCGGATCATGGTGTGGGCGGTATCGGCACGCGTTGCACGGGCGGATGAGACGGAATTGGAAAACAAGACACACGGAAGGAAAGGGAACGCACTATGGCGAGAGGATCATCAACCGCTATCGAGCCGCAAGTTGAGGCGGGGCCGTTGTCGCAGGAAGAACTGGATTTGATGAACGCTTATTGGCGGGCCGCGAATTATCTGTCGATCGGACAGATTTACCTGTACGCGAATCCCCTTTTGCGGGAGCCGCTGACGCGGGAGGACATCAAACCCCGGCTGCTGGGCCACTGGGGGACAACGCCCGGGCTGAATTTCATCTATGTCCACCTGAACCGGGTGATCAAGGCCCACGATCTGGACATGATCTTCGTCTGCGGACCGGGCCACGGCGGCCCGGGGATGGTCGCCAATACCTACCTGGAAGGCACGTACAGCGAGCTGTACCCCAATATCACCCAGGACGAATCCGGAATGCAGAGGCTGTTCAAGCAATTCTCCTTTCCGTACGGCATTCCCAGCCACGCAGCGCCCGAGACCCCCGGCTCCATCAATGAAGGGGGCGAGTTGGGCTACTCGCTGGCCCATGCCTACGGGGCGGTTTTCGACAATCCGGACCTGATCGCCACCTGTGTCGTCGGCGACGGCGAGGCGGAAACCGGCCCCTTGGCGACCGCCTGGCACTCCAACAAGTTCCTCAATCCGGCCCGCGATGGGGCGGTGCTGCCCATCCTGCACCTCAACGGCTGGAAGATCGCCAATCCGACGGTTCTCGCGCGGATCAGTCACGAGGAATTGGAGGACTTGATGAAGGGCTATGGCTACGCGCCCTATTTCGTCGAAGGGTCCGAGCCGCAGGCGATGCACCAGCAGATGGCCCGGACACTGGACGCAGTGATCGGCGATATCAAGCGGATTCAGGAGGACGCCAGAAACAACGGCAGTATGGCGCGCCCGCGCTGGCCCATGATCGTGCTGCGCAGCCCCAAAGGGTGGACCGGCCCGAAAGAAGCGGATGGGGTGCCCATCGAAGGAACGTGGCGGTCGCACCAGGTTCCCCTGGCGGATTTTGCCAAGAAGCCTGAACACGTCCAACTGCTGGAAGAATGGATGAAGAGCTACAGGCCGGAAGAACTCTTCGATGAGAACGGCGCGCTGATTCCCGAGTTGCGCGACCTGCCGCCCAAGGGCGACCGTCGGATGGGGGCCAATCCGCATGCCAACGGGGGGCTATTGCTCAAGGAGCTTCGGATGCCGGATTTCCGGGGGTACGGCGTGGATGTCCCCCAGCCCGGCACCGTCCACGCGGAGCCGACCCGCGTGCTGGGCTACTTTCTGCGCGACGTCATGAAGATGAACCTGGAACGCCGCAACTTCCGCGTCTTCGGACCCGATGAAACGGCGTCGAATCGGCTCGATGCCATCTACGAAGTCTCCGACAAAATGTGGGAGGCCGGGATCGAGCCGGTGGACGAGCATCTGTCTGAGAACGGGCGGGTCATGGAGATCCTCAGCGAGCACACCTGCCAGGGATGGCTGGAGGGCTATCTGCTGACCGGCCGTCACGGCCTGTTCTCCTGCTACGAAGCCTTCGTGCACATTGTGGACTCCATGTTCAACCAGCACGCCAAGTGGCTCAAGGTCTCGAAGGAGGTCCGCTGGCGGCGGCCGATCGCTTCGCTGAATTACCTGCTGACCTCGCACGTGTGGCGGCAGGACCACAACGGCTTCAGTCACCAAGACCCCGGCTTCATCGATTTGGTGGTCAACAAGAAGGCCGACATCGTGCGGGTCTACTTCCCGCCGGACGCCAACTGCCTGCTGTCGGTGGCGGACCACTGCCTGCGCAGCATGGACTATGTCAACGTCATCGTGGCCGGGAAACAGCCGGAGCCACAGTGGCTGACGATGGATGACGCGATCAAGCACTGCACCTCGGGCATCGGCATCTGGGAGTGGGCCAGCAATGACAAGGGGTGCGAGCCGGACGTGGTGATGGCCTGCTGTGGCGATGTGCCTACCATCGAGACCCTGGCGGCGGTCGATCTGCTGCGTGACTACGCTCCGGATCTCAAGGTGCGCGTGGTCAATGTGGTCGATCTGATGACGCTGCAGCCGAAGGAGGAGCATCCGCACGGCTTGTCAAACTACGAGTTCGACACGCTGTTCACGACGGACAAACCGATCATCTTCGCCTTCCACGGTTATCCGTACCTGATCCATCGCCTGACCTACCGGCGGGCGAATCACAAGAACCTGCACGTGCGCGGCTACAAGGAAGAGGGTACGACGACCACGCCCTTCGACATGCTGGTGCGGAACGACCTGGACCGTTTCCACCTCGTGCGGGACGTGATCGATCGGGTGCCCCAGCTCGGATACATGGCCGCCTACGTCCGACAGGCCGTGCGCGACAAGCTGATCGACCACAAATATTATGTCTCCGAGCACGGCGAGGACATGCCGGAAATTCGCGACTGGACGTGGAAACGGCCGACCTAGGGGCGCCGCCGCACGCATGAACATACTCGTTCTGAATAGTGGCTCCAGCAGCATCAAGTTCCAGCTCTTCGACATGGGGGCCGGGGAGCGGCTGCTGGTCAAAGGCCTGGCCGACAAGATCGGACTGGAAGACTCCTATCTCAAGAGTGAAGGTCCCGATGGCGCGCAGAACCAGCGGGCCGCGACTCTTCCCGACCACCGCGCCGCGTTGCAGGCCATCTTCGAGGTGTTGCGGAGCCACGGCCCAACAGAAAACGTCGCCAGCGATGTCGGCGGGGTGGGACATCGGGTCGTCCATGGGGGCGAGAAGTTCGGGGAGTCCGTGCTGATTGACGACGGGGTGATGGGTATCCTGCGTCAGTTGGTCGAACTGGCGCCGCTGCACAACCCGCCCAGTATCCTGGGGATCGAGATTTGCCGGGAGATGCTGCCGGGGGTGCCAAATGTGGCGGTCTTCGACACGGCGCTCCACCAGACGATGCCGCCGAAGGCCTATCTCTACGGCTTGCCCCTGGATCTCTACCGCCAGCATGGCATCCGCAGGTACGGATTCCACGGGACCAGTCATGCCTACGTGGCGAAGGAGGCTGCCCGGCATCTCGGCCGGCCGCTCGAAGAACTCAAGATGATTACCTGCCACCTGGGCAACGGCTGCTCGATTACCGCGTTCGAGCGGGGCCGGAGCATCGACACCTCGATGGGATTCACGCCGCTGGAAGGGCTGGTCATGGGGACGCGTTCCGGGGATGTGGACCCGGCCGTGCCGCTGTTTCTGGTCAAAGACCTCGGCATGAGCCCTGACGAGGTGGACGACCTGCTCAACAAGGAGAGCGGGCTCAAAGGGCTCTGCGGCGAGCGGGACATGCGGGATATCGAGACGCGGGCCCGGCAGGGCGGGGAGGCCGCGCAAACGGCCATTGCCGTGTTTGTCTACCGCGTGCAGAAGTATATCGGGGCTTATACCGCGGCCCTGGGGGGGGTTGATGTCATCGTCTTCACGGCCGGCATCGGCGAAAACAGCGCGTACATCCGTGGGGAGGTCTTGCGCCCATTCAGGTATTTGGGGCTCAGGATCGATGGAGCGAAGAATCAGGAGGGGCAGACCGTCTTTTCGTGTCCGGATTCCGCCGTTTGTGTGATGACGGTGCGCACGAACGAGGAGTTGGTGATCGCCCGGGACACCTGTAATCTGATCCCCTGTAAAGAGGACCCGACAAAGCGGCGGACACGCAGTCCGGCCGAATAGGGAAGATCCTGGTCCGCGCCGGCCTTGACATGGCACGGCAGGGGGCTGTAATGCTCGGCCGAGCCTGCCGGGGTTGATTCCCCGTCTGACCGTCCCACCGCCGAAGGGCAATTGCCTATGTCACGAGGGCATATTTTTTCGGATTTTACTTGACGTCAGACAAGAGAGGTGGGTAAATTTGTCTTGATTTGGTTGGGGAGTATGCTTTCATCCCTCAGAAGGGATACCCCTGACAAAATCACCGCGTCACGTTTCTGTAGTACCGAGGGGACAAAGGAGCAGGACTGTGAGTAGAGGCAAGGTGAAGTGGTTTGATGCGAAGAAGGGTTTCGGTTTCATCACACCGGACGACGGAGGCGAAGACCTGTTCGTGCACTTCTCGAATATCGAGGCGGACGGGTTCAAATCGCTTCTGGAGGGTCAACAAGTAGAGTATGTGGTAGGCCAGGGGCGGAAAGGACCCCAGGCAACGCAGGTCCGTCTCGGTTGAGGCGGGCCACCTCAGATCAAGCGGTCAAAGGCTGAAGGTCCCGTCGAAGAAACGGGACCTTTTTCATTGTACCACGGAGCAGGCCGTCAGGATCTCCCTCGCGAGCGGCGGTGGCGGCGGCCCAATCAAGTTCCCGGATGATCTACAATAGGATCATCCGTTGCCGGACCCGGGGCCCGGTTCAGGCGCCAGAGGCAGGGACCGCCCGCAGCGCGGGCATTGGAGCGTATCGGCTCGGAAATCCGGTGGGACCTTGATCTTCAGGCCGCACGCGCAGGTCAGAAACAGGAAGCCGTTGACCTTGCGCATGATGTCACCGATCTGGCGCGCTTGCCGTTGGACCTTTTCCGGGCCGGTCGTCCCGGTCTGGGGCGGGCGCAGCGCGACCGTTTCCGGGGTCAGGGCGGCGGCAGGGATGGGATTCCGCGCATGGGTGACGGCCGTGAAGGCCTGGGCGTAATCCTTGTAGGAGGCGCCCTGAGCCATGCTGCGCAGGATGCGGATCCGTTCGGCGATGGGCGGATGTGTGCTGGTCCATCCGGAAAGGTCCATCTTGCCGCGTTTCTTGAACGGATTGACGATGTACATGGGGGCGGTGGCGTCGTTAGCCGTGGCCAACTGCGGCGTGGGATCGTTGGCGATCTTCTCCAGGGCACTGGCCAGACCCTCCGGATAGCGGGTCAAGCGCGCTGCGCCGGCGTCCGCCAAGTACTCCCGCCGGCGGGATAAGGCGAAGTACAGTAACTGGGCCATCAACGGCGCCAGAATGGCCGCCAGGACGGCGAGGATGGCAATCACCGCCTGGGCCTGTCCGCCGCCGCCCTGTTTGCCGGAGGAGTAGCGTCGGTGGGAGCCCACCGAGCCGTAGAACACCCCCCGCAGGAAGACCTGCGAGAGCAAGACGATACCGCCCAGCATCACTCCGGCCAACATGACGTAAAGGATGTCGCGGTGCAGAATATGGCTCATCTCGTGCGCGACCACGCCCTGGAGCTCATCGCGGTTGAGCCGGCCCAGCAGACCGGCGGTGACCGCGAGCGAGGCGGACTGGGGGCTCCGGCCTGTGGCGAAGGCGTTGGGAGCCGGATCGTTGATGATGTAGATCTTGGGCATGGCCGGCAGGCCCGCCGCGATCTTCATCTCTTCGACGATGTTGAATAACTGGGGGTGTACCTCGTGGGTGACCGGCTGGGCCCGGCTGGCCGCCAGCAGAATCTGGTCTCCCGAAGAGAAACTGACGAGCGTCAGGATGAGCCAGACCACCGCCGCGATGCCTAGGCCCGCCACGCCGCCTTCCGGGCCGATGACCGCCAGTCCGATGATGAAGCCCAGGATCAGCAGCACGGCCGCCATCAGCGTTATGAGCAGGACGGAATCGCGCTTGTTCGCCCGGATCAGTTCCCACATCGGTTTCGTCCTGCCTCAAAAACCAGTCACCATAATGAAAAAACACCCCCCACGCACTCTCCGCAGAGTTCGTCTCATCATTTCACCACCGGCTTCTGTCGATTCGTGACGGCGCTAGGCGAAGCTGACCTTCGGAGCTTCTCGCTCCGCGGCTGTCCCGACCTCGAAGAAGTCACGCTTGGTAAAGGCGAACATACCCGCGACGACGTTCGACGGGAACATCTGAATCCTGTTGTTGTAGAACAGGACCTGATCGTTGTAGTTCTGCCGGGCAAACGCGATCTTGTTTTCCGTGCTGGCCAGTTCCTCCTGCAACGCCAGGAAGTTCTGGTTGGCCTTGAGGTCAGGGTAGTTCTCCATGACCATCATGAACCTGCTGAGGGCGGCCGTGAGCTGGCCCTCGGCCTGGCCGGCCTCGGCGACGGTCTTGGCACCCATGGCCGCGCTGCGGGCCTTCGTGATGGCCTCGAAGGTCTCGCGCTCATGCTTCTGGTAGCCCTTGGTGGTCTCGACCAGGTT
The DNA here is from genome assembly GCA_023481165.1 of Planctomycetota bacterium. Taxonomy (GTDB): domain Bacteria; phylum Planctomycetota; class Phycisphaerae; order Sedimentisphaerales; family Anaerobacaceae; genus PLanc-01. Next base: position 1,257 of record JAMCWO010000044.1, on the reverse strand, counting down.
GGGAATCAGGTCGTGGCGACGCTTCAACTGCACGTCGATCTGAGACCAGGCATTATCAACTTGATTGCGCAGCCGGACCAGCGCGTTGTAGATGCCGATCACGGCCACGACAATCAGACCCACAACGGCCAGAATCACGATCAGTGCGATCAGTGTCCCTGTCATGCATTTTCCTTTCTGTCCGACGGAGGACTCCTGCCTCAGGACGATTTCTTCTTCATTACGAGAGCCACGACGATGAGAACCGCAGCGATACCGATGAGAATGAATGTCCAGGTACTCATGCTCAGTCCTTTCCAAAAGCAATTCTCATTTCCGATGCCTCTGACGGCGAATCCTCGACGTTGGGGAATCCGCGTTCACACTCGTCCGCTTTGGCCGAACATGTCGGCCAGCAGGCCCCAGATTCTATTGTCCTTGTCCGCTTCTCCTCGCTTCAGGACCTCCTGAAGCTCGCTTCTGTCGAGCCAGAGGCCGTCTGTCCGCCGGCACCGGTCGATCAACAGAGGCGGTTTCGCTGTTCCTACTCTGATTTTGGCCATCTTTTTTCCGCAGATCGGGCACCGGCGCGGCGGCTCCGCGGCGGCCGGAGCTTCCTGAAAGGAATCGAGAAGATGCCGGGCCTTCTGCGGGTTGTCCATCAGGAACTCCAGCTCGCCCGAGTCGAGCCAAATGCCGCCGCAGTGGACGCAATGATCAATCTCGATGTCTGCCAATTCGAGAGTAACCATGGCGTTTCCGCATGTGGGACAGTTCATTCGAGGACTCCGGACTTATCCGCTGCGGCGGATTTTACATCTGATTATCGGTTCCTCAGCGGCCATCGCACGACTCCCGGGTCGGTCCAGCACCGCCCAATCCAATGGCTACCGGTATAGACGCATCACTCGCCCGGATATTCAAGGCTGCTCCCGAGTCGCGCCGGACTCCTGCGGGTACGATCCTCTGCGGGGCGCACCGGAATACCAGGCGGACAGCCTTCGCGCGGCTGCGAATGACATGGTAATCGTATCGGTCTAACCGGTCAAGGGCCTTGGCGCATAACAAAATGGCCATCCCGGCTGCCCGCGGAGGCCAGACACAGAAAAAATTGCCGATTTTCACATTCTCTCATCTACATGAGCCCACCCAGAATCGCCTTAATAGTAAGAATGCTCCTCGGGACGGCCTGTGGATGTAGCGAAGACGCGGGGGCGGAGGGGGGCGTCTTCGCTCTTCTTGGATCTGGGCACCGCCAGAATCTCCCCCGGGAGTCGT
>JAMCWO010000150.1:87898-96907 GCA_023481165.1 Planctomycetota bacterium | reverse complement strand
GCCGTTGCACCCGGCGTTGTGCCTCCCGAGCCCCGGCTCGACCGAACCGGCCGGGGGCCGGTTCCCGGCGGACCTGACCGGCGACTGCACCGTCGATTACCGCGACCTCCAACGGCTGGCGAAGGATTGGCTCCGCGACCGCCGTCGCATCTTGGCGGTGTCCGCTCCCAACGCCCCGATTCTCTGGTACGACTTCGAGGGCAATGCCCAGGATCTTGCGGGCACCGCGAACGGCCAGATTCACGGCCGCTGCAACTTCGTACCGGGCGTGTATGGCCAGGCGATCGACTTCACGAGCGAGGGCGACAGCGTGACGGTCCCGGAGGCGGCGCGTGTCTTTGCACGCACGCGGGAGGCGATCACGATCACCTTCTGGCAGCGCGGCGACGATTCGACTCACCTGAATGACACGATCTGCTGCTCCAATTACATCTACGGCCAATCGAACCCGGCTCTCGCGATTCATCTGGGCTGCTGGCGGAATCCGGGGCAGTATCGCTGGGATTGCGGCTCACCGTGGTCCTGCGCGAATCGCCTGGCCGGGCGGCACCAGGATAAGAGTGAGTGGGCGGGCCGCTGGAACCATTGGGCCTTCACGAAGGACACTCGCGTCGGTCCCGACGGCCAAGAGGGCCGCATGGAGATCTACCTCAACGGCGAACTCTATGACCGCCGCACCGGCACCGATACCCCCATCGCCGATGTCACCTCCTTCGAGATCGGCACCGGTTGGTACGGCCGCTATGACGGCCTGATCGACGATTTCCGCATCTATGACTATGCCCTTTCTCCCGCCGAGATCGCTCATGTCGCCACGCACGGCACGGGCCTCCTTCCCCAGCCTCCCGAGCTTGCGACCGACCTGAACTCCGACGGCTCGATCAATCTCCGCGACCTGGCCATTCTGGCGACCCGGTGGCTTCAAAGCGGCCTCTGGCCCTGAGCACGTGCAAGATCGCCCGGCCGATGGCACCCATGTCATTGCGAGCGGCGGAGCGGCGAAGCAATCTGGGTTCCCGAACGCGACACGGTGCGTTTGCGGGCCCCTATCATCAATCCGCCGGAGGGAAGATTGCTTCGCTTCGCCCGCAATGACATCCATGGCAGGGCCTCCGAACGGATTTACGCTCCTCCTGTTGCGGTCGACGCGGCATCTTGTCCGACGATACCGGCTAGGGTATCATTACCGCGTCGTGATGTGAGTTGTGGTCAATTCGAAAGGAGAGCGGATCATGAGATATGCCAAAGGAAGCCGGCTGTCGGTCGTCGCAGTAGGAGTGTTGCTGTTCGTGGGGTCGGTGTGCTTGGGCTCCGCGACGACGGAAACGCCGAAGCCGGCTGCCCCGGTGGTTGCCCACTTCCATCTCAGCGGCACTTTGAGCGAGAAGCCCATGGCCGATCCATTCGGCTTGCTGGCGGGCGAGATGACCTCCCTCAAGGACCTCGTTCGCCGGCTGGGCAAGGCGAGCACCGATGACCAGGTCAAGGCCGTGGTGCTGACATTTGACGGTATGGAGATGGGGTTCGGGCAATTGGAGGAACTGCGCGGGGCCATCGAGGGGGTGAAAGCGGCGGGCAAGAAGGTCTACGCATATACGGAGGATATGAGTACCGGCCCGTATGGGCTGCTCTGCGCGAGCGACCGTTTGTGTGTCGGGCCGCAATCGACGTTGTGGCTGACGGGCCTGTACGGCGAGTCGCTCTACGTGAAAGGATTGCTCGACAAGATTGGAGTTCAGGCGGACTTTCTGCACATGGGGGACTACAAGTCCGCGGCCGAGATGCTGACCCGCACCGGCCCCAGCCAGCCGGCGGAAGAGAACACGAATTGGCTGCTCGATAGCCTCTACCACTCCCTGGTGGACATGATCGCGCGCTCGCGCGGCAAGACGGCCGAGCAGGTCCGCGCTTGGATCGACCATGGTCCTTACATGGCCGAGCAGGCCCAGGAGATGGGGCTGATCGACGTGGTACAGACGCGGGAGGAGTTCGTCGCGACCGTCGAGAACGACCTGGGCGGCCAGGTGCATGTCGATAACCGCTACGGCCAGGAGGAGAAGGCCAAGGTCAACCTGGCCAATCCGCTGGGGTTCTTCTCGCTTCTGTCCGAGTTGTTCAAAACGCCGGCGGCGCCGGCCTCGCGGAAGGACGCCGTGGCGGTCGTTTATGTCGAGGGCGCGATCCTGCCGGGCTACAGGCAGCCGACCCTGTTCGGATCGTACGAGGCCGCCTATAGCGGCGATATCCGCAAAGCCCTGGAAACCGCCGCTCAGGACGATTCCGTCAAGGCCGTCGTGCTGCGTGTCGATTCCCCGGGAGGCTCGGCCCAGGCCAGCGACGTGATTCTGAGTGCCGCCCGGCTGGTCAAAACCAAGAAACCCCTGATCGTCTCGATGGGCAATGTCGCCGGCAGCGGCGGATATTACGTCTCTTGCGGCGCCGACGCCATCTTCGCCGATGCCGCGACCATCACGGCCTCCATCGGTGTCGTGGGCGGCAAGCTCGTGACGACCGACCTGTGGAGCAGGCTTGGCGTCAACTGGGTCGGCCATAAACGCGGCGCCAACGCGGACCTGCTCAGCAGCACCCGCGCCTTCGACGACGCTCAGCGCAAGGTGATCCAGGACTACATGCAGCAGGTCTACGAGGTCTTCAAAGGGCACGTGACGCAGGGCCGGGGCAGCAAACTCCGCCAGCCCATCGACGAAATCGCCGGTGGCCGGGTCTATACGGGCAAGCAGGCCCTGGACCTTGGCCTGGTGGATCAGATCGGGGGCTTGCAACAGGCGGTGGAATACGCCGCCGCCAAGGTGTCCCTGAAGGATTATGACATCCGCGTGATTCCGGAACCGAAGGACTTCTTCACCGAGTTGATGGAGGACATCTCCGGCGAAGGCAAGCGTCCCACGGACATCCGCCTGTCGAGCATGAGCAGCCTGCTCGCCGGCCAGCCGACGCTGGCCCCGCTGCTCGATCTACTCCAAAAGACCGAGCCACAGCGCGCCCGGGCTTTGGTGCAGGCTCTGCAACGGATCGAGTTGCTCCGCCGCGAAAGCGTGATTCTGATGATGCCGTTCGACATGGTCCTTCGTTGAGGTGGGTTGCCTCCGATCATCTTGCGACCGGTGGGGAATGGACCTGATGAGTTTTGACATCCAAGTTCGGCAATCAAGGTCCATGGATGGCCGGGTGGCACGCCCAAGCGAAGCTTGAGCGTGTCTTGTGGGGCGCGGGAACGCGCCGAAGGAGCACGGTCAAACGAGTTTGGCCGTGCCACCCAAGGTCTCGCCTGTCGGGCTAGGCGTGTACACTAGACAAGGACCGCAGATGAGCGAACGATATGGTTGTGAGGACAGGGAGATTGGGCACTACAAGTGCCGGCGCACGAACGAACGGATTGTGGTTGATGGGCGGCTTTCGGAGGCGTGCTGGCAGCGGGTGCCGAAGTCGCCCCGATTCGTTGATATGGTGACCGGCGTGCCCGGTTTGTTGGACACGCGCATGGGGGCCCTCTGGGACGACAAGAACCTGTATATCGCCTTCTGGGTCGAAGAGCCCAACGTCCAGGCCCGGTTCACCGAGCGGGATTCGCCCGTGTACTTCGAGAACGATGTCGAGGTCTTTATTGCGGGTCCGGATTGCTACTACGAATTTCAGATCAACGCCCGCGGGACGATTTACGAGGTGTTCTACATCTGGCAGGAGGCGTATAAGAGGGGCGGTTTCGCAAGCAAACCCGCGTTCGATCTGACCACGCAGGCCGTCGATGTCCTCGGGGGCTTTCAGGATGGGATGCGGTATAGGAAACACCCGCGCGGCCGGCGGTGGGCATTTATGGACTGGGATTGCCCCGGCCTCCAGGCCGCCGTGCATGTCGATGGGACGTTGAATGACGACTCCGATGTGGATCGGGGCTGGACCATCGAGCTGGCGTTTCCCTGGGAGGGCCTGCGGGCCCTGGCCCAGGGCCGGGCGGTTCCGCCCAAAGAGGGCGACATCTGGCGGATGGATTTCTCGCGTTTCGAGGCCTTGCATGTCAACGGCCGTCTGATCGACCCTTCTATCGGGTGGTCCTTCAACAAGCACGGCGTATATGATTCGCACCTGCCGGAGTGCTTTACTCACGTGCAGTTCTCTCATGAGGGAGCCTAAGTCCGATGGCGGCGAACGACAAGACGGCAAAACCCAACATCACCATCAGGCCGACGAAGCCGGATGACTTTGACCAGATCCTTCCGTTGCTGAAGCAACTGTGGCCTGCCAATCCGATCAACATGAAAGCGGCCCGCGACATCTTCACGAAGGGTCTGGCCTTGAATCAGAGGGCGTATCTCTGCGCCTGCCACGACGGCCGAATCATCGGCTTCTGCACGCTGGTCGTGCGGGACTGTCTCTGGTTGCAGGGGGATGTCGGATACCTTTGTGACCTGGTGGTCGATCAGGAGCACCGTGGCTCAGGGATCGGGACCGCCCTGGTGGAGAAAGCGGCGGAGATTGCCCGCCAGCGCGGATGCCTGCGCGTGGAGCTGGACTCCGGCTTTCACCGCACGGCCGCCCACCAGTTCTATGAGAACAGAGGCTTCGAGAAGCGGGCCTTTCTGTTCTCCCGAGTATTGAAGTGATCAGCCAGGACAAGTTCATCGTCACCGAGAAGTACGCTCTGCCGGGCGGCGGCACCATGGAAGACCGGGCCCAGATGGTCCGCACGAAATGACGACGCGAGGAGGCAGGACACGTCCGATAAGCGTGTGATGCCACGGGCCGGCGGGACAGCCTGATGTCTTGGGTATCCCTTTCCTGCCTTCCCCCCGTATATGCCCGGTCGTCGTCACTTGAGCCAGGCTCTATAAGCTGTGGATTGTGCTTGACTTGCTCCCCAACGACGTGGTACAATGATCGCACGGAATCGGGGGATAGCCATCTTTCCTCTGTAACGAACAGGAGGTTCTCCACGGACGGTTGGTGATGCCTGAACTCTATTGAGGGTGAACGTTCGGGGGGCGATGAAGATGAGTCGTACGGAACTACAGGGCCGATCTCGCCTGAACGAATCGACGGGAGTGCCCGGAGGCGGCGGACCGCGTCCCGGGAGTCTCTCCCGCGCGCAAGTCGTTTCGATGCGGCGCTTCTGTGCGGTCATGGTGACTGGCCTGATCATCCTGGCCGGCCTGGCCGGTACGTCCCACGCCCAGTCCGGCAACACCAGGAAATCGAGCAACCAGGTGGAAGCCGGCGTCGCCCCCGGGATTCGGGACCCCATGAATCCGCAAGCCTATATGCAGGACCTGGCGTCGAGGATGGACTCCCGCCGCGGCCAGGGGCTGCTGTTGAACGGGGTCAGTGCCCCCCGGGTCGGTTCTGCGCCGACGGGGCCGACGGTGCCGGCAACGTTCGGGACGGCGCCGCGTGTCTCACCGCCCCAAGCTGCTCCTCGCACAGGTACCCTTTTGGTGCCCGGCACATCGGTGCAACCGGCGGCACCCCGCGTGCCGACCACCGGTGTTTGGAACGTGACGCCGCCCGTCCGTCAGACGCCCGGCGCAACGCCGCGCCAGCCGGACCGCGTTGTGCCGAACACTTTTGCGATCACGCGAGCACCCGCAGGGAAGACGCCCGCCGCGGCGCCGGAGCCGACGAGCGAGTCTGCGCCTGCAGCATCGGCCCCAACTCCGACGCCCGGCACTCAGACTCTGGCCGCAGCGCCAGGCCAACTGATCCAGGCGGCGCCGACAGCATCGGCCTCCGCCGTTATTCCGGCGCCCGGTGCTCAGACCGCGGCAGCACCGGGGCAGCTCATCCGGGACATGCCGATGGCCTCCGCTTCCGCCGTGCTTCCGGCGCCCGCCGCTCAGACCCCAACGGCGGCACCGGGCCAACTCGTTCGGGACATGCCGACGGCCTCCGCCGTGCTTCCGGCGCCCGGCCCTCAGACCCCGGCGGCAGCGTCGGGGCAACTCATCCGGGATGTGCTGACGCCATCTTCCGAAGTCCCGGCTCCCCATACCGAGACCTCTGCGGCGGCGCCGGGCCAACTGATCCAGGATATGCCGACGGTCTCCGCTGTAGTTCCGGCGCCCGGCACCCCGACCGCGGCGACACCGGGCCAATTGGTCCGGGACCTGCGGGCGGCCTCTGCCACAGTTCCGGCGCCCGGCAGCCAGGCCCCGGCGGCCACACCAGGCCAACTGGTTCAGGTGGTACCGAACGTGCCTCGAGGGACGTTGGCGCCTGCTCCTCAGACGACATTGATCCTGCCCGGCCAGGAGGTCCCGCTGCCGCCCGCGGTCGCTCCCGCCCTGATCGGCAACCCGATGTCGCCCGCCTACCCGGCCGTGAGCAGCACCGATCGTCTGTACACCCGCGGACCGGGGTCCGTGGAAAGACAGCTCATCGCGGGCCGGCCTGGCTTGACCCTGTGGAGTGAGCCGGGATCGGTGGCGGCGGGTGGGGCACCCGCGGCGCCGGCCCCCGAACCCGAAGGGCCCTGGACCCTGGGTGGCGATCTGGAGAAGTACCGAGCCCACGCCGTCAAGGACGGGTCCCGCAACTCCGGCGAGAACCTCAAGAAGGCGTTGGAGCGGACCGGCATGACTCTCGGCGACGGGGTGAACGTCTTTGTGCTGGGCTATGCTTCCGACCGGGCCAAACCATTCCGGCAGAATGACGGCAAAGGGCTCCTGGAGGAGCCCGGCAGGGTGCCGGCGGCCGCGGGAGCAACGATCGGCAATCTGGGCGTGGGCCTGTATTCGCTGGCCGACCTGCTGACCCTCAATGCGTTGCCCGATCCGAATACGCCCGCCTACACGGACAACAATCCTCTCGTGCGGCCCGTGGTTTTCGCGGGGCGAACGATTCATGGCGCGTGGAAGACGACGGAGGAAGTGGGCAACGCCGTGACCTGGGGCCTGTTCGACAACGTCACCGGATGCATCGGATTGGTCATCGAAGACATTGTGGAAGTCATGAAGCACGCCGGGGAGGCCGTGACGAACGTGGCCCGCGTGCCTTTCCACCTGGCGGCCGACAAGAAGAACGTCGAGGGGACGGATCGTGCGCTGGACTGGGTTCTGCTCGTCCCCCTGGAACTGGCCAGCAATGCCGTCGAGATGAAGGGCGTCGCCAACATGCAGGACTACAAGACGGCCTTTCGCGAGAAGGGCGTCATCGGGTCGGTCCTGGAATTCGGCGGCTCAACCTATATTGCCTACCGTGCGGTCGACAAACTGGTCGACAAGGCCAAAGACGAGTTCCATCATGACTCGCATTCGGGTGGCCATTCGGGCGGGAACTCCGGCGGCGGCGGGCAGAATCCGCCGGACACCGACATTCCCGATTCGTCGAGCGATATCTGGTTCTTCTGGAACAGTGACGGCACGATCATTCGCGGGTAGTACAGGTCATTTCTTGAGGAACGCCTGTCGGCGTGATCTCGGTCCGACCTGGGGCTCAGCGCCGCCGCCGCTGCTTTCGCCGTGCTTGGCCAGGGGCTGCGGCTCCGCCACCTTGCGGTAGCCCAACGCCCTGATCACCTCCAGGACCTCGGTCCACGTGGGGAAAGGTCTGGCGTTGGCCCGCTTGTACTCGTCGATCGCCATCATGAACTCGAACTGCTCATCGGACATCTGACCCTCCTCCGCGGCTTTGCGCTCGTCGCTGCGCCGCCGGCCCGGGCCGCGCATCCGGTCCAGACCCAGACGCCGGTCCACCACGCTTTGCCGGCGGTCCGTGCCGCTGCGGCGATCGGTAAAATTCGGATCGTAGGGATTGCCGCCCAGGTCATGCTGTCGTCGGTCATTCACGTTGGCGCGACGATCTTTTCCACTGCGGCGTTCCTCCATGCTGAAGCTTTCATCGGTCTCTGGCATAATGCTCCCACCTTCGTCTTGTTCGGTGTCCAAGGGGCGACCCGCGCCGGGAAGCGACCCCGCGGTCGCGACGGAGAGTCCGCCTAAAACTCGTCGTCGTCCAGCAGCTCGCTGTCAAAGTCGAGGTCCTCCTCATCCATGGTGTAATCGCAGAGGTCGTCGTAGGCATCCTGCGATTCGATCACCACGTGGGCCTCGTCCAGGAAGTCCTCGGGCACCATGATCGCGACGGCCTTGCTCTCGGCCGCGCCGTCGAGCTGTTCCCGGATGACGGCGGGGATGTCGTTGAGCCGCAGAAGAGTCTCGTATTCCTTCGCCTGCTCCAGGTCGTCCACGAAGGCGACCACCACATACTCCTTGAGGTTCCCTTTGTTGCCTTTCTTCGGGTGCTTGTTCATAGTCATCACTCCGTAATGCACGGCAGCCGCAGACCCTCCTGCCAGCCCCACGCATGTTGCGGTGCCGGTGTGTCCCCGATCCGGCCTCCCTATTGTTTTGTCACCCTTGTCCTGCGGGACGGTCCACCGGCCAAACCCCTCCGGCCCAGCCCGCACCCTTTTGCATCGCAACGCCAGCGTGGCCATCGGTGTCGCAGGCCCCGGCCCGGTTCCGGCCCCATTGCCGCTCTGGCATTCCCTCTTGCCTATCGGCGTCACGTGCGGACAGATTTAGCGGTTGGAGCTTTTTTTTGCGGCGGCCCACCCCGGTTACCGGGGCGGGCCGCTGGCCAGCCGGTGGTGGACAAGAAGGAGGGCCCACCCCGGGAAGAAGGCGGGGGCGAGCCGGACAGGTCGGCCGGAACATCTATGCCATCTGTACCGGATGGAGCCATTTCGCCCGGCTCAGTGGGACGCCCTGTCCCGCGCGGTACCGGACCGGCAGATACCGGACCCAACCGGCCCTGACAGGGTCATGCAAGCCCGCCGGGAGGCGGCATTCGTGGTCCGCTAAGAGCGAGACCCGCGACCTTGAGAAGGGGCGCGCGGGTGAGAGCCGGCGCCGAGGAACAACCTATAAAAGTGGCGATACCAGTATTCCAGAGAGTGCTTTTTCGCGAGATTTATTGCACGCGCAGGGGCAGACCATCCGATGAATGAATTGGACTATCACCGGACACAGGCATGATTTTTTTTGCCCGAAAATC
>JAMCWO010000150.1:0-87888 GCA_023481165.1 Planctomycetota bacterium | reverse complement strand
TTGGCCGGTGGACCGTCCCGCAGGACAAGGGTGACAAAACAATAGGGAGGCCGGATCGGGGACACACCGGCACCGCAACATGCGTGGGGCACATGTACGAGTTTTCATGCTGGGCTGGGAGTTCCCGCCATTCATCAGCGGGGGGTTGGGAACGGCCTGCTACGGACTGACGAAGGCGCTGGACCAGCTCGGCGTGAAGGTGACCTTTGTTCTGCCCAAGATGGTGGACGGCCAGTATGCCACCCATGTCAGGCTGCTGACGCCGGGGTTGCGCCGGCGCGACGGCACAGCGGCGCGGCAGCAGGAACTGAAGAATGTCACGTTTCGGTCGATCCTGTCGCCGCTGCGGCCGTACGCCACGCCGGCGGCTTATGATGAGAAGATCAGCGAGATCCTGCGCTGCCGGCGCGCCGCAGGCGGCGCCGCGAGTCTGACGGAGGCGAACGCCGGTCTCGATTACGCAGGCGATCTCTACCGGGAAGTGCACCGCTATGCCGCGATGGCGATGGAGTTGGCGCAGGAGGAAGAGTTCGATGTGATCCACGCCCACGACTGGATGACGTATCCGGCCGCCGTCGGCGTGGCCGCGCTGACCGGAAAGCCCCTGGTCGTACACATCCACTCGACGGAGTTCGATCGCAGCGGGGAGCACGTCAATCAACTGGTGTACGACATCGAGCGGCAAGGTCTGGAGCAGGCCGACAAGGTGATCGCCGTCAGCCAGTTCACGCGCGGGATCGTCATCAGCCGTTATGGAATCCCGGGCGATAAGGTGGAGGTCGTTTATAACGGGGTGGAGCGCAACGGGAGTTGGTCGGTCGCGCCGATCAGCATTCGCCGGGAGGAGAAGATCGTGCTGTTCCTGGGCCGCATCACGATGCAGAAAGGCCCGGAGTATTTCCTTTATGCCGCCAAGAAAGTGCTCGAGGTGATGGACAACGTCAAGTTCGTGATGGCCGGGTCGGGCGATATGATGCACCGCTCGGTCGAGCTGGCGGCCCAGTTGGGAATCGGCCACAGGGTGCTCTTCACGGGCTTTCTCCGCGGGGGCGATGTCCGCCGAATCTACAAGATGGCGGACCTGTATGTGATGCCGTCGGTTTCCGAGCCGTTCGGCATCGCGCCGCTGGAGGCGCTGGACAACGATGTCCCGGTCATCATCAGCAAGCAAAGCGGTGTCTCCGAGGTGCTGCGGCACGCGCTGAAGGTCGATTTCTGGGATGTCAACGAGATGGCCAACAAGATGGTGGCCGTGTTGAAATATCCGCCGCTGCAGATGACTTTGCGCAGCCATGGCAATTTCGAGGTCCGCAAACTGCGGTGGCGGGACGCAGCGCGGCGCTGCCTGGAGATTTACCAGGAAATGCTCGTGCCGGTGTAGAGCGTCCCGGCACGCAGAGAAGGATCGATGGATTAGCGAAAGGATGGGGTGTCATCATGCCTTCGGTGTGCTTCTACTTCCAGGTTCACCAGCCGATGCGGCTGCGCCACTACACGGTCTTCGATAACGATGACCGGTACTTCGACGAGTCCAAGAACGCGGCCATCTGCAAGAAGGTGGCCAACAAGTGCTATCTCCCGGCCAACCGCATGCTGCTGAAGCTCATTCAGCAGCACAAGGGACGATTCCGGATTGCCTACAGCCTGACCGGCATCCTGCTGGAACAACTGCAACGGTACTGCCCGGAAGTGCTCAGCACGTTCCACGCCTTGGCCCAGACCGGGTGTGTGGAGTTCCTGGCGGAGACGTATTACCACAGCCTGAGCTTCCTGTACTCGCGCCAGGAGTTCATCGAGCAGGTGAAGAAGCACGCGGCGACGATCAAGGAGCTCTTTGGCCAGACGCCGCTGGTGTTCCGCAACACCGAGCTGATCTACAACAACGACTTGGGCCTGCTCATTGAGGCGATGGGCTGCTTCGATGCGATTATCACGGAAGGGGCGGACCACATCCTCGGCTACCGCATCGCGAATTTTGTCTACCGGCCCCGCGGGTGTCGGCGGCTCAAGCTGCTGCTGAAGAACTATTCGATGAGCGACGATATCGCTTTTCGCTTCTCCAACCGCCACTGGGCCGAGTGGCCGCTGACGGCCGACAAGTTCGGCCACTGGATCAGCGCCATCAACGGTTGCGGCCAGGTGGTCAACCTGTTCATGGACTATGAGACCCTGGGTGAGCACCAGTGGGAGGACACCGGCATCTTTGACTTCATGCGCCATCTGCCGGATGAAGTCTTCAAGCATCCGGACAACAATTTCAAGACGCCCAGCGAGGTGGCCGCGATGTATGAGCCGCTGGATGTGGTCGATGTCCCGCACGTGATCAGTTGGGCGGACACGGAGCGCGATCTCTCGGCGTGGCTCGGCAACCCCATGCAGTCCAACGCCATCCACGAGCTCTACCGGCTGGAGAAAAGGATCAAAAGGGCGAATGATGCCCGCATCCTCACCGACTGGCGGAAACTGCAAACGTCGGATCATTTCTATTACATGTGCACGAAGTACTTTGCGGACGGCGACGTCCATAAGTACTTCAATCCCTATGATTCGCCCTACGATTCGTACATCAATTTCATGAACGTCCTCGACCATCTGCAGGGGCGGTGCGAGGCGTGCGAGCGTGCGGCTGCGGTCGCCGGCTCCTTCCAGCCCGCCGGCGAGTCACGCGTGCCGGTGCCGGCCTGACCTTGGAAGTTGGAAGTGTGAAGTCTGATGTTTGAAGTACGAAGTGGCTCTCCCCAATCAACCATCAACACTCAAACTCCATACTTCAACGCGGACAGCCCGGAAGAAATTGTCCGGGTCACGACCCGGGGCAGGAAGATCGAAGACCTCCTGAAGAAGGAGTGGCTTCTCACGAATTCGCGGGGAAGTTTCGCCTCCTCTACGGTCGTCGGCGGCCACACCAGCGGTTACCACGGCCTGTTGGTCGGCTCGCCCGATCCGCTGGTCCGCCGGCTGATGACACTATCGAATTGCCTCGAAATGCTTTTGTGGAACGGACCAGCCCTGGAACTGTCCACCTTCGAGTTCTCCGACCGCTTCGCCCCGCAGGGGTACACGCAGCAGCAGGAGTTCCGCCGGGATATCGGCGCTCACTTTCTGTATCGCACACAGCCGGCCGATCTGTGCAAATCGGTCTACTTGGCCCGGGATACCGACACGGTCCTCGTGGAATATACATTCGAGGAGGTTCGCGAGCCTGTCGATTTTGTCCTGCGTCCGTTCGTCGGCATGCGGGATTTCCATACCCTCCAAAGGTCGGGTGCGCCCCTCACTTGCCGGATTACGGACAATCTGGTCCACATCCAGAATGCCGCGGTCCCCGATTGCGGGTTGCTGCTGAGCTGTCCCCCGGCGCGATTCCAGAGTGATCCGCAGTGGTGGTTCAATTTCATCTACCGCGTCAACCGGGACCGGGGTCTGTCCTATCGGGAGGATCTGTGGGCCCCAGGATTCTTCAAGACACATATCGAGGGCAGCACACGCTTCGTGTTCTGGGCGCATTTGGGGGCGGCCGGGGAATCCGAACCAGCGGTTGGGCCCGACGCCATCAAGGAGGATCTGCGGCTTCATCAGCAGCGGCTCTGGGAGCAAGCCGCCGCCCGGGAAAAGACCCACCGCATCCTGTGCCTGGCCGCCGACCAGTTCGTTGTCAAGCGTCGCAGCAGCGGCGGTGATCGGACGACTGTTGTCGCGGGGTACCCGTGGTTCGCGGATTGGGGCCGGGACACGTTTCTCTCTCTCCCCGGGCTGCTGCTGGCCACGGGACGGCACAAGGAAGCCGGGTCGGTGTTGAGCACCTTCGCGGCCGCGGCCGATCGCGGCATGATCCCGAACCGGTTCGACGACCGCACCGGTGAAGCCCAGTTCAACAGTGTCGATGCCTCGCTCTGGTTCATCCATGCGGCCTTCGAGTATCTGGAGGCCGCCGGGAATGTTGATGAATTCTCCCAGCGGCTCCTGCCGGCGATCCGGGGGATCATTGACGCTTATCAGGCGGGGACGCACTTCGGCATTCACGCCGACGCCGATGGTCTGATTACGGCGGGGGACCAGAACACGCAATTGACGTGGATGGACGCCAAGTGCGACGGGATCGCGTTTACGCCTCGTTATGGCAAAGCCGTCGAGATCAATGCCCTCTGGCACAACGCGTTGCTTCGCCTGCAGAGATTCTGCGAGGGGCAGCAGTTGCCCGAGGCCCGCCGGTATGCGGCCATGGCTGAGCAGGCTGGTCGGAGCTTCTGCAAGCTGTTTTGGAATGCGGAGTTGGGGTACCTCAACGATGTGGTGCTGCCGGACGGAACGGTGGACGCCAGTCTGCGCCCAAACCAGATTTTCGCCGTAGCGCTGCCGTTCGGCCCGCCCCTGACCCGCGCGCAGCAATGGGCCGTGGTGAACACCATGGAGCAGAAACTGTTGACACCCTATGGACCGCGCACGCTGAGCAGCCGGGATCCGGCGTACAAAGGCCGCTACGAAGGCTCGCCCCGGTGCCGGGATGAGGCCTATCACCAGGGCACGGTCTGGCCCTATCTGATGGGTCCCTTCCTCGAAGCCTATCTGAAGGTCCGTGGCCACAGCGTGGAAAGCAAGAGCGATGCAGCCGAATTCCTGCGCCCGTTGCTCCGTCACTTGGTGGAAGACGGTTGTCTCGGCAGCATCTCCGAGGTCTTCGACGGCGACCCGCCACACCGGCCCGCCGGCTGCCCCGCCCAAGCTTGGAGCGTAGCCGAGATTCTCCGCATCTACCACATGGTTACAACCGAGTGACGCATACGCCAAGCCACTACCACACGGCTACCGCGTGAGCATTTGAGCCATCTGTTGCCGAGCCAAGCGGACGAATCTGGAGGGCGGGAGAGAAGCTTGCTTGCGGTGCGAGACCTGGTAATCCTGGCCAAGCCACGGAAAGCGCGCGGTGTGGGGGCGCGCAATCGTCATTTCGCAGGAGGCTGCGAATACCTGGCCGACACCAGTCTCTTCCCAAAGCGCCCGGTTCTTTCTTCTTGACGGGCGGTCGTGCTCAGATATAATATTCAAGAGATTTCTTGAATAGTGGGCGCCGCATGGCCATACAAGGACGAAAGTTGAAGAATGCTGTTTACGCCGCACTGGCGGGCGTGGGAAAGACCGTTGCCAGCCCGGTGCGGGTGGAATTGCTGGACCTGCTGGCGCAGGGCGACCGCACTGTGGAGGAGTTGGCCCAGATGTCCGGCCAGACCGTGGCCAACACCTCCCAGCACCTGCAGGTACTCCTGCGCGCCCGGCTCGTGGATCGCTCCAAGGAAGGGCTCTTCGCCCGTTATCGTCTCGCCGTCCGCGAGGTGGGCGAATTCATCAGGGCGCTGCGGGTGCTGGCGGACAGTCAGGCAGTCCAGTTGGAGCAGGCAAAACACCGCCTGGTTACCGAATTGAACGAGGCGGAGCCGGTCGGCCGGGACGAACTCGTTCGCCGGGTGCGCGAAGGCGAGGCGTTCGTCATCGACGTGCGTCCACCCGAGGAATACCGGGCGGGGCACCTGCCTGGGGCGTTCTCGGTCCCGCTGGAGGGGCTGGAGGGCCGGCTGGCGGAGCTGCCTCGTGGACGCGAGATCGTGGCCTATTGCCGGGGGCCGTACTGCGTGCTGGCGGTCGAGGCGGTGCGGCGGCTGCGCGAGAAAGGTTTTCACGCGGTCCGTCTCGACCTGGGAGTCTGGGACTGGCGGGCGCGAGGACTCCCCCTGGAAACAGAACCTATGCCTGCCGTGAAGGAATCGAAATGAAGAAGGTTGGGATCATTCACTGTCAACAAACCGAGGATGTCTGTCCCGGAACCACCGATTTCAAAGTCGCGTCCGAGGGCAAGCTCGCCTTTGAAAAGACGGGTCCGGTCGAGATCGTGGGATTCACCAGTTGTGGCGGTTGTCCGGGAAAACGAGCGGTGTTCCGCGCGAAGATCATGGTGGATCGCGGCGCGGAAGCCATCGCCTTCGCTTCCTGCATCTCCAAGGGAACCCCTGTCGGGTTTCCCTGTCCGCATTACGCGACCATGCGCGATACCGTAGCCAGGAAGGTCGGCAACAATGTGGAGATTATCGAGTTCACTCACTGAGCGTGCTGAGATGGGTAGGATGAGTCCGATCCTCAACCACAAGCATTTTGACCGGCCTTCCGTCTTTTCGCCGGAAGGGTTGTTGCGCGAGGCGCGCCGACAGAAAGCCGTGCCGACCGGCTCTGTGTCGGAAATCTGTGTGCTCGACCCGGACGGGGACCTTTGGCGGCAGTTGCGCGCCGGCGGCGCACGCCGCCATCCTCACTGGGCCTGCTATCACACGGAGATGTTCGAGCTGGCGCATCCCACCGCAACCATCGGGGTAGTAGGTTGCGCGGTCGGCGCATCGTTTGCTGTCCTGGTGGCCGAAGAGATGTTTGCCTCGGGGTGCCGGTTGCTGGTCAGCGTCACCTCGGCCGGGCAGCTTCACCCTGCGGGCGATCCGCCGTACTTCGTGCTCATCGACCGGGCGCTGCGGGATGAAGGAACCAGCTATCACTACCTGCCGCCGGCGGCCTATGCGCACCTGTCGCCATCCCTTCGGGATATCGCACAGAGCGTGTTGTCCGGCGAACCCCGTGTCGTACCAGGGGGTGCGTGGACTACGGATGCGCCGTTTCGTGAAACCGCAGAGGCAATTGCTTTCGCTCGCAGTGAAGGGTTATTAGCGGTCGAAATGGAAGCCGCGGCGCTCTATGCGTTTGCCCAAGCCAAGGACTGCCCGGTCATTTGCTTCGCCCGTGTCACGAATGTGATTGATGGGAACGGTTGAGAACGACTTCGAGAAGGGCGAAGCGAACGGAAATAGAGCGATGGTTGCTCTGGTCCTCCGGCTGGCACAAGCCTGGAAGGACGCAGACCACGCAATCATATCCTGAGCGAGAAAGGAACACGAGACAATGGAAAAGGCGATCTACAGCATTCTGTTGGCCTTGCACAACCTCGCGGTTGTGGCCTGCGTTGCAGGGCCTTTCTACATGGCCCGCATCGTGAGGGCCCGATCCCGGTACGAGAAACGGATCATCTACAACATGGATCGGCTGATGGAGGATGTGATCACCACGCAGCCGCCGATCTGTTGGGCGGCCCTGCTCGTGCTGGTGACCACGGGCTTTGCCTTTCCCGCCGTGCACCTATTGTTCCACGGCACGATCATGAATCTGGCGGTGAGCGGCTGGATCGCTCTGGGCGTCAAGCTGACCGCTGTGGCCGGCATCGGCGCGATTCTTTATTGGGGGACGTTTGTCTTCAATCCGAAGCTGAAAGAACTGTTTGCTCGTTTTCCTGCGAACGGCACGTTCTGACCTTGAGATTGACAAAGCTGGCCCTGTACCAGAATCTCAGACTATCGTTGTTCATTTTCTACTCTCCTTCGGACAACGACGCGTATCTCCGGCCCAACGCACACTACCGGATCAATGACCACTGGTCTGTGGAAGGAGGGGCAAACGCTTTTCTCGGCCAAAGCCCGCAAACGTCCTTTGGCCAGTTTCGCGACGACACGAACGTGTATGCCGCCATGCGCTACAGTTTTTGAGACAGCAGCGGTATAAGGATATCGGATATGCGAAGCAGGATTTATCTCGACTTCAACGCCAGCACGCCGATCGCGCCGGAAGTTGCGGAGGCCATGCGACCCTACCTGTCCGAGCACTTCGGCAATCCCTCCAGCCACCACTGGGCCGGTGCGCCCGCCAAGGATGCCGTGGAGCACGCCCGCGCGGAAGTGGCGGGACTCCTGGGCTGCGATCCCTCGGAAATCGTCTTTACGAGCGGGGGCAGCGAGTCGAACAACCACGCCATCAAGGGGGTCTTCTTCGCACGCCGCGACCGTGGCAAACATATCATCACCAGTCAGATTGAGCACCCGGCGGTGCTCGAACCTTGCCGCTTTTTAGAGAAACTCGGGGCACAAGTGACATACTTGCCGGTAGATCGTACCGGCATGATCGATCCCGAAGATGTGCGAAGGGCCATCACCCGCCGGACGATTCTGATAACGGTGATGCACGCGAACAACGAAGTCGGCACAATTCAACCCATCGGCGAAATCGCCGCGATCGCACGCGAGCGAGGTGTGACGTTTCATACCGACGCAGCGCAGACTGTCGGCAAGATCGAGACACAGGTGGACGAGTTGGGTGTGGACTTGCTCACCGTGGCCGGCCACAAGCTGTATGCACCGAAAGGTGTCGGTGCGCTTTATGTGCGCCGGGCCACACCCCTTGAGCCGCTGATCCACGGTGCGGGCCACGAGTCGGGACGCCGGGCGGGAACCGAGAACGTTCTACTGGACGTGGGCCTGGGTACGGCGTGCCGGATTGCCAAGCCGTGGTTGGGCATGCCGTCGGTCCGCCAATTGAGAGATCGGCTCTGGGAACGACTCCATGCATCGCTTGGCGAACGGGTCATCCTCAACGGGCATCCGGACTTGCGGCTGCCGAACACGCTCAACGTTTCCCTCCGGGGGTGCATCGGGGCCGAGCTGCTGGCCGCATTGGACGGTATAGCCGCTTCTACGGGGTCCGCCTGCCACGAGGGACGGCAGGAGATGTCGCCGGTGCTTCATGCGATGGGCCTGCCGCCAGACATTGGTTTGGGAGCCATACGCTTCAGCCTTGGCAGGACGACCACGCAGGCGGAGATGGACGAGGTTGCGGATCGGCTCACACGCTTGTTCAACTCGTAATCGCACTTCATTTCGCTTTCGGCCGACCTTCGCCTGATCTCATAATCAGAGAGCGAATCGTTTGCGGATCAGGCAACCTTCGCAGGGGCAGAAGGCCCGGATGTTCGCTTCGGGGGTGCCGGGGGGGACCTCACAGCCGGGCTGGAGAATGAACCGTTGGCCGCCCATTTCGATATTGCGCCGCGCGGCATCGGCTACCTCCTGGGGCGTCCCCTGCAAGAGGACCGCGGAGGGGTCGAAGTTGCCGGCGAGGGTGATCTCCGGCCCGACCGCCGCTCTTGCCTCGTCCAGCGCGACCATCCAGTCGACGTCGATGATGTCACAACCAGTCTGCGCCATGAATTGGATGCTGTTGCTGATGTCGCCGCAGACGTGGAGCTTGACGGCGGCCCCGGCCCCATGGATCGCGTCGAAGAGCCGCTTCTCGAACGGCAGGACGAACCGCTGGTACATCGGCGGGCTGACCAGGCTGGCGACGGAATCGCCCACGCCGACCATGTCCGCGCCGCCGGCCACTTGGGCCCGGGCGAAGCGGATCTGGTTGTCGATGATGACCTCAGCGGCTTGGAGGTACATCTGCGGGTTGTCGATCAGGTCGAGGAACATGCTCTCCACGCCGCGGAGATCGGCATACGTCGCCAAAGGTCCCTCCACCCAGCCGAGGACACTGTGCGTCCGGCCGACGGCCTGGGCCATCTTACGTACACTCGCAATCCGCTGGGCGGGCCGTTCGGCCTGCTCGATGGCAAAGGGCCGAATACGCGCGATGTCCTGGGGTGATCGGATCAGCACGCTGTGGGGGCGGCCCACACCATGCTCAGGATAATCGAACTCCATCCCGTACGCCGAGGCTTCGCGCCAGGGGTCGCTGATGGCACTGACCTGATCCAGGTTGAACGCCTTCGTCACGGCCAGTTGCGACGCGGCGAGGACATCGCCGTCGAGATAGTAGTCGCGGTAGGTGCGACGGATGAAGCCGGCCGCCCACGACATGAAGATCGGTGTCACGGCGGGGCGGTCTACGGGCTGGCCCCGCAGGGTCGCCTGAATTCGTTCTTTCGGTGTCATAGGGGAAGTGTAGACTTTCGAGCGCCAACTTTCAAGTGGCTGCCGCGCGCCACATCGGGGGAGCGGCAAGTGGGCGCCATGGCGCCCGTCCCTGTGTCATTGCGAGCGAAGCGAAGCAATCTCCCATCCCACGGATTGAGATTGCCGCGTCGCTGCGCTCCTCGCAATGACATTTCTCGCACTTTGCACTTCAGACTTCAAAGTTGACACCCGGTCGGCGGTATCCATTATCGGACTGTCTGCGCGGCAGTTTTTCGTCCGAAGTGCAAGAAAAATCGTTTGGCGAACCGCCGGGCGGTCTGGTAAAATCTGTCGCCGCAGAAAAAACCGGAGGCTGAGCTGCGTTGAGGTGTCCAGTTGTGGCCAGGCAGAAGAGAACACTTCAAGAGTCATTGAAAGACAAGACCGGGATGCCCTGTGCGCAGAAGCGCTGTGGGGAACCCTCTTGGGGATCGCGCTGTGCGCGGGAGGTGCCGCAATGTTGAAAGTCGGGATTGTGGGATTCGGGTTCATGGGGCGGATGCATTTTCGGCACTGGAAGATGGTGCCGGACACCAAGATCGTGGCGGTCTGCGACGCGAACCCCAATATCAAGGAGGACACCAAGAAGGCGGTGGGC
Organism: Planctomycetota bacterium; assembly: GCA_023481165.1. Lineage (GTDB taxonomy): Bacteria > Planctomycetota > Phycisphaerae > Sedimentisphaerales > Anaerobacaceae > PLanc-01. The sequence goes on along the minus strand of JAMCWO010000150.1, from coordinate 77,475 downwards.
AACATCCAGGGCGCCGAGGGTGACATCGATCTGGATAGTGTCCAGTTGTTCCGCGACCTGGAGGAGATGCTGGCCAAGGCCAAGCCGGACGCGATCTCTCTGACGCTCCCCACGTATCTGCATGCCGAGTGTTCGGAGAAGGCCCTGGCCCAGGGCGTCCACGTGCTGTGTGAGAAGCCCATGGCGCTGACGGTGGCCGATTGCGACCGGATGATCCAGGCGGCCCGCAAGAGCGGCAAGGTCCTCCAGATCGGCCATTGTGTGCGTTTCTGGCCCGAGTACGCCAAGGCCAAGGAGATCGTCGACAGCGGCAAGTACGGCCGGGTCGTGGCGGGAATGTTCCAGCGCCTGGGAGCGGCGCCGGCCTGGAGCGTGGACAACTGGTTCCTCGATGAAAAACGCAGCGGCGGCGTCGCGCTGGATTTGCACATTCACGATACGGACTATGTGCAATACCTGTTCGGCATGCCCCGGGGCGTGTGCAGCCACGGGGCCAAGACGTCGGGCGGGCAGTTGATTCACATGGTCACGACCTATGACTACGGGGAAGACCGGTTGATTATCGCCGAAGGCGGCTGGGGCATGACGACCGGGTTTGGCTTCGAGATGAGCTTCAACCTGGTCCTGGAGAAGGCGACGATCGTCTACGATCTGACGCGTAAGCCCATGTTCCGCGTCTGTCCCACGACGGGGGAGGCGTTCACGCCGGAGGTGGTGAGCGGCGATGGCTACCTGCGGGAGATCGAGCATTTTGCCAAGACCGTGCGGGGCCAGCCGGTGGAGGACGTTCTCACGCTGGAACAGTCCCGCAACTCGGTGCGCATTGTCGAAGCCGAGAAGAAGTCCATCAATCGCAGAGAGAAGATTATGATCCGGTGAAAGTGGAAGGCAGCTATGAAATGCAAAAAATGGCCGGTGGGGGTGTGCAGTTGGTCGCTGCGGACGGATGTGGCGGGCGTGGCCAAGGCGATGAAAGAGCTCGGTCTGCGGCACATTCATCTGGGAATCCGCGCCGCCGTGGAAGACAGCAGCGGCAAGGTGATGGAAACGATCAAGGCCCAGAAGTGGACGATCACGAGCACGATGATCGACTTTCCCCAGGAGGACTACTCGACCCTCGACACCATCAAGGTCACGGGCGGGGTGGTCCCGGACGCCCAGTGGCAGCAAAATCACAACCTGTTCATGGGCGCGGTCCTCGCTACGGCTGGCTTGGGCGTCAAGTACCTCTCGATGCACGCCGGCTTCATCGACGAGAGTAATAAGGCGTATGTCGAGAAGATCTACTCCCGCATCCGCGACCTGGCGAACATTGCGGCCGACAACGGCGTCATCCTGCTCTTGGAGACCGGCCAGGAGAGTGCGAAGGATCTGCGGCACTTCCTGGAGACGCTGAACCACAAGTCTGTCGGTGTCAATTTCGATCCGGCCAATATGATCCTGTACGACAAGGGCGACCCGGTCGAGGCGGTGCGCGTATTGTCGCCGTGGATTCGGCACTTGCACGTCAAGGACGCGCTGCGCACCAAGCAGCCGGGTACCTGGGGCGCGGAAGTCCCCTGGGGCGACGGTCAGGTCGGCGTGAAGCGGTTCCTGGACGTCCTGGAGGAGGTCGGTTTCGACGGCGCCATGGCCATCGAGCGGGAAGCCGGGGACAACCGCCAGGGCGACATCAAAGTCGCCATCGAGCGGCTGACCGCCGCCTGCAAATAGAGCATTTTGGTGGAATTAAGGAGAGCGTCATGATCGCCGGAATGGATGCGGGTCTGTACATCCGGTTGAGCGCGATGATGTTCCTGGAGTTTGCCGTCTGGGGAGCCTGGTACCCCGTATTGGCCGCCCGGCTCCTGGGACCGTTGAAGTTCAGCGGCAAGCAGACCGGCTGGATCTACGCCACGCTGCCCCTGGGGTGCATCTTCATGCCGCTCATCGCCGGGCAGATCGCTGACCGCTGGATCAACACGGAGTTCATTCTGGCCGGCGCCCACCTCGTGGGCACTTTGCTGCTCTTCGTCGCGGCATGGAAACGCGAGTTCCGCTCGCTGTTTGTGACGCTGCTGGTGTACGCTCTGTTCTTTGCGGCGACGTTGCCCCTGGTGAACTCTCTGATGTTTTATCACCTGGCGGCAAACCACGTCGACGCCAACGCCAAATCGCCGTACATCTTCATGTGGGCTCCCATCGCCTGGGCCTTGGCCGGCTATTTCCTGACCGGCTGGCGCTGGGTCTTCAAGACGGGCGAAGAAGGACGGGATTGTCTCATCCTGGCAGGCGTACTGTCGGTCGTGATGGCCGTCGTCTGTGGTGCTTTGCTCCCCGCCACTGTGCCCACCGCTGTGGCGGCCGGCGCGGGGTCCTCTGTGGGAAGCGCCCTGGGTCTGCTGAAGGACACGAACTTCCTGATCTTCATCATCATCTCGCTGGTCGGGGCGGGCATGATGCAGTTCTATTTCCTCGGCACGGCTCAGTTCATGCAGGACAACGGCATAGCGCCGAAGAATGTCCCCGCCGCTATGGCCGTCGCCCAGGTGATGCAGGCGGTGGCGACGCTGTTCGTGCTGGGCTGGATTGTCCAGAGAGCCGGGTACAAGTGGACCCTGACGCTGGGGGCCGGCTCCTGGCTGGTTCTCTATGTCGTCTATGTGACGCCGAGGCCGCCGGTGTTGCTTGGCGCGAGCCAGGCGTTTCACGGCTTGGCGTATGTCTTCTTCATCATCGCGGGTCAGATGTTCGCCGGGCTTGTGGCGCCCAAGGGGGCTGGAGCGTCCATGCAGGCGTTGATCTTCACGGCCCAGAGCGGTGTCGGACTTTTCCTCGGGACGCAGTTCGCCGGCATTGTCATGGACAAGTGCCGAGTGGAAGGGCGATTCCAGTGGAGTCGGCTCTGGATGGTGCCCGGTGTGATCATGCTGATGTGCGTGCTCGCACTGACTCTGTTGTTCAAAGAAGCTGCGTAAGCCGACCGATCAGACCGTAAACTTTTGAAATTCGGCTATCAGCGCCTTCGTGCAGGGGCCGGGGCGGCCGTCGCCGATGGTGGCGTCGTCGAAGCGGACCACCGGCACGATGTCCTTGGTCGTGACCGCAAGGAACAACTCATCCGCGGTGGCAGCCTGCTGCGGCGTCAAACATCGCTCTTCGATGGCCAAGCCGGTGTTCTTGGCCGTCTTGGTGACGAACTGCCGCGTAATGGACGGGAGAATATTGGCCGATAGCGGGGCGGTCTGCAGCGCTCTTTTGACAATGGCGAAGAAGGCGGAGCCGGCGCCCTCGGTAATGAAGCCGGCGTCATCGACCAGAATCGCCTCGCTGAAGCCCTTCTCGGCAGCGGCCTGCTTGGCCAGGATGTTGGGCAGCAGGTTGAGGCTTTTGATGTCGCACCGCTTCCAGCGCTCATCGGGGTGCGTGCAGACGGCGATTCCTTTGGCTTTCTCCTCGGGGTTATCCACCAGTTCGCTCACCGTCAGGAAGAAGTTCGGCTTGAGGTCCGGCTTCCAGGTGTGGCTGCGGGGTTCTGAGCCGCGGGTCACATGGAAGTAGATCTTGGCGTTGGCAAAACCGGCCGCCAAGAAAGCCCGCTCCACCCGTTGACGAATGACGCCGACGTCAATACCGGTAATGCGGATCGCCGCCAGGCTCCCTGCAAACCGCTGCAGGTGCTCCTCCAAGGCAAAAATCTTGCCGCGATAGCTCCGCAAGACCTCGTAGACGCCATCGCCAAAGTAGATCCCGCGGTCAAAATGGACGGGGTCCAACTCCTCAAAAGACGTAATCTTGTCATCCACCATTGCCAACTTCATGCCGGGCACTCCAAAAACATCCTTGATATCGGCCACTAGGGTGCAAAAATAGTACAGAAAAATCTTTACAGAAGGACCATTCGGCTCTATCGTATTGGTTTTCCCAAGATGGCAGTTTTGGACCGGGAGTTCCGAATGTACGCGATTATCGAACAAGGCAGCAAACAATATAAAGTGGCCCAAGGCGACCAGATCGAGATCGAGCTGACCGATCTGGCCCCGGAGGCGAAGACGATCGAGCTGGACAAGGTCCTGTTCATCGGCGGCGACGGCAACAACCGGATCGGCAAACCCTATCTCGAGGGCGCCAAGGTCATCGGCTCGTTCCCCTCGCCCGCCGCGGCGGTCGTCAAGGGCAAGAAGCTTTACGTTACCACTTTCCGCACGCGTAAGAGCAGCCAGCGCCGGATCGGCCACCGCCAGAAGCACCTGCTGATCACCATCGACAAAATCGAAGGGTAGCTCCTTCCCCGCCAACTCTCAGAGCCTCCGAAGGATACCTGAACAACAGGGTTCGCTCCTGTCACCCCCGCGCAGGCGGGAATCCATCTCGCCGCGGCTCTCCTGGACCCCCGCCTGCGCGGGGGTGACAAAGGGGGCGTGCGTCCGACGCTATTCCGTTGGAGGCTCACCATGGTTACCGTTTGAAATAGCAGATCACCCTTTGCTCGAACGGATCGGCATCCAGAAGGATGCTCCCGGTTTCCCCGGATGCCGGGGCCGTGTCGACGACTCGGATCGCGTCCACCCACCTGTCGGCTTTGGGCACGACCGCCAGGAGCCGGTTGGGTGAACTTTCCAGCCACGCCGTGTTCAAGTAGTTGTTCCCTCGTTGCGCGAACAGGGCCAGGTACAACATGTCCGTCTCTACGAGCTCGTTGAGGAAGTGCGTGCCGAGGGAGACATCCGGCATCAAATGCTCGTGCATGGCAACGATTTCGCACAACGCGGCCGCCCGGTTAATGTCCGCAAAGGCGACGGGAATTCCCAGGAAAGGGTCGCTCGTGCCCCAGCGGCCGGGCCCCAGGATCATCGTGCCGCCTGCTCCGCGCCCGGGAGAGGCGTGGTTGATCCGGCCGATCAGCCGAGCCACTTCGTAGCGATCCTGAATTGCCAGTCGGTTATAGGCAGAGGGAGCCACATAGATGAATCGATCAAGGCGAATGCGGCGACTGTGGCCGATGACAGCACCGGCAGCTTCGAGAATCGTATCGGCCCGCGTCACCGACGCGGCGGATAACCTGGGCGCCTCGATTCCTCGGACGGGCAGAGGTCGGCACTGGACCACGTGGATCTTGTAGGAACGAGCCTCGACGAAATTCAGCGCGAATTCCACGTCCACCGGGTGGGCGTAAGCATCCTGGAGTGTCCGAAGGATCTCCTGCATATCCTTGACAAAGTTGGTGGCGCCAAGCAGATGGTCGAATGTCGGGACCCATACCTTGCGTGAGCCCGGAGGGGCTTCAGGGACGGACTCGTCCGCGGAGGCGAACAGTTCCACCGGCACATCGGCGCTCTCGGCGATGACATCGAGAAAATGGCCGGACATCAGCCGGTTGGCCTGCAGGTCCAGGTAGTCCACCCGCCGCTGGGCGTACTGGCAGACTTGGTCGAAATTGGATTCGGGGCGTCTTTGCGGAGCGTTCAGGGCGACGAGCCGGGTGTAATCGTCGTCCGCGCGATCCACGGCCCGGGTGCCCAGGCCGAACACCAGCCGCAACACGCCTGCTTGGGGATCGATGGTCTCGTGCCAGACGTACGGATTGAACGAGAATCCGACGCCGGCCGCGTGGGGATAGTAGTAGCGGCCGTGCATCGCGCCGGACACCCGCATGACCAACAGGGCCATCTGCTCATCCTGGTTCAACAGCCCGCGCTGCTCCCGGTAGCGCAACGCCTTCTCGCTCATCGTGCTGGCGTAGATCGTGCGCACCGCCGACAGGAAATCCTCCAGCCGGCGCTCCCGGGGCCCCTGGTTCGGGCAGAACACACTCTCGTACTTGCCCGCGAAGGAGTTGCCGAAGTTGTCCTCCAGCAGCGAACTGGAGCGGACGATGATCGGCGACTGGCCGAAGTAGTCCAGTATCTGCTCGAACTGCTCGACGATGTAATCGGGGAACTGGCCCAGGAGAATCCGCTGGCGGGCCTGGACCGCGCCTTCGAGGAAGGTCTCCGGATGGCGCTGCTTCTGCCGCAGCCACCAGACGCCGTTGCGCACGAGATACGTGTAGAAAACATCGGAGCCGACGTAGAAGGAGTCGTGCTCCTCGAGAAGCTCGGCAAAGCGCGGCGACTGGCGTTTGAGAATGTTGCGTGCGACAAGCATGCCGACCGTCTTGCCGCCGATGAGCCCCGAGCCGATCATGCGCCGCCAGATGCTCAGCACATCGGCGAGCGTGAGATAGCGGGAAACGAGCGTGAGCATTTCCGGGTCGCGGGAGATCGCCATGCGACACAAATGGTAGAAGACCGCCTGCTCGCGCGGCGGGGGACAACGGCCGGCTTGCACGGCCTCCTGGACACCCTGGGCCTCCAGGAACGTCCGTTCCCAGTAGCCCGGCCGGGCCTCGGAATTCAGGTCCGTCCAGTTCACGGAGGCGAGAATGGACGAAATCAGCACGCTGGAGGTCACGGGCCGGAATTCGTCGCCCTCCCACACGTGCAGCATGTTCATCGTGGGCGAATAGCGCAATTGCACTTTGAGCGGATGGACATACAGGGTGCCGGCCTGACGGTACAGTTCCAGGAACAGTTGTGTCGTTTCGGTGATGGGACGGATGGCCTTGGAACTGTGATAGTTGCGAAAGAGCGCGAAATAGGCCACGGTCTCCAGGTCGTAGAGGTAGGGGCACGTGAGCATGAAGAAGTTGCCCAGCATCGAGTCGGAGTACCAATCGGCGGCCAGTTCCGACATGCAGTCGAAGATGTAGAGTGCCCCGCGGCCGGCGTTTTCGATCACGGCGTGGATCTTGGCGATGAAGGTCTCAAAACCGTCCGCGGGGTCCAGTTCGTGAATCTCGGCCCCGCTGTCGGGACCGACGAGCGGGGGATGGCTGGCAAAGCGAAAATAGATGACCTTGCGCCCGGATTGCAGCCCGGCCCGGCAGAAGGGCTCGACCAGGGCCAGATAGCTGCCGATCGTATCCACCTGCCAGACGATATTGTCGCCGGACAGGATGCCTTTCAGGACCCGGTCCAACCCTGGTAAGCCGGTTGTCAGTGCGGTGGCATGATCGGTCACGCAGTCCCATCCTTTCTCCCCAGGAAGATCTCCATGCCGCAGGAGCCGCAACGAAACCGCAACTCGAATTGGCGGCCGTCCTCGTCCTCCAGAATCAGCGGCTCGGCAGGTTCCGAGCCCTCGCGCCGGCACAACCCCAACTCCTTGCGCAGACAGTACTTCGTTGTCATCACGACCTGCCCGGACAGGTCCAAGCCCGATTCGGCCGCCGGCGCGATGCTCTCGACGCCATGACGGCGGTAAAAGGTACAGGCCTTCTCGTTGAGCGCGTTGCCCAGGTAGGTCAAGTGTTTCTCCGGATAGGGAACCTCGCTCTTTCGGACCCCACCGGTTGGGCGCGGGCGATTGGCTTGGCGCGTTCGCAGGAGTTGCTCAACGAACTCGCGTTTTGCGGCATTGAGCCGCGAAACCGGCAAGAAGTACGTGTCCGCCGTGTGGAGTTGAACGTTGGGACACTCAAAAATCGTATTGCCGAGCTTGGTCAGTTGGGCCAGGATCGTCTGCCGGGCGGCCTCCTTTTTCCGAGCTGGTTGTTTCTCTCCCGCGATCTCCACCTGCGCCCGGTTTCCGTCCTCGTCCATCCCGGACAGGATTAGACCCTGCGCGGATTCCTCCAGAAGCAGGGAGAGGCGAATCTTCCGCTCCGCGACCCGGCCGGTGAGTTGGCGTGAGAAGGTGTAATCGAAGTTGCGGTGAATCTCTTGTCCGGTGCGGATACCGTGCATCTTCTGCGGATAGACGCGCAGGCCCTCCACGCGGTTCACGACCGTTCCATCGAGGTTCCTCCCGTGGTCGAAGAAACAGATTCCATCGGCGTTGTGCAGATCGTGGGCCCCTTCGAGCACAAAGCTGGACTCTTCCACGCGGGCCACCGTTCCCACGTATTCGCCTATCGATTTCGGCGTGTCCAACGAGGCGACGGAGGAGGACTTGCCGGTCAAGCCGTAGTCGGTGAAGCCCCGATTGAAGGTCTTGCCGGGATCCGGCTGAAAAGCCAGGCGTACCGAGCCGGAAGAGCCTCGTGGCAGATCCTTTCTACGCAGAATTGCGTCGAGCTTCTGCCGGTAGAAGCCTACCGTATTGGCAACGTAGGGGAGGTCCTTAAGCCGTCCCTCGATCTTGAATGAGGTGATCCCGGCATCAATCAGGTCTTCCAGGTGCTCGGAGAGATTCAGGTCTTTCAGAGAAAGAAGATGGCGGTCTTTCGCGATCAACTTGCCGCGCTGGTCCTGGAGACTGTACCGCCGCCGGCAGGGCTGGGCGCATTGACCGCGGTTGCCGCTGCGGCCCCCCAGGGTGTAGCTCAGGTAGCACTGCCCGCTGGCTCCCACGCATAAGGCCCCATGAATAAAACACTCCAACTCGATGCTGGTCCGACGGCGAATCTGCCGAATCTGTTCGAGGGTCAGCTCCCGGGCCAGGATTACGCGTGAGAATCCGACCTCCTCCCAGAACTTCACTTTCTCCACCGTGGCGTTATGCATCTGAGTACTGGCGATCAGCGGCAGAGGCGGTAGATCCAATTCCAGCAACCCCACATCCTGGAGGATCAGAGCATCGACGCCGATGCCATAGAGTTGGTGAGCCATCGTCTGGGCCCCCGCAAGCTCGCGATCATGGAGCAGAGTGTTCAGAGTCACGTAGACCCTGGCGTAGTACTGGTGGGCAAAATCCGCGACTTCCCGGATGACAGACAAGGCATTGCCGGCGGCCTCGCGGGCGCCAAAGCGATCCGCGCCGAGGTAGACTGCATCCGCACCGCACAGGATTGCGGCACGGGCCGTAGGGCCATCCTTCGCCGGAGCCAGTAGTTCAATTCTGCCGTTCATCCACGGAGATTATACTGATTCCGGCGCATCATAGTGCGCTGCTAGGCGGGGATTGTGTGTGCCTTCAGGCTTGTGAGGCAACCAGTGCCTTGGCTCTTTCGCGCCAGGCGGCCGGACCATTCGCGCGAACTTCCGATCTCGATTCATCGTCCACAAGCCTGCCCAGCACCGCTTTGCGGTCGGGTTCGGGAATCTGCTCGATAATCTCCCGGCGCACCTGCTCCAGCTCGGCCAGAAACCGGCCGTGTTCTTCCGTGAACATCGCTTCGAGCTTCTTGCGAAGATGGCCGGCGTAGGCGGGACAATTGCCGTCCGTCCCGATGGCGATTTGCAGATCCCCGCGTCTGACCACCGCCGGGACGAAGAAATCGCAAAGCCGCGGCTCATCGACCACATTGCACAGAATCTCCAATTCCTGGCAATCCCGGTACACCTGCTCGTTGACGGCCGGATCATTCGTGGCGGCGATGACGATCACTGCCTGGGCGATGTACTCTTTGGAGTATTTCGCGCGAATCAACTCGGCGCCATGACGGGTGCATAGATCGATGATGGCGTCGCTGGGCTTATGGGCGACAATCACCAGGCGCGCTGCGGCCTCCAGGAGAGATTCGGCTTTGCGGGCAGCCACTGCTCCGCCGCCAACGACCACGACCCGCCGGCCGTGCAGCTCCAGAAAGATCGGGTACTTCGCCATGCCCACCATTATACCGGGCCGGCATGCGGCAAAGCGATAGGAATCTGCCAAATTGGTTTGAGGGAAGGGCAAACATGATATACACTCCACGCTTACGGATTCCTCCGCTTGCCGGTGGATGAGCCGAGGTGAACAGGTTTTCAGGAGGTCGATTGCGTGAAAGAGCTACGTGCGCCGCTGATGGAGGCCGAGGTGCGCCGCTTGCGGGCGTCGGTCGAGGTCGTTGTCAGCGGGATCGTGTACACGGCTCGCGATATGGCCCACCGGCGTCTTTGCCAGAGCATCGACCGGGGCGAGGGCCTGCCCATCGATTTGGAGGGAGCGATTCTCTATTTTGTGGGCCCCACGCCGGCCCGTCCGAGTCAGGTGATCGGGGCCGCCGGACCGACCACCTCCGCCCGCATGGACGCTTTCAGCCCGAAACTGATCGCGCACGGACTGCGGGCGATGATCGGAAAAGGCTACCGCAGTGAGGAAGTCCGCCAGGCGCTCATTCAGTATGGCGCGGTTCACCTGTCCACGCTGGGCGGGGCAGGCGCCCTGCTTAGCCGGCACATCGTCCGGGCCGAGATTGTCGCCTATGAGGATTTGGGCACAGAAGCCATTCGCAAACTAGAGGTGGTTGATTTCCCTGTCATCGTTGCTTATGATGCCGCCGGCGGCAGTGTCTACGACGGTGCAACATTGTCTGGAGTGTGAGATGAAAGCAGCGTTGCTCGGACTCATGCAATCCGGCAAAAGTACGATCTTTTCCGCCATCAGCGGCAAGGCCATTCCCATGGCGGGCCTGAACGTCATCGAAGAGGCCATCGTGCCGGTACCCGATGAGCGGCTGCTGTGGCTGGAAAAGCTCTACCAGCCCCAGAAGAGGGTCCACGCGACGATGGATGTCCTGGATCTACCGGGGTTTAGCTTCACCGATGAGCACGGGCGGACGGCGGCCCGGCGGCTGATCGGCCAGATCCGGACTGTCGATATGCTGGTGCTGGTGGTCCGAGCCTTCGAAGACCCCTCGGTGCCGCCTTACCGCAACAGTGTCAATCCCAAGCGGGATTTGGCGGAACTCCAGACGGAATTGCTGTTGGCTGATCTGGAGTTGGTGACGACGCGAATCGAGAAGCTGGAAAAGCAGGTTACCAAGCCCACCAAGACGCAGGCACAGGACAAGGCGGAACTGGCCTTGCAGAAGCGGCTCCAGGAAGCTATCGAAGCCGAGAAGCCCATCAGCTCGGTGGTCCAGACGGAGGATGAGCTGACGATCATCAAGTCCCTGGGCTTCCTGACCCTCAAGCCGATGGCCGTCGTGATCAATGTCGGCGAGAACGACCTCGGCAAGCCGTTCGATCTGGGCGAGGTGATGGGCGGCTCCGTGCCCGTGGTCACAATGTCTGCCAAGCTGGAGCATGAGCTGGCCCAATTGGACGAGGAAAGCCGTGCCACGTTCATGTCGGACCTGGGGATCAAGGAGTCCGCCGCAGAGAAGTTCGTGACGATCTGCTACTCCGCCCTGGGCTTGATCAGCTTCTTGACGGTCGGGTCGGATGAGGTACGGGCCTGGCCGATCCGCAAGGGGACCATCGCCGTGGACGCGGCGGGCAAGGTGCACTCCGACATCAAGCGCGGCTTCATTCGCGCCGAGACCATGGCTTATGACGACCTGAAGACGCTGGGCGACGAAAAGGCCGTAAAGGCCGCCGGCAAGATGAGGCTGGAGGGCAAAGAGTATGTAGTAAAGGATGGTGACATCATCAACTTCAGGTTCAACGTGTAGGAGCGTAGTCATAGATGAAAGCGGCAATGCTGACGGGGCTCCGTCGGATGGAGGTCGGGCCGGTTCCTGACCCGAAGATCGAGAAGGATACGGATGTCCTGCTGAAGATTGAGAGGGTGGGTGTCTGCGGCTCGGATGTTCACTACTTCGAGACCGGGAGGATCGGATCTCAGATCGTCAAATACCCCTTTATCGTGGGCCACGAATGCGCCGGGACGGTAGTGGCGGTCGGCAAGGCCGTTCACCATGTCAGAATGGGCGAGCAGGTGGTGGTCGAACCCGCGGTCCCTTGCCACAACTGCGACCAGTGCCGCCAGGGCCGGGAGAATACGTGCTTCAATCTGCATTTTCTCGGCACACCGGGCCAGGGCGGGGGCTGTCTCTGTGAGTATCTCATCATGCCGGAGGAGTGCTGCCTGCCGACCAGGGGCAAGCTCACCTTGGAGCAGGGCGCCCTATGCGAGCCGCTGACCATTGGCTTTTACTCCGTCAGGCAATCCCGGCTGCCCAAGGCGGCCGATGTGGCGATGCTCGGGGCCGGCCCCATCGGCCTGAGTTGCATGGTTTGTGCCAGGGCCGAGGGCGTGCGAACCTGCTATATGACGGACAAGATCCCGCAGCGCGTGCAGACAGCCAGGAAGGCCGGGGCGACCTGGGTCGGCAACCCCTTGCAGGAAGATGTAGTGATGTCCATCCTGCACCAGCAGCCGTTAGGGATGGATGTGGTGTACGAGTGCGCCGGCCAGCAGGAGACGGTCGATCAGGCGGTCGATCTCCTCAAGCCCGGCGGCAAGCTGATCCTGATCGGCATCCCGCGGGAGGATCGTATCTCCTTGTCCATCGACAAGATACGGCGCAAGGAGATCACGATTGTGAACGTGCGCCGGCAGAATGGGTGCACCCGCGCAACCATGGACCTGGTGGCCGCACGCAAGGTCCAGGCGGATTTCATGGTGACCCATCGTTTCCAGCTCGACCAGGTCCAGGAGGCATTTGAGCTCGTCGCGGGCTACCGGGATGGCGTCGTCAAGGCCATGATAGAAATGTGAGAACCAGTTTCCGTGGGTGATGAACACATCAAGAAAGCTGCCCTCGTCAGCATCGGCAACGAGCTGCTGAACGGCAAAACCGTCGATACGAACGCCGCCTACATCGCGGGGCGGCTGAGGACCATCAGCCTGCCGGTCGTGAGTGTGCACACCGCGCCTGATGAGCAACCCGCGATAGAACGCACGCTGGCCCTGGCTGCCCGCGAGGCGGATATCGTGGTGGCTACGGGCGGGCTGGGGCCGACCGATGATGATGTGACGCGACAGGCCTTCGCCGGATTTCTGGGGGTGGAATTGGTGCTGCGCCCCGAGTTGTTGGAGAAGCTCAAGGAGTTCTTCGATCGGCGCGGGATCGAGATGCCGGCCCGGAACTCCATTCAAGCCTGTGTCCCCCAGGGGGCGAGCGCCATCGAGAACAATATGGGGACGGCCCCTGGCATTTGGGCCTGGAAGGACGGCAAACGGCTGTTTGCTTTGCCGGGGGTGCCGGCGGAAATGCGGCACATGTTTGACACGCAGGTTCTGCCTGAGCTGCGGCCGCTGGTGGGCGGGCAGGCCATCGCCGTGCGGCGGTTGAAGTGCTTCGGAGCGGGGGAATCCAAAGTCGCGGAGAGGATCGGCGACGCCATGGAGCGGGGCAGAAATCCCCTCGTCAACTGCACTGTGCACGCCGGCATTATCAGCCTGGAGGTTGTAGCCAGCGCCGCTGACCGGCCGGAAGCGGAGAAAATGGCCGAGCGGGAGGAATGCTCTCTCCGCACCGCACTGGGCCAGTTGGTCTACGGGACGAACGATCAGACGCTTGCCGAGGTCGTGGGCGAGGCTTTGGTGCGAACCGGCCAAACCCTGGCTGTCGCCGAATCCTGCACGGGCGGCCTTTTGGCGGAACTGATTACGGATATCCCTGGTTCCAGCCGATATTTTACCTATGGGTGGGTCACCTACAGCAATGAGGCCAAATGCACCGAGTTGGAGGTGCCTCGGGAGATGATTGACATGCATGGTGCCGTCAGCGAGCAGGTGGCGCGGGCCATGGCGCAGGGCGCACGCCGCAAGGCCGGTACAGACTATGCTGTCGCCATAACCGGCATAGCCGGACCGGGTGGCGGCAGCGAACAAAAGCCGGTCGGACTGGTATATATTGCGGTGGACAACCGAGACGGTACGGACACGTCGCGATATATTTTCTCGTTTGATCGAAGCTCCGTGCGTTTGCGTGCGGCCCAGACAGCGTTGAACACCCTGCGTTTGAAGCTGAATTTGACAGGTCCCGTGCCCATCTGATATAATGACAAGGACCTGCGGCGGCAGCACATGAGGTTCGTATGGCCAAACAACGGATGCATCTAGGGGAAATCCTCTTCAAGGCAGGCTTGGTTGAGAAGCAGGCTTTGATCAACGCTATCAAGACGGCCAAGTCGAGCAACAAGCGGCTGGGGCAGGTTCTGCTGGAACTGGGTCTGATCAACGAGGATACGCTGGCCAAGGCCATCGCCAAGCAGTTCGGCCTCAAGTACGTGGACCTCGACGAGGTCACGATCCCCCACGATGCCGTCAAAATCATCCCGGAAGATCTCATCAAGCGGCACAATATCCTGCCCCTGGGCGTCAACGACGGCCGCCTGCGGCTGATTATCAGCGATCCGATGGACTTGGACATGATGGATTCGGTCCGGCTTCGGCTCAACAAGGAGCTGGACTGTCATGTCGCCAATCCGAAGAAGATCCGGGATTACATCGAAAACTCCCTGGCAGACAAGGTTGTCGCGCCGGAGGATGACCGGCTCAAGCACAGTATCGATGCCACGGCGGCGGAACTGGCCGAAGCGGGTCACGAGCTCCAGGCGGAGGCCCTGCGCATCCAGGCGGCGGGGGGCGACGACGAAGGCCCCGTCATTCGGCTGGTGAACCTGATCATCGACACCGCCTACCACATGCGGGCCAGCGATATTCACATCGAACCAATGGCCGATCGCGTGCGCATCCGGTACCGCGTCGATGGCGTGTGCCTGGAGAAGGACAATATCCCCAAGAACATGCAGGCCCCGCTGGTGGCGCGTTTCAAGATTCTGTCGGGCATGGATATTGCCGAGAAGCGCCTGCCGCAGGACGGTCGTATCAAGCGGAACATCGCCGGCAGCGACATCGACTTCCGTGTTTCCTCCCTGCCGGGGGTTCACGGTCCCAGCGTGGTGCTGCGTATTCTGCGGCCGGATGCCGTCAATATCGGCATTGAGTCGCTGGGATTCGAGCAGGATAACTACGAGCAGTTCCAGGGCATTATCAAGCGGCCCAATGGCATCTTCCTCGTGACCGGGCCGACCGGTAGTGGCAAGACGACGACGCTGTACGCGGCCTTGCAGGAACTGAATAAGCCGGACAAGAAAATCATTACGGCCGAGGACCCGGTGGAGTATATGTTCGCCGGCATGAACCAGTGCCAGGTTAAGGAGGAAATCGGCCTGACCTTCGATAAGATCCTCCGCGCCATGCTGCGTCAGGCGCCCAATATCATCCTCGTGGGTGAAATCCGCGATGGTGAAGTGGCGGATATCGCCATCCAAGCCGCTCTGACTGGACACCTGGTGTTCAGTACACTGCACACGAACGATGCGTGCAGCGCGATCACCCGTCTGATCGATATGGGGGTCAAGCCCTTCCTGGTTGCCAGCTCGATTCAGGCCATCATGGCCCAGCGGCTGATCCGCGTCATCTGCAAGAAATGCAAGGTGGTGGATGAGAACCCGAACCCGCTGCATCTGCGGCTTCTGGGAATCGATCCGGCGGAGACCAAGAAGCGGCCGGTATACAAGGGGGCCGGTTGTGCCGCCTGTCACAACACGGGCTACAAGGGCCGGCTGGGTATCTTCGAAATGATCGAAATGAACAACGAGCTGCGGGAATTGGCTTACAAGAGAGCTCCGACCAGTGAATTGAGGATCGCGGCCAAGGCCAGCGGCATGCGAACGCTCGCAGAGGATGGGGTGCTCAAGGTTTTCAAGGGAATCAGCACGCCCGAAGAAATCTCGCGGAACGCGCAGGTCGAGGGCGTCGTGGAAGAATAGACTTAGGGGACGTTGAGATGGGAAGTTTGAACATGGATCGGCTGCTCCATGCGTGTGTCTCGCAGGGGGCATCGGACATTCATATCAGCGTGGGCCGGCCGCCGGTCCTGCGGATCGACGGTCATCTGCGGTCACTGGAGACAAAGGTGCTCGAGCCGGAGGATAGTGTCGCCCTGATGAAGAGCATCACGCCGGATCGATGCCAGCAGGAACTCCAGGAGGAAGGGGGAACCGACTTTGGTTTTGCCTTTGGCGAGTCGGCTCGGTTCCGCGTCTCCGTCTTCAAGCAGAAAGGCTGCGTCTCGATGGTGTTGCGGCAGATTCCCTATAAGATCCTGACCTTTGAGGAGATCGGTCTGCCGAAGATCTGCGCCGCGCTGTGCCGGCGACCCCGTGGGTTGTTCCTGGTTACCGGACCAACCGGCAGTGGCAAGACTACTACGCTGGCCACCATGATCAACTACATCAACGAGAACTTTGACCGGCATATTGTCACGGTCGAGGACCCCATCGAATACTATCACCCCCATAAGAAGTCCATTCTGAATCAGCGTGAAGTTGGGGTCGATGTGCCGAGCTTTGGCGAGGCCCTTCGGCGTGTGCTGCGTATGGACCCGGATGTGATCCTCGTCGGTGAATTGCGCGACTTGGAGACGATCAGCAACGCCATCCGTGCGGCCGAAACCGGCCACTTGGTCTTCAGCACCGTGCACACCACCAGTGCGGCAGGGACGGTGAACCGTATCATCGACGTGTTCCCGGTCGAGCAGCAGGAGCAGATTCGAACCCAGCTCGGCGGTAACCTGATCGCCGTGTTGAGCCAGGAGCTTTGCCCGTTGGCGACGGGACGCGGCCGGTGCGCGGCCTACGAGTTCATGGTCGTGACCCCCGCTATCGCCAACTTGATTCGCGAGAACAAGACCTACCGTATTGATTCGAGCATCCAGACGGGTAAGAAGCTGGGCATGCAACTGCTGGATGAGCACCTCTGGAGCCTCTACGACGCCGGCAAGATTACCCTCGAGAGTATGCTGGAAAAAGGACGCCAGCCGGGCGCTCTGCAGCAAAAAGCACTCAATAAGATCAATGGTGCCAAGGGCGCCAAGATGAAGAAAAAGGCCGAAGAGGCGGCCAAGGAGCTCGAAGACCTCGGGCCGATTCTCAAGACGTGACGGTTGGAATTCGACGGCGTATCAGTCGGGCGCAGGGGCGGGGGACAAGGGGGCCGTGTCATCTCGGAAATGATACTCCAAAAGTTATCGGTGGTTTTCGGGCACTTGGCGGCGTCTCGTTAACCAGGTGTCCAATTCGTAATTTTCTTTACCATCATTGTTTACTTTGCTACAATTCGGTCGTATAAGGGTTGTAGGGTCTTTGAGGGTGTATCGCGATGGGAAAAAAGCCATTCGACAAACTTCCGCCTGTTGAGCAGCTCCGTGGGCGGCCCCTGGGAAGGATCCTGATAAAGATGGGCGTTCTGAGCCGGGAGAAGGTCCATGAATGCCTCGAGATTCAAAAGCAGCGGGGGGGAAATGTCCGGATCGGGCAGATATTCTTGGAACTGGGACTGGTGGATGAGCCGCAGCTCCAAGTGGCGTTGGCGGCCAAGCGGGGGATGGAGTATACGAGCATTGACGGAGTGGAGATCGCACCTGATGTGATTGAAAAGGTGCCGGCCCAAATGGCCAAGACCTATCATATCCTTCCCATCGCCTACCACAAAGAGAAAAACGAGCTGACGGTCGCGCTCGATAATGTCGATAACTTCCGTGCCACAGATGACTTGCGAACTCTCATGGGCTTCACCGTGACGGCAAAGATGACCGACCGGGAGAGCTTGGAGAGTGCTTTGGCGAAGTATTATGAGACCAAGCAGGAAGACAACATCACGGAACTGATCGACGAGATTCAATCCGATGCTTTCCTCGCGGAGTTCGATGGCAGAAATACCAGCATCGACCTCGATGAGCTGAAGGAACTGTCGGAGTCGAACCCGGTTAAAAAACTGCTTAACCTCGTGTTGCTCCAGGCCATCCGGGATAAGGCGTCCGATATTCACTTCGAGCCGTTCGAGACGGAATACAAAATGCGTTACCGGATCGACGGCGTTCTCTACGAGATGATCCCGCCGCCCAAGTATATCGCGGCGGCGTTGAGCTCGCGTATCAAAGTCATGGCCAACCTGGATATCGCCGAGCGGCGTCTGCCGCAGGACGGGCGCATCTCCTTGTCCGTGCAGGGCAACCCGGTGGACCTGCGCGTCAGCGTGTTGCCCACGATGTTCGGGGAGAGCGTCGTGTTGCGCGTTTTGGACCGCAGCCAGGTGAGCTTCGACATCGATCGACTGGGTTTGAGGCCCGATGACGTCAAGGTATTCCGGAGTCTGATCAACAAGCCCAATGGCATTATCATCGTGACGGGGCCGACCGGGTGCGGCAAGACCACGACTCTGTACGCGGCCCTCAACGAGCTGAATACGATCGACAGCAAGCTGATCACAACCGAGGACCCCGTCGAATACGATATGGACGGCATGATCCAGGTGCAGATGAAGCCCGAGATCGGTCTGACGTTTGCCCGGTGCCTGCGTTCCATCCTGCGTCAGGACCCGGACATCATCCTGGTCGGCGAAATCCGTGACCTGGAGACGGCGGAAATCGCCGCTCAGTCGTCCCTGACGGGGCACCTGGTGTTCACCACGCTGCACACGAACGACTCGCCGGCCACGATTGCCCGTTTGCTGGACTTGGGGATCGAGCCCTTCCTTCTGACGGCGACCATCGAGGGAATCGTGGGCCAGAGACTGGTCCGAAAGATCTGTCCGAGCTGCAAGACGGCGTTTGAGCCGGATGCGGGGCAGCTCAAGGATCTGCGCTTGACCGAGGAGGAGATCAAAGGCAAGAAATTCTACTACGGGCGCGGCTGCAGCAAGTGCAACGGCACCGGTTACAAGGGCCGGATTGGAATCTTCGAGATCATGGTATTCAACGACGAGATCCGCGAACTGGTCATGAATCGTGCCTCGACCAACGTGCTGCGCGTGGCGGCGCTGAAGGCCGGGATGAAGCCGCTGCGTGACAACGGCCTGGCCTTCATCTACGACGGCATCACGACGATCGATGAAATCGCGAAAGAAACGATGATCGAAGGCTAACGGGGTCAAGAGCCCCAGCCAGGTGAGTGGGAACGGATAGCGTGAAAAGTGAGGTAGGAAGATGCCTGTCTTTCAGTACGTAGCGCTGGACTCCCAGGGTGTGGAGATCAAGGACGAGATCGAGGCCCTTAGCGAGAAGGAAGCGATCAGCAAGATCCGCACCATGGGGTACTTCCCCACGAAGGTCCGTCCCAAGTCGGCTTCCAAGGCCGGCGCGGGCAAGGCAGGCGC
Organism: Planctomycetota bacterium; assembly: GCA_023481165.1. Taxonomy (GTDB): domain Bacteria; phylum Planctomycetota; class Phycisphaerae; order Sedimentisphaerales; family Anaerobacaceae; genus PLanc-01. The sequence continues at coordinate 58,638 of JAMCWO010000150.1, read as the reverse complement.
CAAACCGAAGAGGCGGCGGGGGGCCGGGGCCCGCGTCAAGGTCAAGAATGTCACGCAGTTCGCCCGGCAGCTCTCGACGCTCCAGGACGCCGGTCTGCCGATCCTGCGGTCGCTGCGCATTCTCGAAGAGCAGCAGAAGGCGGGGAACTTCAAACGCATCATCGGGTACGTGGCCGACGACATCGAGGGCGGCTCGACCCTTTCCGAGGCCTTTGCCAAGTACCCCCGGGCCTTTGACCGGCTGTTCATCAACATGGTGGCGGCGGGGGAGGCGGGCGGCGTGCTCGATCTGATCCTGGCCCGTATCGCCGACTTCAAGGAAAAGGCCATCCGCCTCAAGGGACGCGTCAAAGGGGCCATGATCTACCCGGTCGTCGTCATGACGGCGGCGTTCGGCATCGTGCTGGGCCTGATGACGTTCGTGATCCCCACCTTCCAGGGCGTGCTGCAGGAAATGGTCGGCGGCAAGCTGAATCCGGTGACGATGACCGTGCTCGGGATCAGCGACTGGATTGCTCATCGCTACGGGTGGGCGGTGCTGATCGGGATTCCCTTCGGGATTGTCCTCCTGTTGCGGCTCGTGCGTAAGACCCAGCCGGGCCGGTTTGTGCTGGATACCGTCACTTTGAGACTGCCGGTCATCGGGCAGTTGTCGAGCAAAATCTCGATCACGCGGTGGACGAGAACGCTGGGCACCCTGATCAGCGCCGGCGTGCCGATTCTCGACGCCATCAACGTGACCCGCGAGACCGCCGGCAACGAAGTCTACGCGAAAATGCTGGCCAACGTCCACAACTCCATTCGCCAGGGCGATACGTTCGCGGGCCCGCTGCGGGCCTCCAAGACCGTGGACCTGCTGGTCAGCAACATGGTGGCCGTCGGCGAGGAAACGGGCGATCTGGACAAGATGCTGCTGAAAGTGGCCGATCAATATGATGAGCAGGTGGACGTGCTCGTCGGTAGTCTGATGTCCATGCTCGAGCCGATGATCATTCTCGTGCTCGGCAGCACGGTGATGGTCATCGTGCTGGCGGTGTTCCTGCCCATGATTCAGGTGATTACCAGCCTCAGTGCTGCCGGTTAATCGAAACTTCCGCAAGATCGAAGATCCAAGAGTGTGCATCTGAAAAAGGAGAAGACCATGAAACCGACCGTGACCCAAGCCAGAAAGCCCAGAGCTTTCACCATCATCGAGTTGCTGACCGTGATGAGCATCATCGTGATCCTCATCGGGCTGATGGTGCCCGCGCTCAACAAGGTCCGACGCTACGCGCGCGACGTGCAGCAGAAGGCCCAGTTCAATGCCATCAATGCGGCCGTCGAGCTCTTCAACAATGAATTCGACGGCTATCCGCCCTCCACGGCCGTGGACTCCATGAACCAGCCCTACTGTGGCGCGATGAAGCTCTGTGAAGCTCTTATGGGCCAGGACCTGCTCGGATTTCACACGAGTTCGGTTTTCCGGCGCGATGGGTTGGATGCCGCCGGGAAGCTCCTCCTGTATCCGCCGAACATCGACGCGATGCCGCCGGCTCTGCGGGACAACAACCTCAAGGCTCGCAAAGGCCCATTCCTGCAGGTGGAGAACGCCAAAGCCTGGCGGATGCAGGATATCTACGGCACCAACGTCGGTCCGTATCTTGGTACGACCTTTGTCCTGTGCGACGTCTACGAGCGCCCGATGCAGTCCGCAGAAAAGACCGGGATGCCGATCCTCTACTACAAGGCGGACACGGCCAACAGTTACCACGACCCTAATTTTGTCCAAGCGATGACACCGGCGGACAGCCGGGGGAATATCTTCAACTACTGGGACAATCACGCCCTCGTTCAGCTTGGCAAGCCGTGGCAGACGGCGGGGACCTCGGGCGGGGCAGCCGCCGCAACTCACAAAATGGCCGATCCGGTGCGCTTCTACAGGAATACGCGGAGCACGCAGGTCAAAACCACCATGCGTCCCTTCCGGGCGGATACCTTCATCCTGATTTCCGCCGGTTGGGACGGCGAGTACGGCACCGCCGACGACATCTGCAACTTCGACTGGCGGTACAATGAGTAGCGGCCGGTCTTCGCGAAGCGCGTTGCCAATTTGAATGTGGGGCGACGCACGGGATGTCGCTCTTGGATCGAGCAGTCGAGGAGGGTGAAGGAGCGCTTTATGGTGAGAACCCTCGCTACTGAAAGAGGAATACCATGAGAACGAGAACGTCAGGCCTGACCATCATTGAGATCCTGGTCGTGGTCAGCATTATTGCGTTGCTCGTCGGGCTGCTGCTGCCGGCGGTGCATACGGTGCAGAAGATGGCCAAGGAGACGAAGCAGAAGGCCCAGTTCACGTCGATCGAGCTGGGGCTGGCGGCCTTCAAGAGCGATTACGGGGATTACCCGCCGTCGAGTTGGACGAACCCGAACCTGCCGGGCGGCCGGACGGACTACTGCGGCGCGCAGAAGCTGGCGGAGGCCCTGCTGGGCTGGGACCTGCTGGGCTTTCATCCGGATTCCGCCTGGCGCGGGGACGGCTTGGACCGCAACGGCGGGCCGACGACGTATGATCCGTTGAAGGTCAATCCGGCCGCGCAGACGCTGGACAAGCGGAAGGGGCGTTACATAGAACTGGAGCACGCCAACGCCTTCCGGCTCGGGGACAGCGCGGTGGGATTGAGGGACGGACTGTTCCCGGATACGTCCAACAGCTCGGGCAACCCGCAGCCGCTGGCCGCGCGCACGTACGTCTTGTGCGATGTGTTCACGGTGAGAGAGTGCAAGGTTCTGGAGGACCCCGGCACTCTTGCGGTACCGGGGGTAGCCGCCAAGATGGTGTCCCCGGGCACGCCGATTCTGTACTACAAGGCGAATCCGGCCAGCAAAGTGCTCGACACGGGCGACCCCGAGACGCGGATCTACAATGTCAGGGACAATTGGCCGCTGGTCAGCCTGAGATTGCTGGCCGATGGCCTCAAGCCGCTCGCGGCGCGCCGGCAGCATCCGCTGGAGGACGCCAACTACTTTTACGAGTACATCCGCGATCCCCGGGTGCAGGCGCGGCCTTACCCGTATCGGCCGGATTCCTATCTGCTGATCTCCGCCGGCGCGGACGGCATCTACGGCACGAACGACGACATTCGCAATTTCGGACAGTAGTCTCGAAGGATCGGGCGGGGGCGGCATATGGCCAACTCGCGATACCATAGCGGCGTGACGCTCGTGGAGATGCTGGTCGTGCTGGGCATCATCGTGGTCCTGGCCGGCATCGTGGTCACGGTGACGCTGCGCGTCGACACGCAATCGAAGGAGAACGCGCTGCGCAACGCCTTCGCCCTCGTCGGCAGCGCCCTGCGCGAGTACTACGAGGCCAAGGGTCAGTTCCCGCCGCAGGCGGAGCGGAATCCCGCCAACGCCCTGGCGCATATCGAGTCAATGTGCCAGGAGCTTCGTTTGGTGCCGGCGTCGCGGCAAGTGTTGGACAGGCTCGCTCCCGGCGTGGTCAAAGGGGAAGGGGGCAGCGCGGATCTGCGGTCGATGCGCGACCCCTGGGGAACCGTGATGGACTACGTTTGTCTGCCGGATAGCACCTTTCCCGAACTGATCTCGGCCGGGCCGGACCGGCAATTCGGCACCGGCGACGACCTTAGCAACAAAGGCGTGCGATGAAGAACGTATTTCGCCAACCAGATACTGAAATTGTCATGCGGAGCGCAGCAAAGCATCTGGCCAGCGAACGGAACTGCGCGGCGAGCCCGGACGGGGAATCTCGTTCGCGGCCCAGATCCTTCGCTGCGCTCAGGATGACAAGCGCGTGTGGGCGGGCACGCAGGACGGCGGGTTTGACGCTGATCGAGATGACCCTGGTCATCGGGACCATGGCGCTGCTGATGGGCTTCGCGGTGCCGGTGGTCCGCTCGCTGATGAAGTCGTTCCAAACAGAAAACGGCGTGCGGAGCATGATCGACGCGGCGTTGAGCTCCGCCCGCGCCATGGCGATGAGTCAGCAGAAGTACGTGGGCGTCCGTTTCCAGAAGCTGTGCACCTCGGAGGACCCGCTCGATCCCCTTAAGACCGTGCTGGACGCCCCGCAGTACATGATCTTCATCGTGCATGATGAGCCGAAGAATATGGGCGGCCTGGCCAACGGGTTCCGGGCGGTCGAAGGACTGGAGCCGATGAAGCTGCCCGACACGATGGGTGTGATCGATCTGACGGGGATCACCAGCGATGCGGCCATCGACGAGTTGTCCGAGCTGAGCGACGCCACGACCTTCTCCGTTGTCTTTGCGCCCTCGGGCAAGCTGGCGGTGCACGAAGTTCGCGTGCGCAATCGCAATGGCGTCTACCGGCCCAACAATACGGCCGGTTCCACCCAGACCTCCACCGATGATATATTCAACTCGGTGGACAATATCTGCCGGTATAAGCAAGGCATGTTCCTCCAGGACGACTATTCCCGGCGCAACAGCACGGACAATGTGGAGTTCGGGCTGGGCAAGGAGGACAGCCGCACGAGTCTCGTGATTTACGAACTGCCGCTGTTGCGGGCGGCCTACGGGGCCCGGACGCCCTGGTCCACGTATCTGGGCAAATTGACGAACGAAACACTGTACGTAAGCCCCTACGCAGGAAACCTGATTTCGTCGCATTGATGGACCGCTATGGCTAAGAACAGGCGACAAGCTGGATTCTCGTTGACGGAGACGTTGCTGGCCGTCGGGACGCTGGCCATCGGCCTGATGTTCATCGCCGGTACGTTCCTGACGGGGGTGTATTTCTCGACCACGTCGACGGAACGGACCATCGGCGCGGTGGCAGCGGATGAGGCCTTGGCCAAAATGCGGATCTACGGTCTGGACCCGAACAATGCGAACCTGAAAGACGATGGCCTCGTGCCCTACGAGCAACTGATGACAATTCCGGGGGAGGAGTACCTGTACCCGTCCACGCGCGAGGAATCGACCCGGCAGTACTCCTGGGCGGCGCTGTGCCGGCGGATGAGCGCCGGCAGCCGGCTCGTTCAGTGCACCGTCTTCATCAGCCGCCAGACCGCCGGGGCGACGTACTGGACACGCAAGACCGAGGGGAATGGGCTGCAGCTCGGGACTCCGGATCCCGATCTGCCGCGGCCGGTACGCGTCAATCTGGTGGCAGATGCCAATTCGACCAATACGACCGACGTTGGGCTGAAGGATGCCGTCCCCGATGACGGGATCGATGAGTTGGCCTTCGTCAACGATGGCTGTTTCCTTGTGGATGACAAGACGGGGCAGATCTACCAGGTGCTGGAGCGATATGCCGGCCCGCCGGACAAGATCAGGTTGGATCGGCCCTGGACCGGCGGCGCCCTGAGCGCCCCGGCCGGCGGCTGGGCGTGGGTGGTCCCCCCGGCGGCTTCCGGCGGCAGAAATCCGGTGGTCGCTGTCTACCAGGATGTGGTTCGGTTCCCGGGATCGTAACATGCGCAGAGCGTTCACATTGATGGAGTTGGTGGTCGCCTTGGGAATTATGGCGCTGGTGATGTCCTTCGCCGGCGTCATCTTCCAGGTGAGCACCGATTCGCACCGGCTGGCGCTGGCCAATGCCGAGATCATGCAGAAGCTCCGCGCGCTCACGGAGCAGTTGGACTCGGACTTCCGCGGGCTGCGCAAGGATGGAGAGGTCCTCGTCTTCTGGCGGGCCCAGCGCAAGGCGAACTACAACGGCACCAACCGCAACGCGGAAGAAGCCTTTGACCGGTTCGATCGGATCATGTTCTTCGCCGACGGGGACTTCCAGACCTACCGGGCCAACCCGGCGGTGCGCGGCAACCTGGCGCGGATCTCCTACGCGTTGGCGAGCGGCCCGTCGGCCAATCCCGCCGAGCCGAACCGGCCCCAGTCGCAGAAGCCCGAACGACGCATCCTGGCGCGCACGGAGCACATTCTCGTGGCGCCGTCCGCCGCAACGGACCCCTGTGACCCGCTCGGCACCGGCAAATTCACGGACAGCCAGTGGCGCGACTGGCTCAGCAGCGCCGAGTCCGATTCCATCTCCCTGCGCGGGTGGGAGTTGATCCCTCTGGCGAAGAAGATGGATATTCTGTCGGTCATTGGGGACGTCGAGGTCGGGCTGGGCGAGCAGAACACGAGCAAGAAGAACGTCACGATCGGCGGCGTGACGCTCGACCCGAACAAGCCGGACTCGCTTCACGCCTTTATGTGCCGCGGGGTCGGCCAATTCAAGGTCCAGGGCTGGAGCGACGCCGAACACCGCTGGATTCCGCAAGTCAACCCGAACGGAGACGCGAGCCTGAAAGACGACTCCGATTTTGTCCTGGAAGGAGACAAGGTGCGTCCGCCGGACGTCTCCGGCCAGTGGAATCCCCACGAGGGATCGGATCTGGACCCACGAAGCATCCCGGGGGTATGGTATCCCCGAGGACCGGCGATCATTGGGAGTACCGCGCTCAACCCGTTGCATAGAGATTTCAACACAGTTCCCGGCCTGGGTCGCGCTCTGAAGTTCACGTTCACTCTGTATGACTCGCGCGGCCTCATCAAGGGCGGCCGGATGTTCACTCACATCGTCTATTTGGACAACTGACGGTACGGCAATGATGGAGCGGATTGAACCAACAACGGTCGTCTTTCGTCGGGGCTCGGCCCTGATCCTGGCGGTAGTCCTGACGAGTCTGCTGGCTGTCATCGGCGTGCTGTTTGTGATGGCGACCCGGATCGACAAGATGGCCACCTCCGCCACGGCGGACAGTCGGGAGTTGGGCTTGGCCGTCGATACCGTTCTGGCCGAGATCAGCGAGACACTAGCCGCGGATGTTCCCGGCGCCGGGAGCACGGCGGGATCTTACGACTATCCGGATGCGAATAACGCGTGGCTGGCGGAGGCCGAGCCGTACGAGTCCGGAGGCAACTATTCCTGGCGGCAGATCAGCAATGTGGCCGGTCTGCCGGCCACCGACACCAGGAACGTCCGTATCCGCCTGGTGGTGGAGCGCGAGCCCATCAAGGATCCGAACGGGGCCGAAACGAACGCCGATGCTGATGGGGATGGGGTGGGAGATGCGCGATGGTTCTCGGTGCCCGGCGTGATGTCGAGCAAGGGCCGGCCGATCTATGCCGCCGTGCGGATTCTCGATAACAGCAGCATGCTCAACGTGAATACCGGCTACAAGTTCGATCCCGGCGACGCGAACACGGCCCGCGTGGACGGCCGCAGCCAGCTCCAGGTGAATGTCCTGGCGCTGGCGAGCGCCCCGGGCCAGGCGGTCGCCCTATCGAACGAAGCGGCTTTGCTCGGCGCCCGCGTGAACAACACGGCGAATCCCGCCGCGTTGAACCTGACCGCCTACGAGCAGCAGGTCCTCTGGCAATACCCGGACCCGGCGGCCTATGTGGCCCAGAGCGCGAACGGCTTGTCTCCTTATACGCCCTTCGATCTTTCGGATGAGCTGGAGCTTCGCTATCGTTTCCTCCTGAATCAGACGGCGGTCGATACCCGTTTGGAGAACTGGGGCTCTTTCCGGGCCAGCACGCTGACCACGCCCGTGGCGCTGCCGTCCGCCGACGAGCTGGCGCGGACCAACAAGAAACCGCAGGATGCGGAAAAGGACCTGCTCGCTGCCTGGTTCCTGCGCGTGCACGACGCGAGCGGGGCGCTGGATCCCAGTTACTCGTATCGCCCCCTCGCGACCACGTACAACGTGGATCGGATCCTCACGCCGCACCCGGTGACAACCGACACCGGGGCGAAGTTCCGCAAAATGGTGAACGTCAATACGGCGGACGAACTGACTATTCGCGCGGCCGTCGCCGCCGCGTTGTCGGAAGCGGACCCCAATACGATCGGGATCACGGAGAAGGCAATTCAGATCACGGCCAACTTGATGGATTACATTGACGATGATGATGAGATCACCGTGGTCCAGGGCCTTTCCTCCCCATACTATGGCTTTGAGCGCCCTTGCGTGTACCTCTCCGAGTTGGCCTACCGGCAGGTGAAGGACCCAACTACCGGCCAGTTGCACACGTCGTACGCCATCGAGCTCTACCGGCCCTACTTTGAAGATAACGATCCGCGGCCCGGCGACTGGAAGATCGTGATCGATAATCCCTCCGCCGCCGATGTGGAGCTGGATGTGGTGTGGTCGGGATCGAGGCGGTTCCACGTCCTGCTGGCCGAGGACTCGGCGGCTCCCTTGGCGAAAGACTATGTCGTATTCTCCGACCCTCAGGAGCCGGTCGACACGATGCCCCGCTTCGGGTACGACCGCAACACGTACAAGAAGGCGGTGCAGGACCTGGGCCAGGCAATGTTTGAGTCGGGCGCCACGATCTCCCTGCAGCGCCGGGTCCAGTCGGCGGGGAAGTGGCTGATCGTGGATTCCAAGAGAGTGCCCGACGCGTGGATTGTGGCGGATGGCGTCGCCCGCAGCCTGCAGCGGGATGTTTCGCCGTACAAGTGTATTCGGCGGCTCTGGGCATCCGACGCCTCGACACCGGGGCTCGGCAATGCCATGGGCAACTATGTGGACCCTCAGCAGCCCGAGATGCTGATCCAGGCCCATCCGGCCAACAAGCCGCTGACTAACATCGGTGAATTGGGCCTGATCCTGGCCCGCAGCGCTTACAGTGTCCCGGAAGGGGCGATGCCGGCCGATTGTCTGATCGATCTGCGGAATCCCATCTACCGAAGGCTCTTCAATTACCTTACTGTAATCGATCCGTCCCAGCATCCGGACCTGAGCGCCGAGGAAACGCGCATCATGGGGCGGATCAACGTCAACACGGCGCCGGCGTTCGTCCTCGCGCAACTGCCGTGGATGCAATACGATGACACGGCGGCACTCCAGAAAGCGCGGGCCATCGTCGACTATCGAGACAGCCACGGCCCTTACTGGAGCATCGGCGACCTAATGCAGGTTGATGCCCTGTGTGCCCCAGGCTTCGACGGCAAGGACAATCAGCACACCGATGCGCCCCGCGGACCCGACATGACGCCCGATACGGCGCGCGACGACTTTGAGGAGCGCGACCTGATCTTCACGCGGATCAGTAACCTGGTGACCGTGCAGAGCGATGTGTTCACGACCTATATTCTGACCCGGATCGGGACGAATGGGCCGCAGCGACGGGTCCTGGCGATTCTCGACCGGAGCCGGGTGAATTCGGCCCGCGACAAGGTCCGCATCGTCGCGTTATATCCCGTGCCTGACCCCAGGTAGCTATCGATTCTCGTGCCGGGTCTGTCTTGCGGAGGCATCACCTTGGATGGCTTGCAGAAGGCCGGGGTGCGTTTTCCTGTTTGCCGCGGCCACGCGGAAGGTCTGCCCCTCATAACTGTCGAGGTCGATGGGAAAAATCCTCTCTCCGTTCCAGTCGGTCACGATCGCTCCGGCAGCCTCGGCGATCACGACGCCGGCGGCGATATCCCATAGCTTCGGCGTGCACATCAGAGCGGCCACCAACCCGCCCCGGGCGACGTAGGCCAGATGCAGGGCGGTCGTGCCGAAATTCCGGAACCGCGACCGGCGGATCAGATCGCAAACCCAGGGCGGCAGGGTATCGTTAAAATGGCTGTCCAAGCCGACGCTCGTCAGTGGCCCGATCTCCTCTTCGCCGGTCCAGATGCGCCGGCCGTCCAACTGGGCTTCTTCACCTTTGACGGCCGTGAACATGGACTCGCTCGCAGGCTGGAAGATCACGCCGACCACCGGCTCACCCCCGGACAAGGCGGCGACGCTGACCGCGAACACCGGGATACCATGGGCAAAGTTGTTCGTTCCATCGATCGGATCTATCGCCCACCAGATGGCCGGCTCGGCGAGGGGCGCGCGCTTGAACAACTTGCCCCTCTCGCCTTCTTCGGCGATGAAGCCATGATCGGGATAGGTCTCGCGGATTCTCTGGATGATGATCTTCTGGCACTGGGCGTCGGCTTGGGTGACCAATTCGACCTCGCTCTTTCTGACGGCCTTGACGTAATTCATCTCCTCCATCGCATGTTGTCCGGCGAGCCGCGCCGCCACGATGGCCGTTTCGAGCATCTCACTTAAGTCTTTTTGTTCTAAGGACATAGGGCTCCTGCCACCTTGGTTGACATTGTCGTAAGCAGGGCATATTCTACAGGGTATATGGAGAAACGCCAACAGGTTAACGGCAGCAAGTATGTGCGACGGGCGTCTGCCCGAGGGCGCAGGACGGCAGCTCTTCTTGCCGCCGGCGTTGTGGCTCTCTTTGGCGGCCTGTGGCTCCTGCAGCGAGCGGGGTTCGATTTCGGGTTGCTCTTCGGCCCCTGTGGCATGAAGCAGAGGACAGGTTTGCCCTGTCCGACCTGCGGGATGACTACGTGCGTGCTGGCCTTCGCCCGGGGCGAGGTGCTGACGGCCTTCTATGTCCAACCGGCGGGAGCGCTCGTCTGTTCGCTCTTGATCGTCGCGGCATTTTTCGCTTTTCTGACGGCTGTCTTTGGCGTATATTTCCACTTCTTTGATCGGCTGTGGGCCGAACTCAAAGTCAAATATGTGGTTGCAGGTCTGCTCGTGATCTTGGCCGCCGGATGGGCCGTGACCCTTGCCCGGGCCGTGGCGGCTCAGACCTGAGCGCAAGATGGGTAGGGCTTCTGGGAGAATGCTATGGCTAAAGTGCTCATCACCGACAAACTCGCGCAGGAAGGAATCGATCTGATCAACGCCACGCCGGGTGCGGAGGCCGTGATTAAGATCGGAATCAGTGAAGATGAGCTGGCAAATATCATCCGCGACTACGATGGTCTGATTGTGCGTAGCGAGACGAAGGTGACGGCCAGGGTGCTGACCAATCCCGGCCGGCTGAAAGGTGTGGCGCGGGCGGGTGTAGGTGTCGACAACATCGACGTGCCGGCCGCCACCCGCAAGGGCATCCTCGTGATGAACACGCCGGGCGGCAATACGCTCAGTGCGGCGGAGCACACCATGGCCCTGATGCTGGCCATGAGCCGCAACGTGGTCCAGGCCTGCAATAGCCTCAAATCCGGCGCCTGGGACCGCAAGAAGTACATGGGCAACCAGCTCAACAACAAGGTCCTGGGCGTGATCGGCCTCGGGCGCATCGGGATGGCCGTGGCGCACATGGCTCGCGGCTTCAACATGAAAGTTGTCGGCTACGATCCGCTGGCCGCGCCCAAGAATGCCGAGCAGTTGGGCATCCAGGTGACGGATAGCGTCGAGCGCATCTTCCGGGAAGCGGATTTCATCACGGTGCACGTGCCGCGCAATCCGACGACATTGAATATGGTCGGCGCCGATCAGATCGCCATGATGAAGCCGACAGTCCGCCTGGTCAATTGCGCCCGAGGCGGCATCATCAATGAGGACGCTCTGTATGATGCTCTGGCCAGGAAGAAGATCGCCGGAGCCGCCTTGGACGTGTTCTCGGAGGAGCCGCCGAAGAATCTGCAATTCGCGAAGCTCGACAACTGCATCGTGACCCCGCATCTGGGCGCCAGCACCGAGGAGGCCCAGGTGGAGGTGGCCGTCGAGGCCGCTCAGATCCTGCTCGATGCCGTCAACGGCGGCCCGATTCGCAATGCGGTCAACGCGCCTTCGACGGCGGGAGCGATGCCGCCGGTGGTGCGCAAGTACGCCGATCTCGCCCGGCGGGTGGGCAAGCTGCTCAGCATGATCGTGCCCGGCAGCATCAAGGAAGTCCAAGTCCAGTATCGCGGGGGCATCGCCGGCATGAGCGTCGAGCCCGTTACCCTGAACTTTGCCATCGGCCTGCTGCAAAAGCACTTCGACATGCCGTTGAACATGGTCAATACGCCGGTCCTGGCCAAGGAACGCGGCATCAGCATCGACGAAACGAAGAATACCGAGGCCCGCGATGTGGCTTCCAGCTTCAGCGCCACGGTTACCACGAATCAGGCTACCCGGACGGTCCGGGGCTCGGTTTTCGGCGAGACTCTGCTGCGGATTATCGAAGTCGACGGCTTCCACATCGAAATGACGCCCCAGGGCACTGTGTTGGTGATCTTCAATGATGACCGACCCGGCGTCATCGGCGCCGTCGGCACGCTGTTGGCCAAGCACGGCATCAACATCGGCACGATGGGTGTCGGCCAGAAGCTGGAGATGCAGAAGGCGGTCTTGGCCGTCAGCCTCGACAAGGAGCCGGATGCGGCCACCATCGAGGACCTGCGCAAGCTCGATTTCGTCAACCAGCTCTACGTCTGCGGGCTGGATTGACATGGCGGAAGACCTCATCATCAGCGTCAGCGGTATGCGGGGTGTGGTGGGTGAAAACCTCACCCCACTGGTGGCGGCCGAGTACGGCGCTGCCTTCGGGACCTTCCTGCGCAGCAGCGTCGATACGGGCGGTCGGCCGTTCACGGTCTGCCTCGGACGGGATTCCCGTGTCAGCGGCCCCATGCTGATGGCGGCGATCACAGCCGGCCTGTGTGCGGTCGGGATCGATGTGATCGACCTGGGGATCGTTCCGACGCCGAGCGTGGGAATCATGGTGCGCCGGCTGCGCTGCGAAGGAGGCATCATCATCACGGCCTCCCACAACCCGATTCCCTACAACGGCATCAAGCTGCTGCTGAGCAATGGGATGGCCCCGCCGGTAGCCACGGCCCACGAGATCCGGCGCACCTTCTGGGACCGGCACTTTCACTTTGTCAGCTCCGAACGCTGCGGCAAACTGACTTACAACACGGAAACCCATCGCGTGCACGTGGAGAAGGTCCTGGGCATCGTGGAGGCCCCACGGATCGCTGCGAAACGGTACCGGATCGTTCTCGACAGCGTCAACGGCGCCGGTGCGGGGATTACGAAGATCCTGCTGGCTGAGTTGGGCTGCGACGTGGTGGCGGTCAACGATGAACCCACGGGGCTCTTTGCGCACGAGCCGGAGCCCACGGCGGCGAATCTGACGGGTCTGTGCTGGCGGGTGAAGCAGGAGCACGCGGACCTCGGGTTCGCCCAAGATCCGGATGCCGACCGGTTGGCGATTGTCGATGAGAAGGGCGACTATATCGGGGAAGAGTACACTCTCGCTCTGGCGGCGCTGCAGGTCTTCTCCCAGCGCACCGGCCCGGCGGCGGCGAACCTGTCCACCTCGCGGATGATCGATGATGTGGCCCGGCGCGCGGGCGGCAGCGTCATCCGCACGCCGGTGGGCGAGGCCAACGTGGCCAACGCCATGATCGAGCACCACTGCATCATCGGCGGCGAAGGCAACGGCGGTGTGATCGACCTGCGGGTGGGCCCGATCCGGGATAGCCTCGTCGGAATCGGTCTGATTCTGCAATTGATGGCCGAGACGGGTAAGAGCATCAGCCGGTTGGTGCAGGAGATCGGCGGCTATTCCATGCACAAAGATAAGTTCGCCGCCGATGCGCAGCAGGCCAGGCAGATCCAGGAATTGGCGCTGGCCAAGTTCGACGAGGCCACGGTGAACATCGCCGACGGCCTGCGGCTCGATTTCCCCGACGGCTGGATCCACCTGCGCACGAGCAATACCGAGCCCGTGATGCGAGTGATCGTGGAGGCCAAGGACGAGCCCACCGCGCGGCGCTATCTCCAAGCCATCTCCGACATACGCCAATCGGTCCTGCCGCCGAACACGGCAGACGGCGAACCTGTAAAGAACTCTTGATGCACGCGGACCTCCGGCGTAGAATGGGCTGCGCACGGAACGCATGGTCGGAGAAGGGAGTATCGGCCGCGGCGCTGGGGTACGGCCAACAGAGCGAGTTTCTCTGGTCCGCAGGCGTGATCTGGAACAGGATACCTGGGTGGGGCTTTGAACAATCGTTGGACAGAGCAGAAGCCGGTCGTCCTCGTGGTGGACGACGAGCGGGACCACGCCGATGGCATGGTAGAAGCCTTGGGCAAGCTGCCCGTGGAGGCGCTCGCCGTCTATACGGGCGAGCATGCCCTTGAGGTGCTGCGCAGTCAGCGCGTCCACGTGGTGGTCACGGACCTGAAACTGGAGGGACAGGTGGATGGACTGGAAGTGCTCCGCGAAGCGAAACGCAGCGGCAACGGCACAGAAGTGATCCTGATCACCGCCTACGCCACCATCGACAACTGCAAGGAGGCTCTGCGGCAGGGGGCGTTCGATTACCTTGTCAAGCCACTCGACATCGATCAACTGCGGACGCTGGTCGAAGCGGCCTGCTCCCGCCACGCCCGCACCGACCAGGAGCAGGAATCCCTGGTGTTCGAGGGCATCAAGGGCGTCAGTCCGGTGATGCAGGGCATCTTCGAGGTCATCCGCCGCATCGCCCCCACGGGCATCTCCGTTCTCATCGAAGGTCCTTCCGGCACCGGCAAAGAGCTGTTGGCGCGGGCGATTCATAACAACTCCCTGCGGCGCGACAAGCCTTTCAAGCCGGTCAACTGCGCCGGGCTGACCGAGACGCTGCTGGAGAGCGAACTGTTCGGACATGTCAAGGGCGCATTCACCGGGGCCAACACGGACCGCAAAGGCCTGTTTGAGATCGCCGACAAAGGCACGCTCTTTCTCGATGAGATCGGTGACATGCCGCTGACGATGCAGGCGAAGTTGCTCCGCGTGCTGGAGGACGGCGTCGTCACGCCGGTCGGCTCCAACAAGGCGACCGTCGTGGATGTCCGCGTCATCAGTGCCACGAATCACAACCTGACAAAGCTCATCGAGCGCAACACGTTCCGGCAGGACCTGTACTTCCGTATCCGCGGCGTGAACCTGGTGCTGCCGGCCCTGCGGGACAGGCCCGAGGATATCCCGATCCTCGCCGCGCACTTCCTGCGCGAGGCGGTCGAGGATACCGGATCCAAGGTGACGGGTATCACCGAGGCTGCCATGAGCATTCTCGTCGCCTACGAATGGCCGGGCAACATTCGCCAGCTCAAGAACGCGATCCGCACGATGGTCGTGATGTGCGACCGGCTCCAGATCGATGTCCCGGATCTCCCGCCGGAGATCTCACCCCGCCGGCAACTGCCGGGAACCACGGCCTCTCCGGCAAGTCTGGCTGGCGTCTCCCTGAACGAATTGGAGAAGAAGGCGATCGCCGACACCCTGGCCCGCACGCAGGGCAATCGCGAGAAAGCCGCCAAGATTCTGGGAATCGGCGAGCGGACGCTCTACCGTAAGATCCGCGAGTACAACCTGTAGGCGTTGATCGGGGGCCATAGTGGACTGCTTTTCGAGACGTTTCTGGAGCCAGGGCGGCATCTGCTCCGGCGTCACATTCTTCCACAGTCCTTGTCCCAGCGCGCGCGCGCTGGCCTCCAGTTGCAGGTACTTCTGGTAGTAGCTGTGCCGGAACCGCCGGTCGGCGTAGGCGTAGCCTTGCGAAAGCAGCTCTTCATTGAGGAACTTCCCATCCGGCAGCTCGATGTACGCCAGCAGTCGTTGGTAGCGATCCCGGCTGCCCGCCCGCTCGTCCAGGTAGACACGCACCTCCTGATGGAGAGCCAGGCGCCGGGCAAACGCCGTGGCTTCCTCCGCGTAGTACATTCTCTCGCTCCTGTTGGTTCCCATTTCCGGCGCATCGATGCCCAGCAGCCGGACCTTGGTCGAGTCGCCGCCGAGGTCCGGCACGCCCAGATGCAGCGTGTCGCCGTCGACGACTCGGACGACTTCGAAGCGTTGGCCGTGATAACGGGCCCTGTCCGTCGCGAGCGTCTGCTGCCGCGGCGAGGAGGGTCCCGACCCGGGCCGTGAAACGACATTGCGGTCGAGCCAGACAAGAAGGGCCGTCACGATCAGGCCAAGGGCGGTCAGGATGGCTCGTTGCCGCCTGCTGAGCGCCTGGTTGCTCCTTCGCCTGCGCGCCACGGACGAGGGCTCCTTGCCCGTCAGACGGGCTTGCGCTGCCGGGCGGGCTTATCCAGCTCGAACGCCAGACAGACCGCCTCCAGCGCGCGTTCCACTTCGTCTTTCCCCACGGCACAACTGATGCGAATCTCGCTGGTGGTGATCGAGTCGATGTTGACCTTCGCCTTGGCCAAAGCGCCGAACGTCTTTTCGGCCACGCCGTAGTGGGACCGCATGCCTACCCCGATCACGGAGACCAAAGCGATGTCGTCCCGCACAAACACGTTCTCGCAGTGCAACTCCTTCTGCAGGTCGTCCGCCACCTGTCGGGCCGTCGGCAGGTCGGACGTGCCCACCAGGAACGCTATGTTCGCCTTCTCGGGGCTGATTTCCGTCTGAATGATATCGTTCACCACCACCTTGGCTTCCGCCAGGCGCGTGAACACCTGGGCGGCCATCCCCGGCACATTGGGGACCCCGATCAAGCTGATTTTCGCCATGTCTTTCTGTATGGTCGCACCGGATACCAGCACGCCTTCCATCTGCGGCACCTCATGAGTTATGACCGTTCCCGGATTGTCGTTTCCGCTGTTTCTCACACGAATCTTGACGTTGTAGCGCTTGCCGAACGCCACGGAGCGAATGTGCATCACGCCCGCCCCCAGGCTGGCCATTTCCAGCATCTCATCGTAGCTGATCTCGTCGAGCATTACAGCGTTCGGGAAGAGGCGCGGGTCCGTGGTGTATACGCCGTCCACATCGGTGAAGATCTCGCACTCCTCGGCTTTCAAGGCCGCCGCCAGGGCTACGGCGCTCGTGTCCGAGCCGCCCCGGCCCAGCGTCGTGATATTGCCGAATTCGTCGATGCCCTGGAAGCCGGCGACAATCACCACCTGGTCCTGGTTCAGCTCGCGCCGAACGAAATCGGCGTCAATGCTCTTGATCTGGGCCTTCGAATAGACGCCGTCGGTCATCATGCGAATCTGCCCGCCGGTGAAGCTGATGGCCTTGTAGCCCATCGCCTCGAGCGCCATGGCAAACAGCGACACGGTCTGCTGCTCGCCGGTACTGAGCAACTGGTCCATCTCCCGCTGGGGTGGGTTGGGATTGAGCTCCAGCGCATCCCGGACCAGCTCATCGGTCTGCTGTCCCCGGGCGGAGGCGACCACGACCACCTGGTAGCCCGCCTGCTTTCTCTCAATGACCCGTCGGGCGGCCCGGCGGATCTTTTCCGCGTCCGCCACCGAGGTGCCGCCGAATTTCTGCACAACAATTGCCATAATCGTCTTGTCGCCCTCAAAAAGCTCAAAGTCTGAAGTGTCAAGTTTGGAGTTTGAAGTCCGAGAAGCTGACGCTTGTCTCTTTGCGCGTGGCACCCAAGACTTCACACTTGAAACTTCTATCTCAACTCTTCAGGAAATACTCCATCAACTCGCATCCCTTTTCGATGCGCAGCCCCGTTTGGGCGGCGTTCGCTTCGCTTTTCGTCCATATCGAAGCCCCGGACACTTGCGTTCCGGCCATCGCAAACGGCACCGGCGCGGCCGAATGGGCGCCGCCGTGGACCGGCGTCGGGTGGTCCGGCAATACCAGGATCCGCCAGCTCTCGCATCGTTCGAGGGCGTGCAATACAGGGCCTACGATGTATCGGTCCACCTGTTCGATGGCCTTGGTCTTGGCCGCGGCGTTGCCCTCATGGCCGGCCTCGTCCGGGGCTTCGATATGGACGAAAACCAGATCGTACTTCTCCATCGCCTCGATCGCGGCCTGCCCCTTGCCTTCGTAATTCGTGTCGATAAAGCCGGTGGCCCCGGGCACCTCGATCAGGTCGAATCCCACCAGCTTGGCCAGACCTCGGACCAGATCCACCGCCGTGATGGCCGCACCGCGGAGGCCATAGCGTTTGCGGAAGCTGTCCAGACGCGCCTGCTTGCCCTGGCCCCAGAGCCAGATGGAGCTGACCTGATTCTCTCCGAGGTCCTGCCGGACCCGGTTGATATCGTGTCCGGCGAACAGTTGCTGCGACTGGTTCATCAATTGGATCAGCACGTCCGCGCCCTTGCCGCGCGGCAGGATCTTCTCGACGGCTTTGCCGATGTGGTCGTGGGGCGGATACGTGCGGACCTCGAACTCCATGCCGCGGAACACCAGCAGGTGCCGATAGCTGACGCCGGGGTACAGGGAGACACGCTCATCCGTGAGGTGCGACTGCAACTCCTCCACGAGGGTGCTCGCTTCCTCCGTGGAGATGTGCCCGGCGCTGTGATCGACCATCAAGCCGTCCGCGATGGTCACCAGGTTGCAGCGGAAGACCCAGTCCTCCATCCCCAGCCGGATGCCGCGGGCCGCGGCCTCGATGGGTGCCCGGCCGCTGTAATAACGCGCGGGATCATACCCCAGAAGGCTCATCTGGGCGACATCGCTGCCCGGCTCGAAGCCCTCCGGCACCGTGCGCACGAGGCCCAGGCGGCCCTCCGTGCTGATCCGGTCCAGGTTGGGAGTCTGCGCCGCCGCAAGGGGCGTCTTGCCCCCGAGTTCGTCCAGCGGCTCGTCCGCCGCACCATCCGGAATTACCACAACGTATTTTGTCATTCCGACCCGAGTCTCAAATCGTTCCAAAGCGGCCTGCGGATTGGACTCGCCACGCTCATTCGTAATCCGAAATCCGCAATCAATCAAGTGTCCTTATCCTGCGGAATATCCACAATGCGTATGCACACCGGCTTGCCGCTGATGACATCGGTGCGCAGCAATTCCGCCAGGGCCTCCCGCATGTTCTTCTCCTGTGTCTTGTGCGTCGTGATCACCACGGGCACCGTGTTGGAGGGGCCCGACCCCTCGTGCTGGAGGACGCCCGAGATGCTGATCTCATGGTCGCCCAGGACCTTGCCGTAGCGGGCCACCACACCCGGCTTATCCTTGGCCATCACGCGCACGTAGAAGCGACTTACGATATCATCGATCTTTTCCAGCAGCGGTAGGACCTCGTCCCGCGGCCGCAGCCGCAGACTCTCGAAGGTCTTCCGGGAGTTGCCCAAGGCTACGTCGATCAGGTCCGCCA
Source organism: Planctomycetota bacterium (assembly GCA_023481165.1). Lineage (GTDB taxonomy): Bacteria > Planctomycetota > Phycisphaerae > Sedimentisphaerales > Anaerobacaceae > PLanc-01. The sequence continues at coordinate 39,807 of JAMCWO010000150.1, read as the reverse complement.
CTACGGCGCTGGCCGTGGGCATCATGCCGGCGCCGCGCCCATAGTAGAAGGTCTCGCCCACGGCGTTGCCGAAGACGCTGATGGCATTGAAGGAGCCGTCCACGCGCGCCAGCCAGGAATCAGCCGCGATGAACGATGGGTGGACCCGCAACGAAATCTTGCCCTGCGGGTTCCTCAGGCCGATGGCCAACAGCTTGAGGCAGTAACCCATCTCGCGCCCGTAACGGATATCCTCCCGCGCGATCCCGTCCAGCCCCTGGACATAGATGTCCTCTAGGTGAATCTCGTAGCCGAAAGCGATAGAGGCCAGGATCGCCAACTTGTGGGCGCTGTCGCCCCCGGAGATATCCAGGGTTGGGTCCGCCTCGGCATAGCCGCGTTTCTGGGCCTTGGCCAAGGCGGCGGAAAACGCCTCATCCTTCATGCTCATGTTGGAGAGGATGTAGTTGCACGTGCCATTGACGATGCCGAACATACCCGTCAGCGTGTTGGCGGCCAGCCCCGTGCGGATGGCCCCGATGATGGGAATCCCGCCGGCGCAACTGGCCTCGAACGCGATGCATCGGCCGCTCTCATGGGCGACCCGGTACAGTTCGCCCCCGTGGACCGCCAGCAGGGCTTTGTTGGCCGTGACCACGTCCTTGCCCGCCCGCAGCATCTTGAGCTGGATCTCCTTGGCGATGCTCGTGCCGCCGACCAGCTCAATCCCTACTGTGATACTGGGATCTCCCAGAAGCCGGTTCAAATCGCTGGTCAGCACGCCTTCGGGCAACGGCACGGGCCGCGGCCTCTGCGTATCTACGTCCACCACGCAGGCCAATTCCAGCCGCACCCCCGTCTTGGATGCGATGGCGTCCCCGTCTTCGCAGATCAGCTTGGCGACGCCGGTCCCGACGGTGCCGAATCCAACCAATCCCACCCGTACACGTTGCTCGTTCACAAGGTCACCTTCCCAAAATAAACCCGTCTTAATAAACGACCGGAGGGCCAAGGTCAAGCACAAACCAGACGAAACAGGGCAGGGGACAGCAGGGGGGGTGTGGACGGCATACAGTGGCGGGTTGCAGATCCATCGGGTCCGCCGGACGCGCAGAGATTGGCTTTGTATGGATTGCGCCATCCGCCGGGCGAGACTCCGGGGAGACTCACTGCTGGTCTGCCATGTCTGCGGCTTTGCGCAGACATGGCAGACCAGCGAAAAAGACATGCCTCGCAATGACATGAATGTGCTCTCCGGCGGGCAGCTTTGCGTGGATCCTGAAATCGGTGACAGAGAGGCTTGCCAACGGACCAGCGATGGACTATGTTAGCCGGTGACTGTCAGGAGCCCAGGATTAGCGACCGGGTTCGGGTCCGCACAGGCGAAATATGGCCTGTCGGAGGCCTTCCCGGACGCGAGGTGGCCACGTTCGGGGCCAGACCAACAGCTTACGACCGTAAGGAGACCGGGAATGGGTTTGAGGACCATTGCACTTGGGGTGATCGTGACAGCGCTGGCCGGCTGCACGACGGCCGGCCCGCAGGCCACGGAGAAACAGGGTTTCCACAATGACGTGGCATTTCTGCAACAGCACACGGATGTCGTGGTCCTGACGGACCAATCCGAGCAGGGGCGCGTGGCGGTGCTGCCGAAGATGCAGGGGCGGGTGATGACCAGCACCGCGGCCGGACCCAACGGTTACAGCTTCGGCTGGATCAATCGCGAGCTGGTAGCAGGCAAGCCCGTCGAGCACATGAATGCCTATGGCGGCGAGGACCGCTTCTGGCTGGGGCCCGAGGGCGGGCAATTCTCCATCTTCTTTGCCAAAGGGGTCGCCTTTGATATGGACCACTGGTTCACGCCGGCCCCGGTCGATACGGAAGCCTGGGAACTGGTCGGCAAGACCGCGCATTCCGCTTCCCTGCGCAAGACGATGCAGGTGACGAACTACTCCGGCACGGTCTTCGATCTGCGGGCGGACCGCGAGGTGCGCGTCCTGGAGCGGACCGCCGCTTTGCAGCGGCTGGGTGTGACGGCCGGCTCGGACGTCAAGATGGTGGCCTATGAATCGGACAACAAAGTCACGAATACCGGCCGGGAGCCCTGGAAGAAGGAGACCGGCCTGCTGTCGATCTGGATTCTGGGCATGTTCAACCCCTCGCCCGAGATCACGATCGTAGTTCCCTTCATGCCCGGCCCGGAGGATCAACTCGGACCCATCGTCAACGACACCTACTTCGGAAAAGTGCCGGTGGGGCGCCTGGTCGTCAAAGACGGTGTCCTGTTCTTCAGCGGCGACGGCAAGTACCGCAGCAAGATCGGTTTGTCGCCCCAACGAGCCAAGACGATGCTGGGCAGCTACGATGCCGTCCACGGAGTGCTCACGATCGTCCAGTACAACAAGCCCGAAGGCGTGGTGGATTACGTCAACTCGATGTGGAAGATTCAGGACCAGCCCTATCGCGGCGACGTCGTCAACTCCTACAATGATGGGCCGACCCCGCCCGGCGGCAAACCGCTCGGCCCGTTCTATGAGTTGGAGACGTCCTCGCCCGCGGCCGCTCTGGCGCCCGGCGCGAGTATTCTCCACACCCATCGCACGTACCATTTTGCCGGTAGCGAGGCTCAACTCGATCCCATCGCCAAGGCAACGCTCGGGGTGACCATCGCGCAGATCAAGGCGGCATTGAAGTAGGATGTTTGAAGTGAGAAGCTTGATGTTGGAAGTTGGAAGTACGAAGCGATTGGCCCAAATCAAGAATCAGAAATCGAAAATCACACTTCCCCTTTCCTGCTTCACACCCACGATTGCCTTGCTGACCGTGTGTTTCTGCAGCGTTAGTCGCGGCGGACTAACCCAGCGGCTGGTCAAGGCGCTCGGGTCGCAGCAGGACGCCAACGCCTATTCCATCCAGGTTGTCGAGCCCAATTCCGGGACCGTGGTCTACAGTCACAACGCCCATACGCCGCTGATGCCGGCCTCCAACATGAAGGTCGTGACCACGGCGGCCGCGTTGAAGTATCTCGGGCCGGATTTCGAGTACCGGACGAAGGTCGGCTGGCAGAACGGCACGCTCATCGTGATCGGCAGCGGCGACCCGCTCCTGGGCGATCAGAACACGGATGATCGGTACAGCCGGCCGGCCGGTTGGATCTTCGAAAAAATCGTGCAGGCCTTGCGCGAGCAGGGCATCACCGAGGTCAACGACATTGTCGTCGACACCACGGTGTTCGACGACCAGCGGGTGCATCCAAGCTGGCCGGCCCGGGACTACAACAAGTGGTACGCCTGCGAGATCTGCGGCCTGAACTACAACGACAACTGCATCGAGGTCACCGCCAGCAATCAGGGGGACCACGTGGCCATCAGTATCCAGCCGCGCACCTCCTTCGTGCAAATCATCAACGAGGCGGAGCCGGTGACCAGCGGCGACAGCGCCATCGGCGCCAACCGTACCCAGCAGCCGAACAAGATTACCCTCTTCGGGAAATGCAAGACCCGGGAAGGTCCCTTCCGCGTGGCCATCGAGCAACCGGGGGCGTTCTTCGGCTTTTGTCTGGCGGAGAACCTGGCCCGGGCGGGCATCACGCCAAAGGGCAAGCTCTTGGAGAAGGCGGTCAACGTGGAGGCCGGTTTCAAGCCGCTCGTCGAATTCGCGACGCCGCTGATCGATTGTGTGCGCCGCGCCAATACGGACAGTCTGGGCCTCGCGGCGGAAGCGCTGCTCAAAACGATCGACGCCTACAGCAGACCGGATCACAAGAACGGCGGCTGGACGGGGGGGCGGGAGTTGATCGGCAAGTACCTGACCGAGTTGGGCATTCCGGCGGAGGAGTTCGTCATCGACGACGGCAGCGGCCTGAGCCGCCGCAACCGGTTGACCACAGACGCTCTTACGAAGATCCTCCTCGACTTGTACCGAGGCGAAAATTGGAGTCTTTTCCAGGCCTCTCTGGCGGTGGCAGGCGAAGAGGGCACGATCGACAAGTACTTCAATGAGCCTAAGTACCGGGGCAAGATCCACGCCAAGACCGGCTACATCAGCGGCGTGCGGGCCTTGTCCGGCGTCTGCCTCACGAACACCGGCCCGTACCTCTTCTCCGTTCTCTCAAACGGCCCGAAGGGTCTTAGTCGCGACGCCATCAATAACGTCGCCAAAGCCGTCATGGACGAGTACGGCGCCAACGCCAAGTGATACGGATTCGGATCAATCCGTGTGCTGCGCTTGTCATCCTGAGCGTAGCGAAGGATCTGGCCATCAGATAGATATCTTTCTTCGTCGCGACCCAGATCCTTCACTCCGCTACGCTCCGTTCAGGATGACAAAAGGCCACATGAATCAGTCTTGATCCGTACGGTCTGAGTGTCGCCCGCGTCAACGACGGCGATATACTTGGAGAGTATCGCCGTACGTGTCCCGCAGCCAGTCGGGCGGGACGAGCTTTCGCAAGGGCTCTTCCAGAGAGGCGAAATAGGACGGCTCGACGCCCACGATGATCCCGGCAGGAGGATGGGCACGGACCAGTTCCGGGAGCGATTCCGGGCCGATGGTGTGGGTGATCTGCCGCTCCTGCGCGGACATACGATCCGCGACGCGATAGACGACCGAGCCGCAGGAGAGCTCCGGATAAATATCCCGGCCGCCTTCCAGGGCGTGGAGCGGGCCCAGTGTCAAGACCGGCCCCGGTTCGGTGAAGCCGGCCCCGATCTTCACCGAGGCCTTGTGAAACTCCACGGGGGTCCACTTCTCCGGAACGGCGAGAAACAGGCAGCGATACAATATGAGAGGACCGGCCCAGACTGCGACCATCGCGGCGGCCCCCACGAGGCCGCACGTCAGCCAGTACCAGCGTGGGTTTCTCGATTCCTCGGTATGCCGCCGCAGCGCGGCCAAGGGATACGCCAGGGCGATGGCCAGGAATGGCACCGGCACGGCCAGATACTGATGCCACATCGTCGGCGGAATGTAGGCGATCGCAAGGAACAAAAGCGGCAGCAGGGCGACCAGGACGGCTTTCTGTCTCTCCGTCCGATCTAATTTGGACCTTTGCCGCCACCCGAGGACGATGAGATAGACGCCCAAAGCCAGCAGCGCGAGGTATCCCGGCTGCGTCAGGGCGTCCAGGGTGAGGGTGGCCTTGCCATACGTCTTGCCGATCTCGTGCAACCACCGGCCGTAGAGGGTGGGAATGTGGACGAGATTGAGCCAGAAAGACTGCGGCGCCTGCGCGATCACCCAAAGGGGCCAGAGTGCGACGATTAATGCCGCCGCACAGAAGGATAGGGCGGTCCGTAGCCGGTTGCGCACCGGCCCGCCGGCGACGACAAGTACGGCCCCAAGGAACAGTAGTTCGACCAGGACAGTGGTGACGCGCATGCACGTCGCGAGGGTCAGCAGGGCCCCCACAAGGCCCATGCGCCAGAAGCGAGACCTCTTTTGGAAGTCTGTCGTCACGAACAACCAGAGGGAGGCAACGACGCCCAGGATCACCACATCGTGATTCCACGCGTATCCCGCCGCATAATCCACGAGCGGATTGAAGACGTACAGAACGGCCGCCGCCAAGCCCGGCAGTAGGCCGGCGCGCCGATCCGGGCCGAAGATGGATCGATAGATCAGGAGAATGAGGATCACGACGAGGATATCGCACAGGACGGAGACGAGCCGGCCAGCGAGCAGGTAGTGCGTCGTGCCGAGGCTACGGTAGAGGGCCGCCAACAGGAGCGGGTGGTAGGGCAGTTGCGAGGGATAGGAGAAGTCCTGATAGATCATCTGACCCTGCCCGAGCAGGACGCCGGCCGTACAGTACATTTGCTCATCCCGGCTGACTTCCTTCGTCATGCTATTGGCCAGCAGGGCGGCCCCCAGCACGGAGATCCCGACGACAGAGGACAGAAGGCAGACGACGGACGATGAAGGCTGGGCGGCTGGAGACGCCGGCACGTGCCGTCGTCTGTCCTCTGTCATCCGTCGTCCCTGGGGTTTACCACTCGACGAGTTCACCTAAGAGCTCCTCCACCAGATCTTTCATTGTGACGATCCCCATCGGCACCTCGCGTCGGCCGCGCTGGCGCGTGACCAGGATGATGCGCAACTGCTCGCGCCGCATGATGTTGATGGCTTCCGTGATCGAAGTATCGCCGTCCAGGCTCCGCAGCGGCAAGAGGAATTTCCGCAGATCGGTGAATTCCTCGCCCGTGCCGAGGACATCGTAGACGTTGATGAAGCCGACGATCTCGAAAGGGGTATTGTCCCACACCAGCAGCCGCGCCCACGCGTGCTTCTCCAATCCCTTCAGTAGCGCCGCACGATCGGTGCGCAGCGGCACGGCCTGAACCAGGTTCAAGGGGACCATCACCATGCTCAGGCGAACGCCGGGGATATTGGCAATGCGGTCGATCATCTGCGTTTGCACATCGCTGAGAATCCCCTCCTCCTGGGTCTCGCGCAGGATCGCCCGCACCTGATGACTCTGGCTGGAGGCGATCAGGGTCTTGGGCGAGACGGGCGAACCGAGCCGCCGCACGAAGAAACGCGACAGCAGCCGCAACAGCGGCACCGCCCCGCACCAGGTGAAGATCTTATGGCTCGCGTACAGCAGCGGCGCCACGAGCGCGGTCAGGACATTCGCTCGATGCAGAAAGACATTCTTGGGAATCAGCTCGGAGAAGACAAAGAGCAGGGGGGCCGCCACGGCCATCGCCTCGAGCTCCGCCACCCGCTCGGACGCCACGCGGCCGAGGAACAGCCCGGTGATGAGGCTGGTCGCCACGTAATGCGCGAGGTTGGTCCCCACCAGCAGCGACAGGAGCAGGCCCGAGCTGTCCTGCATCACGTCGGCCAGCAGAATCACCCGCCACTTGCCTCTCTCGACGCCCAGCCGCAGGCGCAGCCGGCTGAGCCGGTAGATCCCGGTCTCGCAGCCGGCAAAGAGACCGGCCGTCAGCATCATCAGGACGATCAGCAGGATGGAAACCGCGCTACTCATGGCCGGCCAGAGGCTCCAGGGACAGGATGATGGTCTCGATCCGATGCCGGCGCACCCGCTCGACCGTGAACTTCAGATTCCCGAGATAGGCCGTATCCCCTTTCCGTGGGATTCTCCCCAGCAGGACGGTCACCAGGCCGCCAATCGTAGACACGCGTGTCTCTTCCAGATCAACTCCGAGGACTTCCGCCCAGTCGTGGATCGCCAGATCGCCCGCCAGCCGATATTGGAAGGGCCCCACCAGCTTGATGGGCTCCAGCTTGGGCGGCGTCTCGATCCGGCCGAAGAGCTCCTCCGCGATGTCCTCCAGCCGCACGGAGCCGGCGATGCCGCCGTATTCATCCACCACGACGGCCATGTCCGTCTCGGTCTTGCGAAAGAACTCCAGCAGGGATTCCACGGTCTTCTGCTCCGGCACAAATGGCACCGGCTGCACGAGACGGTCGAGGGGCGCGCCGGCCTTCAGGAATAACTGCCGCAAAGCGACCACGCCGACGATATTGTCCACGCTTCCCGCGTAGACGGGGATCTTCGTCAAGTGATGTTCCTGCATGAGCCGGCGGGCCGCGTCGGGAGGCTCGGCGATGTCACACGCGATCAGGTCCACGCGTGGTTGCATCACGTGTCGAACCTTGAGCAGACTCAACTCGACCACCTCTCCGAGCAACCGGTTCTCATCCTCGCCGATTAGCCCGCGCCGGCGGCTCAGATCCACGAGCGAGCGGAACTCCGCCAGCGTGGTTGTCCGCGGCAGGCGTGCGGAGCCGAAAAAGATCCGCAGAACCGGCTCCAGGAACAGGAGGCGAAAGACCGACGTGATCGGCCCCAGAATCCGCACGACGAGAAAGGTCGGCAAGGCCGCCGCCACCGCCAGGGACCGGGCGCTCGCGTACGTCAGCGATTTCGGCAGAATCTCGCCGAACAGCACCAGGAAAAGGAACGTGGCGAAAGCCGCGACGGTCGCGGCGCCGAGCCCCCCGGCGTGACGGATGGTCAAGACCAGCACGCTCGAGACGGCATAGAACAGGACGTTCACGATCATGTTGCCGAACAGCAGGCAGTTCAGCAGGTGTCCCGGCCGGTGCAGCAGATGAGCGGTCAGTCGCTGGAGTCGGACCGGGGAGGCCTCGAACTGCTTGATCTGCCGCTGAGTGAGGTTGAAGAAGGCGGTCTCCGATCCGGAGAACAACGCCGAACATGCCACCAGCAGGAGCAGCAACAGGACATTGCCCAGGGTTTGATAGAGCGGCGCGATCATCGAACGCCAGGCAGCGGCACGCGCGGCAGGCGAATCGTGAAGGTGCTTCCCCGGCCGGGCTGCGATTGGACCGTGATCTCGCCGCCATGAGCCTCCACGGTCCGCCGGCAGAACGCCAGTCCGACCCCCGAGCCGGAATCCGAGCCGGCGGGGCGGTCCTTTCCGGTTTTGGTCGTGAAGAACGGGCGGAAGATGTTCTTGAGATTCTCCGGCGTGATGCCGCGGCCGGTGTCACTGACGACCAGGTCGATGTGCTCGTGATCCGCGGCCGCCGCCACCCGGAGGCAGCCTCCGCCCGGCAGCATCGCGTCCCGGGCGTTGAGCACCAGGTTCATCAACACCTGCTGAATCTGCACCGGAATACAACTCACCTGCAACGCGTCGGCAACATCGATCTCGACCCGGATGCCGTCTTTACCGAAATCCCGGCACAAGCACGAGAATACTTCCTCGATCAGGGCTTTCGCGGCGACGGTCTCGCGCTGCTGTTTCTGACCGTTGGCCAGCGCCAGGATGCTCTGCATGATCTTCGCGGCCCGCTGACAGTTGCGCACGGTCTTGTCCAGGGCCTTCTCTGCCAGCTTCTGGTCGCCGGGATTCTGCGCCGCCAAGGCCGCATAGTTCGCCAGCGGCGTCAGCAGGTTATTGATCTCGTGGGCAATCATGCACGTGGCCGAGCCGAGATTGGCGAGGGCTTGCAGTTGCAGATTCTGGGACTTCAGCGCCCGGTTCTCCTCCTCTTTCTGGGCGAGACAATGATGCAACGACTGACGTCTTTCGATGATGCTTGCCAACGGCCCACTCCTTGCATACAATCCTTCACAGGGTATCCATACCCCGGTATTATCCACGGGAACGGGTTACTTTGCAAGTATGAATGACCAAAGGATTCTGGAAGAGCTGCTGGCCCTCTTGGAGGCGCAGCACGTGAAGATCCGGCGCGAGCCGCTGGGCGGCCGGGGCGGCGGACTGGCCGCCATGAAGGGCGAGAGGCTTTTCTTCGTCGATACGGAGGCGACCAGCGCCGAGGTGGCGGCGCTGTGTGCCGACGCCGTTCTGAAGCTGGTGGATATCGAGACGATCTATCTGCGTCCGGAAGTGCGTCTTTTTCTGGAAAATCATGCTGAATGATGGAGTCGCCAATGGATCAACCCAACAGGGACGCGGACAAACGGCCCACGATTCTCGTCGTGGACGACGATCAGCAGAATCTTGAGCTGGTCCAGGCCTACCTGGAGGACATCGAGTGCGAGACGGTCGCCGCCCGCGACGGCATCGAAGCGCTCGAGTTGGTGGCCGCGGCGAAACCTGATCTGATTCTCCTGGACGTCATGATGCCCAAGATGAGCGGCTTCGAGGTCTGTCGCCGGCTTAAGAGCGCTCCCGACACGAGCACGATTCCCGTCATCATGGTGACGGCCCTGAACGAATTCGGCGACATCGAGCGCGGCATCGACTCCGGCACCGACGATTTCGTCAGCAAACCGATCAACAAGCTCGAATTGCTGACCCGCATTCGCACGATGCTCAAACTCAAGCACCTGACCGACCGCCTGCAGCGCACGATGGCCTATCTGAGCGAAGTCGAGAAACAGACCCAAACCGCCGCCGCCGCTCCGCCGGGCGCCGCGGAGCGGCGGTCAAGGCCTCTTGAGTGACCCGGACGTCGCGGTCGGGAGTGTGGCAATCCGGCGCCTTCGTTAACGCCTTGGCCGCACGGTCCCCGCCTCGGCGCGACCGATAACTTCGCTTTCCCAGCCCAAACAAACCCTACAGCACACACAAGCGCCATCCCGACCGGCCCAAGTGCGCCGGGGCTCCCGCGGATGTCGCGACCGAAGTTAACACCCCGGCGAAATTGGACGATACGTCAACAGTACCGGGTTTTGGGTATCACACGACCGGATAGATATAGGAGTGAGGGATGGGTGGATTGCTGGAGATTCTGGGCAGGGCGATAACGATCGACACGCCGGGGCTGATTTGGCACTGGCTCAGCGAGCGGCGCGAGACCCAGGCCAATGGCGACCAGCCCCAAGAGAATCCTCGCTTGAGTCATATCATCGACCTGATGGGCCTGGGCAAATTCTCCGAGGCCAGAGAGCAGGTGCGGCTGTATCTCTTTGCGAACCCGTCCTGCTGTGACGGGCGGATGGCCGCCGCCGCCTTGGCGCTGCAGGACAACGATCTCAAGGAGGCCTTGGAGGAGTTGAATTCCATCTACCTGCGTCAGCCCAGCAATACGCTGGCACTGTATCTCCTCGGCCATTGTTGGGAGCGTCTCGGCCATCAGGCTCAGGCCGTCGAGTTTTACCAGGACTGCATCAAATTCAACAGTTATCTGCAACTGCCGGCCCAGCGCCTGGGGGCAATTTATTTCAAAGAGGAACGCCTGGATGAGGTCATCGCCCAGTACGAGCCGCTGAAGGAACAGTATCCCGATGACATCTCGACCTTGGTGACGCTGGGCCACCTGTATATCGCGACCGGCCAATATCCCATCGCGGTCGAGACCTTCAACACCGCCATTCTGATTCATCCGGATAACTTCGTGATACACGATGATTCCCTGGATGAGCTGGTCTATTCCGGGCAGCTTCAGGAAGCTCTCGACCAGATCGATGTACGTCTGACCGATGAGCCCGAGCGGGCCGATCTGATCGCCAAGCAGGCCGACGTTCTCGCCATGATGGGAGGCATCAGCGACGCGATTGCCCGGTACCAAGAGGCCCTGCGCATCTGCCCGGATTTCCTGGAAGCGACGATCAAGCTGGGGACCTGTTTCCTGAAGATGCACGCCGATCAGCTTGCCGCCCAGCAGTTCAACCGGGCCATCGAGATCAACGATAAGATCGTGGAAGCCTATATGGGCCTGGCGGCCGCCCAGAGGTTGGCCGGGCGGTCCCCCGAAGCGGCCAACACCCTTTCGCTGGCCGCCGCGATTCAGCCGAACACTTCCTTTCTGTTCACCGAGACGGCCAAGTTGATCCTCAAGGCCGCCCTGGAAGCCAACCTGCTGCCGGCGCCGCCGGATGGACAACTCTTCGAGCAAGGCGTCCTGGCGGCCCACCAGCACCACTTGGCCCAGTGCCCGAACAATCCGGACCTGCATTACCGGCTGGGACTATTGCACATGAATGGCAGCCGCCTGGCGCAGGCGTCCGAACGTTTCAAGGCCGCCCTGGCGATCAATCCCACTTTTTCCCGGGCCGCCATGAAGCTGGCCGTCTGCCTGTTCGAGACTGGCCACAAAGAGGAGGCCCTCGATTTGATCATGCCGCAGCAGGACTACGACGCGACCACGCTCGATCTCTATTACCGAACCGCGCTGTTGTACTGCAACCGCGTCAAGTTCGCCTCCTCCCTGATCAACCTCCAGCACGAGATCGAGGCGGGCAGCGGCAACGCGGCCGCAGCGCGGCAGTGTGCCTCCGGCCTCGATCCCGCCACGAACATCTCCATCGTCCTCCAGAATCTCGGCCTGTCCGACACCACGGGCTTGATGTGGGAGAACCTTTGCCAGACTGCCGCGCACGCCAGCATGGCCAGTGCGTGATCGTACTCGCCGCAGAAAGGCCCAAGCGGTCATTCCGGGCGCGACCCTGCAAATCAGCCGAATGAAACATAACATATCTTATAGGACGTTCCGGATCGGGCGTTTTTTGCGCCCGCACCGTAGCCTTTGGGGCTGGGTATGCGGTATACTGGCGGCCAAAGTGCTGGTTGGAAGATTCATATAGGGAGCCGTTGATGTCTGTTGGTTCGTTGCGATTTGAGGCCCGATGGTCGCGCTTGGTCTGGTGTGTCACGCTCGGAGTGCTGCTGCTGGTTGCGGTCGCGGAGGTCCTGCTGGTTCGAGCTGCATACACCTCGTCGCGAGGTCAACCAGGCCAATCGGTGGCTGTCCTTGGGGTGTTGCTGTCTGTCGGCATCTTTGCTGGCATTGCGCGGTTTGCACCTTGGGACTATATCGTGCGGCGGGATGCCATTGTGGTCGGCCGGCTGGGGTCGCCGCTGATGATACCGTACGAGGGAATCCGCGAGGTGCGGCGTACGCATCGCCAGGAAATCGGCTTTGCCTGGCGGGTGTTTGGCTCCGCAGGCTTCCTGGGTTGGTTTGGCCTGTTTCGCAGCCGCCGCCTGGGGGAGTTCCGGGCCTGCGCCACGAACCGGCGGGATCTTGTGCTTATCACGAGGACGAATGGGGCAAAAATGGTGATCTCGCCGCACCTGCCGGATGCCTTTCTGGAAGCCGTGCGCAGGAATATGGACCGGGACGCATGAGGCTCGGTGTTGATGGTCTGATAATATGCACCGGCAGGGCGTTCGGACTGGTAAGAGTCTTCGGGGCGGCTGGTGACGGCTACCAGAAGATGGATGTCTGGTCAGGCGTGTCGCGCAGTCCCAAGGGTCTGCCGAGAATCTCGTAGTGAAGGAGAGCCTTCTTCAGAGCATCCGGATCGCTGTAGTCAATAACGGCGGTCGCCTCGAAACCGGCAGGCTCCAGTGGTTTGGGCGGTTGCGCCGTGACGCTGGACAGGCCCTCCAGCACCGGCTCAAGCGTGGGGACATTCATCGCGATTGGCATTTCAACCGGAGATTCCTGTTTGGCGGCGTATTGTCCGGCGGCGGCCACGGCTTGCTGCGCCTCGCGCTGACGAGCGGCCTGATGTTCTCGCTGCGTCGAGGACGGCGATGGTGCCGGCTCGTAGACCATGATGGACTCCCCTCTTGAGTCCGAACGAATCGTGATTTTACCGCCCGGGGTTTGGGGGGCGCGCGGAGGGGCCGGATGCGCCGGTCGAGTCGGTTTACCCGGTTCCCGCAGGCCGGCCTCTTCCTCGATGCGGCGCTGCATCTCCTCGACCTTGCGCCTCAGGCGTTCTTGCCAGGTCTCACGCGGCTGGCGTCGCTCCTTGAGGGCATCTTCCGGGTCCGCCCGCTCCGGTGGCGCGCTCTTCTTACTCACGGTTTTGACCAGCGCTCCCAGCAGCCACAGGACCGCCATGACCGCAACGAACAGGATATTCGCCCAGTCATCGCCCTGGGCCAGCAGGCCGAATTGTGCAGGAAGTCCCATGAGCGGCTTGTCTCCACCAGGTCGGCATCACGCCGCATCGGGTCTCTTGGGTTTCGCAATCGATTCGCGCATCTGGGTGTCGGCGCCGATGTTCTTGAGCCGGTAATAATCCATGATGCCCAGATTGCCCGATCGGAAGGCTTCGGAAATCGCCAGCGGCACCTTCGATTCGTTCTCGACCACGAGGGCCCGCATTTCCTGCTCGCGGGCGACGGCCATGGCCCGACGCTTCTCGGCCTCGGCCTTGGCCCGACGCATATCGGCCTCCGCCTGGGCCGCCTGAAGTTGGGCGCCGACGTTCTCGCCCACGTCCACATCGGCAATATCGATCGAGAGAATCTCGAACGCCGTACCCGCATCCAGGCCTTTCTCCAGCACCGCCTTGGAGATCCGGTCGGGATTCTCCAGAACGTTCTTGTAGGTGATGGAGCTGCCGATGGTCGTGACGATGCCTTCACCGACGCGGGCGATCACCGTCTCTTCCGTGGCGCCGCCGACCAGCCTCTGAATGTTGGTCCGGACCGTCACGCGTGCCTTGGCCTTGAGCTGAATGCCGTCCTGGGCCACGGCGTCGATGGTCTCCTTGCCTTTTTTGGGGTCCGGGCAGTCGATCACCTTCGGATTGACGCTCGTCTGAATCGCATCGAGGATGTCGCGGCCCGCCAGATCGATGGCCGTGGCCGTCTTGAACGACAGATCGATATTGGCGCGGTCGGCCGCGATCAACGCCCGCACAACGTTGGGCACGCGCCCCCCCGCCAGATAATGGCTTTCAAGGTCTCTCGTCGTCAACTGCAGGCCTGCCTGCACGGCCGTGATCTTGCTGAGCACGATGGTGCGCATGTCCACCTTGCGGAGCCACATGCCGATCAGCTCCGTGAGCCGCACATCGGCCCGGGAGAAATACGCCTGCAGCCACAGCCGCGCGAACTTCAGCATCAGCAGCGCGACCACCAGGATCGCGACGAGAATGATGATCAGGACGCCGATAAGCGCCGGCTCGCCGAGCTGCAACAACATCTGTCCCATCTGCCACATTGTTCAATCCTTTCCCTAAGCCTCTTCGGTGACCCGCACGGTCACCTGCGTTCCCTCGATGTGAATGACCTTGACCATCCGGCCCTTGGGCACGAACCCGCTTTCGGCGACACATTCGACGCGTTGGCCGTCAAAACCGCACATACCGACGGGTCGCAATGTGGTGAGGACCCGGCCCGTCCGGCCCAACAGCTTGATCAGTTCCGGCGTGTCGGCGATGGCATCGCCTCGCTGCCGCACCGGTGGTGCCAGAATCACCTGCCTGCCAAAGCGGGTCCGCGGCAGAATCTTGTAGGCTGCCACCAGCAGGGATGGCACCATAACCAGACCCACGACCACCCCGATCCATCCCGCCAAGGCACTGTGGTGAAAGAAGATCACCACGCCCGCCAACAGGGACGCTACGGCCCCAAGGCCCAACAGACCTCCACTCGGAATGAACACCTCCGCCGCGATCAACGCCGCGCAAATTGCGTAGAGGAAAACGGCAAGTAACAACCACCAATCCACAGGTGCTTCCTTGTACCCTTGGCAACGCCATCCAACCGTTAGGCCGCCCCGCCCTCTGCGGCCCTTTTGACGACGACGCGGCTACCGTTTATCGCGATTATCTCGATTCGCGCGCCCTTGTCAAGAAATTCGCCCGTGGCGACCACATCCACCAGGGCATCGCCGAAGCGAGCTTTGCCGGCCGGGCGGAGCTTGGAAGCCACTTCGCCGATGGCGCCGACCCTTACTCCGGGCGCGATACTCTCCGGCGGGGTTGTCATGCTGATCGGCGTGCCGCCACCGGACGGGGCCGGATTCGGCGCCAGGACCAGCCCGCTCATGAAGCGCAGCTTGGGGAGATACCGCGATGCCATCCAGGCCAGAACGATGAAACCTGTGAATCCCACGGCCAGCGAGATAGCGCCGGACGACAGCGATTGCCAATCTCCCGTCGTCTGGGGCCAAGGCAATTCATCCGGTGCGTTGCGGACCAGCATCCCGAACAGCCCCAGCAGGATGCCCGTGATTCCCACGATTCCCGCGATCCCAAACCCGGGCAGCACGAAGATCTCCACCAACAGCAGCAGGATTCCGACCAGCAGCAGGAGGACCTCCACCCAATTGGCCATGCCGACCAGGTACTTGCTGCCCACGATAGTCGCGAAGCAGATCAAGGCCACGATGCCGGCCAGGCCGAATCCCGGCGTGCTGAACTCGACGTAGACTCCCAGCAGCGCCAGCATGACCAGGACCGCCATCACGCCGGGCGAGTTGACCCAACTGACCATCCGCTCCGACCAAGTCGGTTCGAGCACCTGCGGTTGGGGCCCAAATGTCACGCCATCGCGCTTCGCCAGAAAGGCCAGCGCCCCCGCGCGGTCCATGACCACCGCCCGCGCGATGCCGTATTCCAGGGCCTTGGGGGCTGTCAAGGTCAGCAGTTCCTCCTTACCGTCGATCTCCTCGGCCCCCTTCACATCGTAGACGTTCGGATCCTTGGGCAGGCGGTCGCCCTCGAAGAGTTCGTACTGTCCGGTCTGGAGGTTCCGCACGCGAAAGACCTCGATCTGCGCCGTCACCATGGCTTTGAGCAACAGCGGCGGATAACCATTGGCCTCCGCCGCCCGCTGGAAGGCTGCCCGCATGAAGCTCTCGGCCTTCTCCCGCTCGACACCCTCCAGCTTGCCGCCCATCGTGATCGGCGCCGCATCGCCGATCGTGGTGTTCTCCTGCATGATGATATCCCGACAGGAGACGCTGATCAGGGCCCCGGCGGAGATGGCCTCCGTCGCAACATAGGCCACCGTGTGCCCGCGGGGGGCGACCTGCTGGATCAGGTATTTCGCAATGGAATCGGCCGCATCGACCAGGCCGCCATACGTGCTGATTTCGTAAATGAGGTAGTTGGCCCCGCCCCGCAGCGCGGTTTCCGTGCGCCGCTTGATGGAGTAAAACAGCGAATCGTCGATCAGGCCCTGGCAGGGAATGATGACCGCCTTGGCCTGGCGGGTTACGCGCGGCGCCTGCGGCACATTCGGTTCCGTCGCGGCGGCCCACCAACTCCGTGCCGACAAACACAAAAGCAGAATCAGGGCCGTGCGAAAGATGTTTTTCATGGGCGGATTTTACCCCCCTGCCGGACGGTTGACAACAGAGGCCCATCGGACAGGCAAAAATTCTCCCCTCGTGCCCCCATCCGTCTGCTGATTACACCCGATGGCAATGCGTGTCAACGCTCCGGTACCGTTTTTCGTTGCCGCTTCCCAACTCTGTCGGCAGGTAGTATAATAAAGCGAGCGCGGCCCGGGGCGGCCAAACATTTTTGCCGGCCGAGCGTATAACGGGCCGTTACGCTCCCTACATTATGGTTCGACTCGAGATTTGGATGGAGTCTATATGGTCGGGCATCTGCAGACTATCGCGTTTATCCAGAACATCGGTGGCCCCGAGTGGATGGTCATCCTCGTCATTGCCCTGTTGATCTTCGGCCGTCGTCTGCCGGAGGTCGCCCGCAGCTTGGGAAAGAGTGTCAACGAATTCAAGAAGGGCATGCGCGAGTTCCAGGACAGCGCCGAGGAGGTTGCCAGCGACCTGAACAAGGCCACGAACGATGCCATGTCGGAGGCCGATACGCACGCGACCCAGACCACGTATGAGAGTTCGCCGGAATCTTACGAGAGCCAGCCTACGGGCGAGTCAACCCCCCAAGCCGAGGGGAGCCAGGTTGCCGGGGAGCCGGCCGCGTCTGCCGGCAACGACTCCAGCCCCGACCAAACAGGTTCCTCCGACACCTTCCCAGAGCCGATGTCCTGAGACCGGTTGCAGCCAATCATTGTGCACCGTTAGCTCCACTTTGCGGACCGAGAAAGAGTCCGCGCCGGAGAAGACCAAGTGGCAGGTTCGGCCGTCCGGGCTCATCCACTTCGTGGGCAAGCTGCTTGTCTCGCCGGGGCCGACGTCCCAGTTCTCGGTGTAGAAGACCGTGTGCCAGGGGCCCCAGGGCTCAGGGGCCTCGTAGATCCCGAAACCGCCCTGGAAACGCGGGCCGCGCGGGTCCGTGCTAAAGGGGAGAATCTGGCACCAGAGGTACCGTCTCAGCCCGGCATTGTAACTGATGCCGGAGCGCCAGCATCGCTCGGGATTGACAAACACGGCCCCCCGCTCGCGAATGTTTCTCGTCCAAATCGGGCGGCCGACCGGATCGAGGGTTTTGAAGAACTCGTAGGCTTGGCGGTCGCGGATCTGGTCCAGTGGGACACGGGCCATCACCATCCGGTCCGCCGGCAGGTAAGCGCTCTCGTTGTCGTGGGAGTAGACATAGACGAAGTTATCGCGCCGGCCGGCATAATTGGCGCCGAAGTTCAGGAATGTCGGGGCGCCGAAGCTTGTCTCGAACTTCCACTTGCACCAGTTCCAGGTCACCGCGTGGTCCTCCGACCAGGCAATCTGGGAATTGCCGACGTTTCGTACCAGCAGGTACAAAACGCCATCCACGCAGAGCATGCCGCTGGCTTTGGGACCGGCCGCCCCCTCCCCTGCCGATTCTCCGGTCTTGCTGCGGATATTAACCCCCCGGAAGTCCTGCGGGCCGCCGCCAACCTTCGCGAAGCCCAGGCTGAGCTTCTTGCCCAATTTTGGCTCGAAACCCTGGCCATCCCCATACGCGGTGTACAAGTTGCCGTCGTCCGCCCAGGTGATCGGCCAGTTGTCGCTGCCTTCGGCCTTGCGGACGATGGCAGCCGCCGGGGCCCATTCGACTTTCTGAATGACTTCACTGGCGGCATACGGTGCCCCGGGCCATCTGCCTTTGTCCTGCGCGGACAGAGTCGGGACCCCGAATGCTACGAGGAGCAAAAGACCCGGCAGGCTGGCGCTCCATCGTCCCTCGACCATGACTGGCACCTCCGTAACAAAAGAAAACATGCCGAACTTGCGTTCGGCATGCTCCTTGCCTGAATAAAAGACATACGGCGCACCGACCCGATAGTTGCCGGGACGGCGCGCGTGCGGTCGCTTATGCTTTCGCGGCTCCCTTGGCAGGTGCCTTGCCGCCGCCGGCGGGTGCCTTGGCACCGCCAGCGGGCGCTTTGACGCCGGCTGCCGGCGCTGCGGCCGGGGTTTCCGCCGGAGCGCCAGGGGCTGCGGCTCCAGCCGCTGCGGCCACTTCGGCCGCCGCCTCGGCCTTGGCCTTCTTGCCGGCCGCACTCTTACGGTGCGCCACTTTGGGCAGGCCCGTCACGGGATCCCCTTCGTTCCAGCGTTCCTCATCCTTCAAAACATCAATACGCTCGGCCCGTGTCAGCACGTTGCGGTGCCGGACCAGTGCGTCCTTCAGCTTCAATGAACGATCGATCGACATCCAATTTCTCTCCTGTTACTTTACTCTGCTGATTTTCATCCCGTATGCATCGCTGAAGAGTCTCGGCGTGAACGGGTCTCTGCCCTTCGGGGCCCTATAGGTCGCGCCTACCGCGGCAATCTTCTGTTTCATCTTGTAGCCATCTGTATCCGGGTTCTGCGGGTTGTGGTACGCGCCGCTGGTCACCAGCAGAAACCCATCACCATCCGGTAACCCGGCGGCCGTCAGTCCATTTTGGCCGAGCCATTGGCGTAGCGCGTCCAACGCACAGATTTCCAAGGCGATGCCGTTCTTGGCAAAGTGCTCCTTAACCGGTTCGAGGTCCACCCTGTTCCTGTGTTTTGCCAAGACGATCCAATTGTCGCCCGTTGCCTGCGTCGTCCCACCGGCAGGGTCCGCCGTTCCCTGCGTACCCGCCGGCGCCGCCTTTCCAGCGACCGTTTCGGTCGCGGCGTTCTCCGGTGCGGCACCGGCAAGCGCGTTCGTCTGCGCGGCAATCTTGGCCTTGGCGGGAAACTTCTGCCCCAGCCGAAAGCCGGCCAGAATCACCAGAATCACCACCAGGGCGACCGCAACAGCAATGTGGTACGAGACCGAGATCTCGATCCGGCCCGCATTCAACTGTAGCGGCTTCAGCCGCCACCGCATCGGAATACGGCCCACCGGCGCCGGCGGATCGGCGTTCTCAATGCCCGGCGGTACTTCTGCTTTCTCCGGCTTCATCAGCCGTCGCAGCGTCGCAGTCCCCCGAACGGCCACTGCTTCACGCAGTCTCTCCAGCACGGGCCGCGGCGGTTCTTCCACGACCGGCGGCTCGGGCACAGTTTCCGTCAACTCGGCCGGCGGCAACCCTTCGGGGACGGGCGGCTTTTCCTGCCGGGACGCCTCCGGAAGAAATCGCTCTAAGATATTGCTGCGCTTAGCTTTAGCACGAGAGCGGCTTATTGCCTCATACAGCGCTTTCTGTCCCGTGTAGCGCTTCATAGCCGACAGCTCCGTAGCGGCCACCAATCCATTTGGACTCGGGGTCTGCCAGTTGACAGTCGCACTGGGGAGCCCGGTCCCTTTCCCAGCCCGGATTACCTACCACAGACCATCTCCGCGCCAGGCACCAAACGGGTCCTTTATACCGGATTCCAACAACCGTTTCAACACAAAATTCGCGGTTTCTCGAGGTAGGGCCCCCGACCGGAAAGAAAAACGCCTCCGCCCGTTGCCCGCAACTTAGCTCAACGCGCAACGGCGCTGCACGGGAGGCGCAATCAAGAGTCAAAATAATCGCTCGTCAGTCGGACCAGGCGGACCTGCGCGGGCTTAGTATCGTCTTCTCGTGATGAACATGGCGAAAACCAGACCCGCGGCGAAGGCCACCAGGAGGGAAGTCACCGGCCGATGCTCAATGCCCCCGCGCCAGTTCTCGACCACCTCATACCCGCGGTCCTTCAGAGCCTCCGTTCTATCAAGAACCTGCTCCTTCGCCTTGCTCCCAATATCCGCTGCCTTGCCGCCCAAATCCGTCATCATTCCTCGAATTCTGTCGCTCGTTTCCATAACCGTATCCTTACTGCGAGATTTGGCGGAATGAACGATCCCCACCACATCAGCACGCAATCTACGGACATCACTCTTGAGTATCTCAATGTCCTCGTTCACTTTCGGTTTGCTCGTTTCCATAGTTACATCCACTCCATCGCTGGTCCGTGGACCCGCACCGGTTTACGGTAAGCAACCGCCCTGCCGCGCCCAAGACGGGCGCCGTAGCGGGCCGGTTGCCCGTTCAAGCCGTGGCGGCACCCACCCCTAAAAGAGCCGTGATCAACAACACAATGAAAACCACGATGAAGATGAAGAACAGTACTTTGGCCACGCCCGTTGCCGCTGAGGCGATGCCGCCAAATCCAAAGGCGGCAGCAATGAGGGCAACGATCAGGAATATAATGGCCCAGCCTAACAGTCCCATACTCTATCCTTTCCGCATATCTGACCCGGTCCCATCGTTACAGCGATTTCGCGTAGGCTTCCAATATACCCCGAAGCCTTACTCCAAAGTAAGTACGCGGGCTGGCGAGCCCTCTACACGTGAGGAATTTGCCGATTTGCGGCGGCCAGCGCGCTCATGGGAGGACCGGGGGCGGTTTGGAGCGGGTCCGATCATGACGGCGAGAAGCCGGATGGTTCAGTCCCCGGGAATTACGCCCTCTTCTCGATCTGCTTGATCAGATTGTGGAAGATCAGGGAGTGAAAGGGAAGACAGGCGTACCAGTACAGTTTTCCCAACAAGCCGGACGGTTGATAATAGGCGTTCACAGACAACTGATTGGCGGTCCCCAACGCGGAATTATGCGTTGGGGGCCCCTGACCGCCCTCTTTCCGATCCACGTTGAACTGAAGCCACGCCATGCCTGGCAGCTTCATCTCCGCCCGCAGGAGAAGCATGGCGTCCGGCCTGAGGTCTTCGACGCGCCAGAAGTCAATCACGTCCCCGGCTCTCAGGCTCGAGGAACTCCTCCTGCCCCGGGATGACCCGACGCCCAGCAGGATCCGATCGATCATGCCGCGCAGCCGCCACAGCCAATTGCTGTAGAACCACCCTTCCTTGCCCCCAATCCGGCAGACCGAACGGAAGAGCGAAGGGGCGTCCTTTTCCGTCGGGAGCGTGTATGAACTCGTGTAGCGCACGGGCTTGGGGATCTCGTGGAGCTTCATCGCCAGCTCGTGCGCGGGCGGATAGGCGTCGGACCAGCGGGTGTGCACGCGGTCCTGCTCCTCGCGCGACAGCGCCCGGACGAGGGCTTCCCGGTACCCCAAGGGCTGGAAAGGCAGTAGGTGCCGGATGTCCTGGCTCTGGCAAACGACCTCGCTGGTGATTCCCTCCATGAGACACCGCGTGATCGCTGCCGGCACGGGCGTGACGAGGCTGGCGAGGTAGGAGAACAGCCCGATGTGGCAGAATGGACACGGAAGGAAGAGCCTCTTTTTGCCGAGCAGGTCCGCGAAGATGCCGAGCATTTGCCGGTACGTCAGCACATCCCGGCCGCCGATATCGAAAGACCTCCCGCAAGCCTCGGGGGTTTCCAGCACGCCGACCAGGTACTTGATGACGTCGCGAACGGCGATCGGCTGGCACCGGGTCTGGGCCCAGCGTGGCACGAAGAACACGGGCAAATTCCGCACCAGGTGCTCGATGATCTCGTAGGAGGCACTGCCGGAGCCGATGATGATCGCCGCACGCAGGACGGTGGTCGCGACGCGTCCACGCCCCAACTCCTCCGCCACGTGCATCCGGCTCCTCAGGTGCGGCGATAACGGCACGCGAATGTCGCCCAGCGCCCCCAGGTAGATGATATGGGCGACCCCCTCCTTCTCGGCGGCCGTGCGAAAGTTCCCCGCGGCCTGGATCTCCTTGGACTCGAATTCCTCCTGCCCGAGCAGCAGCGAATGAATCAAGTAATAGGCGGCGTGAATCCCCTGTAATGCCTCGCGCAGACCGTCCGCCTTCAGCGCATCGGCGACCACGATCTCCGCGCCGGGCCAGCGGTTGCAGTACTCCTCCGCGGGCGCGCGCACCATGACTCGTACACGATACCCCCGGGCCAACAACTCCGGCACGAGTCGCCCGCCGATGTAGCCGGTGGCGCCGGTCACCAGGATCCGGCCCATCTCCGGCCGCGGTCGGGAGGGCAAATCATAGCACAATAGGCTGACATCCAGCGGCGGCATCCGTCGTTCTCCTAGGCGCCACAGGCCTTCACGTGCGATCCGGGGTCGCGTTGGCGCGGGCCTCCAGCCGGCGACGCAGTTGCGTTGCCTGCCGGTCGAGCACGGCTAGATAGGCGAAATGGCACACCCACACGGTGCAGAATCCCAGCACGAGATAGAACATATCCCAGACTCCTTAACGGAGAAGCTCTTGCTCCAGTTTCAGCGTGTCGCGCAGGAGGCTTGTGCGCAGCCAGATCAGGCCGGCGGCCAGGAGGATGGTGCCGGCCATGCCGAGCATCAGGGCCGCCGTCTGCCAAGTCGAATCGAAACTGAAATTCGGCCGGTGGATGTCCGGGATGAACCGCGCGCTGATGTACACCAGCGGGACATCCAGAAAGGCGACAATGCCGAAGACGGCACAAAGCCGCGCTGCGCGGCGCTGCGCGCCGGGCAGACTGACCCGCAGGATCAGATACACGGCATACAGGAACCACAGAATCGCGGAGGTCACCAGCCGGGGGCTGGGCGTCCACCAGACGTTCCATTCCGCCCGCGAGAAGATCATGCCCGTCGCATTCAGGATGGTCGCGAAGACGAAGCCTGCTTCCGCCGCGGCGGTCGCCGCCAGGTCCCAGGTCTGTTTGCCGGTGGCCAGATAGCCAACACTCGTGACAAGCACGACAACAAAGCACAGCAGCGCACAGACCGAGTTGGGAACATGGACATAAAGGATATTGCGCTGCAGAGGATCGATCTGGCCGCGCGTCAACCCGATCAAGGTTGACGCGATCAATAGAAGGAAGGCCAGCGCCAGCAGCAATCGTCTCATTCTGTTACTCCTCTACTACAACGCCGAAAAGCAGCCACGACGCCACGGTGAAGACGGCATCGAAAGCGAGCATATACGCCACCGCCGCCGGGAAGCTGCCGACGAAGGCGAACGAGCCGGACCCGACCATTCTCTCCGGCAACGCCCCGAACAGCACCAGCAACGCGAAGGAGGCGGGGATCATCATGGGCATGAGCAGGACCAGCACCACGATGCTCAGCAGCGCGCCGCGGGTCCGCGTCAGTTGGACCGCCGCCGAGAACAACGTCCCTACGCTGGAGATACCGAGATTGCCCAGCAGCAGAACCGTGACCAGCCGCCCCCAGCCCGCCACGTGCAGATGGAACGCTATCAAGACCAGGGGAACCACCACGGCTTCGAAGATCGTCAGCAGGATGATGTTGGCCAGCAGCTTGGCGAGGTAGATCGTCCCGGCGTCGAGCGGGGCCAGCAGCAGGCCGTCCATGCACCCATTGTGCTGCTCGGCGGCAAAAGACCTCTCCTGGGCCAGGAGGCCGGAGAAAAGGAACGCGATCCACAGAGCCGCCGCTCCCATCACCGGCGCGCCGCCGCCCGCCGCGGCGGATTCCGAGGCGATCCGCAGGATAAAGACGATGAGCATGCCGAGGACGACCATCGTCGGCAGAGCCTGCCGGGCTCTGAGCTCGACGACGATGTCCTTGATGAGGATGGCCCGCAGACCCAGCCACATGTCTTTCAACTCATGGTCCTCGCATAGGAGAGATAATCATCGAGAAAACGCCGAGTGTCGATCCTATCCTTGCTCGCGTCCAGAATCAGAACGCCTTGGTCCAGAACGGCCACGCGCCGGCAGCATTGCAGCCCCAGGCGCAGATCGTGGGTCGTCATCAGGATCGTGCCTCCGTCCCGGGCGAACCGGTCGAAGATCGTGCACACGTCTTGCGTGGCGGCGGCGTCCAAGCCGGTGAACGGCTCATCCGCCAGCAGTACGGCGGGCCGATGCAAGAGGGCCCGGGCAATCGCCAGACGTTGCTGTAGCCCGCGGGAAAGAATTTCCGCCCGGTCATACCGGTACGAGGTCAACCCAGTGCCAGCCAGCAGTTCTTCGATGCGTTCCGCGCGACGGGGCACGCCGTACAGACGCGCGGCGAAAGCGAGGTTCTCGCTGACAGTCAGTTCCGGGTAGGCCATGCCCGCGTGGGAGATCATGCCGAGTTGCCGCCGGCTCTTCTCCGGCTCCCGGCGGACCTCATATCCCTGGATCGCGATCGAACCGCTGTCGGGACGCAGCAAGCCCGCGATCACTCGCAGCAGCGTGCTCTTGCCCGCGCCGTTGATCCCGCACAGGCAGACCGCCTCGCCGGCGGGCACGACCAGGTCAATGCCCCGCAGCACGGGCTTCGTCACGAACGTCTTGCTGACGGCGCGGACGCTCAACGCCGCACTCGTCGGCTCATCTTGGGCCATTGCCTTACGCACGTTCTCGTCCGGATTCGACTGCCCCCGACGCGCAGCGGCGCTGCGGGCTTCGACGCAGCCGCCAAAGCGCAATTACCACCAGGGCGGCAAACACCACGCCCAGCACAATCCAACTGTAGTCGCCGGATTTTGCCTTGAAGCCGGAGAACTGAAAAGCAAGCCGATCTCCGGGCTTAAGATTGCTGCGCCGATAATACTCCATCGGCGCCCCATCGGCATTGGCGAGCCGGTCGTTGGGCTCCCCCAGCCCCTCCAGCTTGCCCTGCCCGTGCGTCCAAAAGAGCATCAGCTCCGCCGTGGGCAGGGTAATCTCTTTGACGATCTTGACGGTGCGGCGGTTGATTCCCACCTTGTAGGAGAACGTGACCTGGTGCTCGCCGGGCGGCACGGCCATCGTGTCATAAAACCCATCCGCGGTGACCACGAGCGCCTCCGGTTCGAGATAGCCGGAGGCCGACAGATCCTGAAAGCCCTGCGGCAGCCTGACCTCGATTACAGAGGGCCGGTTCTGGTCATCGCGTTTGGCGCCGGTGATCGCCCTGTCGGAGACATTCTTCAGTTGCATGTACTCGGTGAATTCGAGCGCTGCGCCGCGCACCGCGACCAGGATGTGATGCACGCCCACGGATAGCTGCGCGGTATCCGTCGAGACATCGAACACCTGCACGCCGGCGGAGAATTCGCCTGTGGCCGGGTTCAGCGCGACAGGCTCGCTGCGGAAGGCCATGTTCTGGTGTTTGGCCGTGGCCACCGCGGCCATGTTCGGTCCGGTCAGGATGTTTTCAAAAACCGCCTTGCCATCCGCACCGACCTTTGCCTGCAAAGACTCGATCTGCTCCTGCCCTCGGTAAACCTCGAGCACAACTTCGTCGCCCGCAACCGTGGCACCGTTGGCCGTATGGTTCTTGACCTCGACCGTAAGCCGGGCTTGGGCGAAGGCGGCGGTCGGCATCCAAACCGGGAATAGAACGATCAGAACTGTTGCAATCGAATACCTCATGGCGCTTTCCCCTCTTTGCCGCTGGAGCTTTCGTGTCTGGCCAGCAGCGGCCAGAGCGCCAAGGCCACACATACGAGCAACAAGACCCACTTCAGAACCATCATTGTCCATTCCCCTGTGGGGCGCCCCGTGTGCGTCCGAGACCCGCCGCCAGTACGAGCGCCGTTCCGAGCACCATCAAGCCGCTGCCGATCCAGATCCAGTTGATCAGGGGCTTGATGTAGATCGTCAGGTTGATCAGTTTGCTGCCGCTGTCCACTTCGGTCAAGGCCAGATACAGATCGCCGGCCAAGGTGCGTCGAATATCCACTTCGCTGGTGCGTTTTTCCGACCGACTATAGAAGGCCACAGCGGGCGCAAGTTGGGCGATGCGGGTTTGCCCCCGATAGACCGATACATTGGCTTTCACCGCGGTGAAGTTCGCGCCGTGCTGGGCATCCAGACCGTCATACGCGAGTTCGAAATCACCGACCTGCGTCCGCTCACCCGGCCTGAGGGCCACCTGTTTCTGGAGATCGAACCCGCCGGAGCCCGCGATTCCCACGAAAGCCAGCAGCACACCAATGTGCACGACTCTGGCCCCATGCCAGCGCAAGTTCGCACCGACCGGGGTGGCCTCCCCGGGTACGCCGCGGCGTGTGTACCGCTGAATGAAATCCGCAACCAGGTTCATCCCGACGAACGCGCATGCCACGAGATACGCAATCGCCAAATCATGAGCCAGCATCCAGATCAGTACCGCAGCGACCGCTGTGACTGCGGCCCCCACGATACGCCAGCTCTTGCTCAAGCCATGCCGCATCAGGTGGGGACAGACGCCCAGCAAAAGCAGAAGAACCAAACCGCCGGGGGCCGTGATCTTCGTGAAATAATCACTCTTGAGGGTGATCTTTTGGCTGCTGACCAAACCGCTCAAGAAGGGGAACAACGTTCCGACCAGGACCACGAAGGCCAGCAGAACCATCAGCCAGTTGTTCCAGACCACGAAACGAATGCCGGGGCCCTGAGTTTGGGCCGTCGCACTGGACCGCAGGTGCCCGCGCACGATCAGGGGGCCGCCTACCGCCCAAATCACGATTAGCAGGACGAGAAACAGGATGCCCAGACCCGGCTCGGGGAAGGCGTGGACGCTGGAGACCAGGCCATATCGCGTCAGGAATGTCCCGAAGATGCAGAGGCTGAAAGTAACCAGGGCCAGAACCATGAACCACAGCCCCGTCTTCGTGCCGGCCCGGAAGGTACGGGCGCAATGCAGGAGAGCCGTCGCGGTCAGCCACGGGATCAGGGACGCGTTCTCCACCGGGTCCCAAGCCCAGTAGCCGCCCCAGCCCAACTCCTCATAGGCCCACCAGGCTCCCAGGGCAATACCGACCGTCAGAAACATCCAGGCGAACAAGGCACTGTTTCGGGCGAGGGACAAGAGGATGGGCGGCTGGCTGGTATCGTCCCGCCGCAACGCCGCGAATACCCAAGCGTACGGGATGGCGAACGCGGCGTAGCCCAGAAATAAGGCCGGCGGATGCAGGACCATCGCCGGATGCTGAAGCAGCGGATTGAGACCTGCGCCGTCGCGGGGCATCGTGACCGACAACCCGAACGGGTCTTTGTCGAAGATCAGGACCAGGAAGAAGAACACCGCTACGAGGTTCGCCGCGGCCCGCGCTGTAGCGCAAAAACGCTCAGAATCCCGGTCGAACTTCGCGAAAGCCAGGACGACAAAGCCGGTCTGAAGCCATAGCCACAGCAGCAATGACCCCGCTGCCCCCGCCCACAGCGCCGTAAGTTTGTAGACGAAGGGCAGTGCCCGCGCAGTGTTCTCGGCCACGTACCGGACGGAGAAATCGCTGCGCGCCAGCAGGATTTCCAGGGCGATGCAAGCCGCCGTCAGGCAGAGCAGACAGCCGATCGTGGCATTGCGTCCGCTGGCGAGCAGCTCGCGGCGGTTCCATCGCCGGCCGACGAGATCGACCAGAATCGCGTACGCGCTCAGTAATAGTCCCAGCCGCAGTGCGAATTGTCCAAATTCCGGCATGTCTATTTCACTTTCGCCTGGTATTTCGATTCGCACCGAGTCATGAGGGTGTCGGCTTGGAACACGCCGGTGGCCGCCAACCGCCCTTCCACGACCACCTCTTTGTCTTCCGTGAAGTTGTCCGGCGTCACGCCTTTGTAGAGCACCGGCAACTGGGTCTGGGCCCCCGCCAGTGTGAACCGCAGTGTCATGTTCTGCAGGTCGCGCTCGACGCTGCCGGCCTTGACCCGGCCGGCCAAACGGAACGACTGCCCTTGCGACGCCGTTCCGGCGGTAGCGAAGTCATCAACGGAATAGTAGTAGGCCCAAGATGACTGCATGGCCTGGTACATGAAGTACCCGATGCCGCCGCCGATGACGAGGATGCCGATGCCGAGCTTGACTACGGTTTTTGTGTTCACTTCTCAGTACTCCTTCGGAGAATGGCTGCGGCCATGACAGGACAGATAGCAGCGTCCGTGAAAGACCCCCAGGTCTTCAAAGGCCTGCCGGCCCGTGACGGGATCGGGCCGAACGATAGCCACGTCGAAATTGATCAGGTGACTGTTGTTCAGTCTCGATCCCTGGGACGCGGTGATGCCGTGCGGATCATGGCACGCCGAGCAGGGGATTCCGTTTTGCAGGTGTTGGCTGTGGCCGGCAAAACTCTGATCGCCCAGAATGCTATTTCTACTGTGGCAGCGATAGCAGAGTTCGTAGGAGGAGCTGCTTTCCGGCGTGAAATCGGCGGTCTCGTACCGACCGGCCAGCAGGTATGGATAGATGGACCCGTGCGGGCCTTTGGCCCCGGAGCCGCCGTCGGAGCCGTGGCAATCGGTGCAATAAATGAGCGTCGCCACGGTCATCGGCGGAACCAGGCTCGGGACGTTCGGATTCACCCCGGGCGCCGCGACCGGGTGGAACGAGGGCCCGGAAGGCTCGAATTCGCATCGGCGGCGGCATCGGGTAATCTGCCGGGTGATGCGCGATTGGGGACGCTCCGGGTTGTCGGCATGGCACTTGAAGCAGACCTCATAGCCGAATTGGACATTGGCCGTTGGCGCACCGGTGATGGTAACGCCCGAAGCGCCCTGCATGGCACCGGGGACCGCCGGCGCCTGCGCAGGAGCACGCTGCGTGGCGTGAGGATTGTGACAATCCACACATTCGACGTGCAGGGGCGCCGCCGAGGGGACCTCCCGGGGGTCATGAATCCCCCGGTAGCGCAGGACATTGTGCCGGCTGAGCTTGAGCATGTCGGCGCGGATATCCGTGTTCGCCACGAGTCCATTGTGACAGTCCAGGCAATTCTCTTCCAGTTGGGCGAAGTGGAGGAGTCGCTGGCGGCCGCCGGCGCCGTGCGGCCGATGACAGGCCAGACAGCCGACCTCCGCCAGCGTGCCGCGGTTGCCGCTCTGCAGGTAAGGATCGCTGGACGCGGCGACCAGGACCGCGGAGCTCTCATGCACGGACGTGGTCCAGCTCTTCATGTTGTGGCAGCTCACGCACATCTGCGACCTGTCGTTGGGCATCACGAGAAACTTGCCGTGGCGGTTGTCGTGGGCATCGTGGCAAGTTGTGCATTGCAGCTCGCCGGAACGATCCAGCTTCAATAACGGCGACAAGCCGAGGGGCGGCCGGATTTGCGGATCTTCGGCCGATAGGCCGGAGGAGTAGACAAAGCTGATCGGGTGGTCATCCGACAGGTCCGTCCCCAGGTTGGAGCCACCGGCAGAAATATACGCCCCACCGGCCGCGCCGGTGATCGTTTCGGTCAAGGCCACTGTGCCGTCGTGGCAACTCAGACAGAGTTTGCTGGAGCCCGTCGGCTGGCCGACCTTCGCCTTGAGCGAAGAGCTCTCGTAGATTTTGTAGACGGCGGTGGAGAGTTTGTGGCTCCACAGGGGTGTCCCGGGCAGGGCGCCGTGCGGCGTATGGCAGAAACTGCACGATCCGCCGCCCGCGACCGGGGACAGATCGTGAGGCGTGCCCTGAATGGATCCTGTGCCGGCCCCTCTGCTCGATCCCGCCAGGGCCGCCAGACAAATCAAGGCCGCAGTGGTGGACCCTGCCCTCATGGCGCGGTCTCCTTCAGAAGCTCGAAGATCTGGATTCGCTTATTGAAGGAATCGGCCACGTAGAGTCTGCCGTGCCCGTCGATGAAAAGGCCGGCCGGCAGCCAGAATTCGCCGGGGCCGCTGCCTTCCTGCCCGAGGGCCATCAGGATACGCCCCTGGGCATCGAAGATCTGCACGTTCTCGAATTGCCGGTCGGTCACGTAGATGTTCCCGGACGGATCGG
Organism: Planctomycetota bacterium; assembly: GCA_023481165.1. Taxonomy (GTDB): domain Bacteria; phylum Planctomycetota; class Phycisphaerae; order Sedimentisphaerales; family Anaerobacaceae; genus PLanc-01. The sequence goes on along the minus strand of JAMCWO010000150.1, from coordinate 9,809 downwards.
TGGCGATGCCGCAGGGATGGGCGAAATTGCCCGGCCGGTCACCCTGCTGCCCGAACATCCGTACGAACCGGTCGCCGGGATCGAACACCTGGATCCGGAAGTTAAGCGTGTCGCTCACGTAGAGCTGCCCCGCGTCGTCGACCCACAGATGGGTGGGGAAATTGAACTGGCCGGGGCCCGTGCCGCGCATGCCTATCTCCTTGAGAGGCTTGCCCTCGTGGTCGAACACGCAGATGGTGTGGCGGCCCGCGTCGGCCACATAGATCGTGCCTTGGGAATGGCGGCACGCGATGCCGGCCGGCCGCGCCAGCCGATCCTGCCCGAAGGCGAACAGAAACTCGCCGTTTCTCTTGAAGACGCAGACCTGGCGCAGGCCGCTGTCCACGACGTAAACCCGCTCGCTGGACGTCACCAGCGCGACCGGCCTGCGCAGCTTGCCCGGGGTCCCCAACGCAGAAGGGTCCCCCAAACGCGATGCGTCGCGTTTGGGAACCCAAGTGCGCGTTGGGGGCCCGGGCTCTTTGTTCAAATCACAGAACTGTCTGTAGTCGCGGGTGCGCAGATCGAACGCATGAACCACCGCCCCGCCCGTATCCGCCACGTACATGATCCCCGTCGGATCGACCGCCACCGCGTAGGGCGAAACCAGAATGCCCACCGGCTTGGTGCCGAACAGCAGCGCCCCCAGCCCATCGAAGAGCGAGCCGGGCTTCTCCATATCGGATTCGGTGGACACGGCGCCCAAGTACGTGATCCGGGGCTGCTCGGGCGGCTCGGGCCACACCAGGGGTGTCGCAGGCGATTTCAAGAGCTCGGACTCCTGCGGGCCGCAGCCGGCGCCGGCCAGGGCCAGCACGAACAGGACCGTCGAAGTGCGATTTTTGATGGTTGATTTTTTAAATTGGCAGATCATACTTATTATGATTTTTGATTTTTTGATGATTTCAGTCAACCATCAAAAATCACCCATCAAATTTCCTATCGGTCAGAAACGCCGCAGGGCCCTGATGTACAGAAAGATGCCGTCGATCCGATCGTCGCGGCGTTCCAGGAAATTCAACTCCGCGCCGATCGTGGCCGTAACCTGCCGGTATTGGTACTCCAGCTTGTTGTCGATCTGAAATCCTCTGGTGGTCCCGAAACGCGTGTCTTGCTCATGGCGATAGTTCACGGTGCTGGAGATGCTATAGTTGTCGGTCAGCCGGCTGAAGATCTCGCCGGTCGTCTCGAACAGTTGCACCTGCCGGGCATCCGGCTCGCTGAAATCCAGCCATTGATTGCCGACCCCGAGGCTGGCCGTGGTCGCCGGTCCGATCATCCAGCGATAGCGGCCCTCCAGTTTCTTGCTGATCGTGGGGATCAGGGTCGAGTCTTCGATATAGTACTCCGCCACCAGGAACAGGCCGTTGTTGGTGTAGTCAATGCCGACCGTGTGGGCCAGGTATTCGTCGGCAATCACCTCGGCCACGTTCGAAGTGATATCCTGCTGCTGCTGCCGCAATCCGTAGTACACCGAGATTCCGTTTTTGAAGCGTTCGCGGATGGTGAAGTTCTGGCGGAAGGTGTCCTCCTGCCGCTCGGGGTCCACGAAGAACTCGTAATCGACGAGGAAGTCCTGCCCCCGGGTGAAATTCGGGGGAATCGCGCCGCCGACGACGAACGTCGTGAGGAACACCCGGCCGTTCTGCTGGGAGATGAGGTAGTCGTCGCCGGGCTGGTACAGCAGACCGCTGGCCGTTCTGACCCGGAGGGTCGAGAGGTCGATGTTCGTGCGGTTCAACTCGACCGGGACCACATCGGTGGCCGTGTGCGCTTCCCCGACGACCACGCCTTTGCCGGCGCCTCCCGTCTGATCGCTGCGGGTGTAACTGGCGTCGTAGTTGCTGAGCAAGAGGCCCCAGGGGTTGGTCTTGCGGTAGTTGAGCCCGAAGATCCCGCCGTACTGGAAGAGATTCTCATCCGATCCCAGCTCCGTCTGAGAGACGAAGGCGTCGGCGTTCGTCACGAGACTCTCGAACAGGTGGTGCTCGATACCTGCCTGGCCGCGGAGCTGCTGGTTGCTCAGCGTGTCTCGCTCCAGGTCGTCGTATTGCAGATCGTACCGGCTGAAGAAATTGGGAGTGTGCTGCAGCTTCAGGCGCTCCTGCAGCCGGAGATCCTGATAGTCGAAGGAGCCCCCCTGGTCGATGTAGCTGAAGAGAGAGTCGAGGCGGTGCTGCTCGTCCGGGCCGAACAGAAAGTCATGCGAGAAATTGTACGCGTTCGTATCCGTGTCCAGCACGGCCCCCACGGTCTCCTGGGTCGCGTCGGTGTGATCGAAGTCGAAATGCATGTGTGAGAACTTGCTGAAATCGTGATCGACGGAGTAGCGGAACTGCTGTTCGTCGCGGGAGAAAAAGTCCGGCGCGAAGTGCTGAAAACCCTCCTGGTCGATCTTGCTGTCGCTGTATTGGAACATCATCGGCCAGGCTTCAGGCTTCAGAATAACGGTCGCGGATTCACTTTGGTTGTCGGCCCACAGGGGCGACAGAAACTGCCGGGGGATCAGGTCCTGCGTCTTGCTGGCGTTGACCGTGCCGGAGTAGGGCTTGGTGCGCAGGATCTGGGCGGACACCTGGTACTCGCTGAGCGTCCCGGTGCTCCAGCCCGACAGGTCGTCCGACTCGATGTTCTGCTGCGCCAATCCGGCTCCCACCATTAGGTCATAGTTCAGAAAATCCGGATGATACACATCGCCCGTGGTCGCCAGCCTCAGTCGTTCCTCGAACACGTTGCTTTTGCTCTCCCGTTTTTCGGGACCTGATTCCTGTTTATCGGTGCGGTGCTCGACCACGCCTTCAATTTCACCGCGAATTTTGTCATGTCGGATCAAAGGCCGTTTTTGATCCCGCACCGTTACCCCGCAGCCGGCCAATATTATCAGACTCAAGCCCCCACACAACACGCTTTCAAGGACCCTCTGGGCGGGCCATAGCCATGCCGGGCTGCGCTGGGTCCCCAAACGCGATACATCGCGTTTGGGAGCCCTCCTTGCTGTGTTGCGTGATCGATTCAACAAGTTGTCAATTTCCGCGTCCCGATCGCACCCTCCCTGATTGGGGTCCCCGACGCAGTTCCCGCTTTCGCGGGAATGACGCCCCCGCGGAGGCGGGGGTCGCGTTGGGGGCCCCTTCTCGACCTTGACGCACTATTTCATGGCACCCTCGTCGGGCTGTCCTGGCGGTGCCAGATTGCCCTCAATTTGTTCGAGGTAGGTTCGGGCCGTTTCCTTCATCGGCCCCGGGATAAAATGATCGGCCAGGACTTGGCGGAAGCCTTCCCGGGCCTCTGCTACTTGTCCGGCGTGATACAACTTGATGCTGCGATAGTAGAGTTCTGCGATGTCTTTGGCCTGCTCGCTGCGGCGCTCCCGAACCGCGCGGAGAGCGCCGGCCGGACCTTCAGCCGCTACGGCGCTATCCGTCGCCGTCTGTGTTGGGACGTCAGGCGGGGATTGATTCGGCTCTCCCGCTTGCAGGGCCTCAACCTGCCGCAGGATCTCCGTCAGGGCGAGCTTTTCCGTCTCGGCAGGAAGGTCGCTGCCGAGCAGGATTTCGAGATAAGCGCGGGCCGGCCACCACTGCCCTCTTTCCAGGTAGTCCAGCGCCGTGCCGGACAGCGCCAGGAAATCCTGGCCCTGTGTCAAATCGCTCCGCGCCCGCCGCAATGCCTCCTCGTAGCTGCGGCGGTAGGCCTCGGACCGATACTCCCGGCCCGCCGGCTGATCGAGGAACGTCTGCCGCAGCAGGCCCCGGGCGGCACTGGCATGGCCCTCATGGCAATCGATGCACCGCGCGTAGGATGCTTCCGCGTGGTTCTTGATCTGGCGAATCGCCTGCTCCTCGTGGCACTGGTAACACAGATCGGGCACGGGCTTGCGGAGCAAAGACTCATTCTTGGCCTTGTGCGGCTCGTGGCAGAGCAGGCAGTTGCCGGTGGCCACCGGTCCGTGCACCCACGCTTGCAGCGCGGAAAACTCTTTATGACAATTGTAGCACAACTGTGGTACCTCGGCGACCAACTGCACTTTCCGCGCGGCGCCGGCGCGGCGCTGCTCCCCATGGCAGACGGTGCAATTCTTAACCGGCGCATGGGTGCGCCACAGGCCCACCGGAGCCTTGTCGGCGGCCCGGTTGTCTATCAGTCCTGCTGCCTGGGCCTCGGGCGCCTCCGTCCGCAGGGGCGGAACCCCATCGAAAAAGAACGTCAATGTCTTGTGGCGTTCCACCTCGTCGCAACTGGCCAGCAACAGGAACATCGCCATCAACCCTGATCCTGCCGGGACCGACAGCATCCGAAGCGATGCCAAGGGGCCCCCCAACGCAGAATTATGCGTTCGGGACCCCGCACCGTAACGCGCGGGCTCGGGCATAGTCCCCATCAACGTGGTCCACCCGGACTGTGGGTCAGCCGGGCGTCGATATCCCGGATGTAGCCTCGGAGCATGTCCTCCATCGGAGGTGGAATCAACCCGCTTTCCACGACCTTCACAAAGCCGGCGCGTGCTTCTTCGAGACGACCGGCACGATACGCCTCCATGCTCTGCTTGTAGACGCCGCCGATCTCCCGGCTGCGCTGCAGCCGTTCGGCATCGTTCATCGCCGCCTCAGGCCCGGAGGGCCGCTGCGCGTCCGGACTGCGCGTCGGGGGCGGCTCGGCGCCAGGGGCGGGTTTTGGCGCGGCGGTGTTCTCCGTGAGGGGCGTTCCCGCCGCCTCCCTGGGTCTGCCGGCGACCGGAAATTCGCCGAACCCGTAGACGTTGACTTTGTGCGGGCCGTATTGGTTCGACACGAACACGAGGAACTCGATCTTGGCCCCCTTGACGGCATAGGGCCGAAACAAATCCACGTGATCGTAGTCCAGAATTACCTTGGCAGGCATGTTCATATTCCCCGGCTCGTTGCCCGGCCGGCCGAAGAACAGTAAAAGCCGCCCCTTCTGGTCGTAGATCTTGGCCACCTCCGTGGACCACACCGCGGCCCCGATGGACACGCCGGCGCAGATCACCCAGATCCGGTTCTCGCGGTCGACGGCGATGCCCTTGGGCCGCACCAATTCGTCGATGTTGTCGCCCCGCTGGCCGATGGTCCGCTGGAAATTCCCCGCGGCGTCGAACTGGAAGATCTTGGCTTTGAGTTTGTCCGTCGCGTAGAGGTCCCCGTCCGGGCCGAAGGTCAGATCGCTGATGAGCTTGAACTGCTTGTCGCCGTCGCCGGCCTCGCCCAGGCGGCGAATCTCTCTGCCGGTCGTCTTGTCCATCACGATAATCTGATTGCTCGCGAAGTCCGTCACGTAGCAGTGATCGCCCCGGACCGCGACATCAATGGGGTTGATCCGCAGGTCCTTGCCGAGAATCTCCTGCAACGCATTGGCGGAATCGAAGACGAAGACCGTCCCGGCGGTCGGGTCGGCCACATATTTCGTCCCGTTCGGCTCGATGAAAATGTTTACGGGGTTGGCCAGCCGCCGGTCTTCCGTCAAGTAGCCGAACGACCGCTTCCTCAAGTCGAGCATCTCGATTCGCCTCTTGCCAACGTCACAGACGTACAGCACGCCGTCGTGAAGGGCCAGACCATACGGGGTGGCAATGCCCTCTTTCCGCTCCGCCTCGCCGAGTACGAATTTCTCAAAGCCGCTGGGACCGGGCGCGCCCAGATCGGCGGGACCGGAGAGCGAGGTCAGGAATTGCAGGCGGGGCTTCTCCGGCGCGGACGGAAAGTAGACCGGCGCGGCCGCGCTGGGCTGTTTCTGGGCCGTGCCGCACCCGCCCACGAGACCCAGGACCGCGCATCCCGCGATGAGAGCTAAACTCCTGCAAAGAAAAGGATTACCAACCGACATAAGCACTTTTTCGTCTAAGGCGACGGGGCCCCTTTAGCCGAATCTGCGGCTAGGACAGATCTTGCGGCGAGGCCTTTCCCCCGGCGCGCGGCTGCCGAGCGTCAGCCCGACGGTAGCGGGCATTATCGGGCATCCCCGCAGCGCCGCCGCGCGTCGGTGGGCACGACCGCACGCTCCCTGGAGCAGGATGTTGTGGGTCGCAACGACAAGGGTCCATACCCTCCACGTCGCCGAGCCCTTCATGGGTTCGGGTCCCCACCGGCCCTCTTATCGCCGGTGAGAGCCCTTCCCAAACGCGATGAATCGCGTTTGGAGGCCCTGCCGTCCCGGGCCGGTCATCGTGCTGGGGTTCCCAACGCGACCCCCGCCTCCGCGGGGGCGTCATTCCCGCGAAAGCGGGCACAGCGTTGGGGGCCCCTCCCCCCATCTGGATTGATGCGGCCGCGTCTACTTCAGATGGCACATGCGGCACAACTCCGGTCCGTGATGGACCTGCGACTCCGAGCCGTCCGCGTTGGTCACCGTCTCGTAGCCGTAGCTGTAGCCGCGCAGCGCCTTGCCCACACCGGAGGTATGGACATCGTGGCAACTGTTGCATTGCATCTTGCTTTCGGCGTCCAACAGGTCCTGGGCAATGGTCCGGCCCAACGTGCTGGGCTGGGACGGGTCCTTCAAGGCCCCGTCAGCCGCCGCCAACGCGGAGTCGTATACAAAGGAAATCGGATGACTATTGACCAAGTCGCCCGCCTTGAACTTCTTGTTGTCCGACATCCACAGGAAGTTCGGGTTGGCGCCATCATGGCAACTGAGACACAGCTTCGAGGCGCCGCTGGGCTGGCCATCAATGGTAGCTTGGAACGTGTTGCTGGAATACATCGTGAATGTGACGGCCGTCTCACTGCCGTTCCACAGCGGCACGCCCGGCAACCGGTCCGCGTTGTGCGGCACATGACAGCCATCGCAACCCACCAGGTCCGAGTGGGCCGTGGCCGCCCACGCCCCCGTCGCCATCCACATCCCCGACACCAAGACACCAAAACCGAGCCTTACCAACCACTTGCTGACGTGCATTTTTCTCAACTCCTCCAACACCCCTGCACCGACCAGATGCAGATTCTTCTACCCCTGCCTACCCCGGTGAACCATCCGTTTCACCACGTTCGCGCCGCATGCGATAGCACTGCGCATACGGACCGCGCCCCCTACCGCTTTCCGCAAATCGTATGCCAACAACCGCAGATCTCAAAGATCAAAATGGCCTTTCCGTAAGTTTCACTACAGCAAAGACTTACATTTTCGGCCGCTCCCATGTCTCCCGTGACGCGAGGACATGCTGCGCCCATTGCATCTCACATGTGAGAATGTCGCGAAAATTGGCTCCTACTTTTGAGAAGAGGTGGGCGGCTCCGTGTCCCCGAAGACCTCGGCTAGTGCCCGGCGATAACAGGCCAGCGCCTTGGCGGCATCCCCTTTGGCTTGATGGACCTTGCCCAATTCGTACAGAATCCGCGGGGATTCCGGGGAGATCTCCAGGGCCCTGGTGAGAAGCGATTCGGCGGCGCCAAGATCGCCCATCTGCCGTTTGGCCCATGCCGAGACCAGCAGGACATGCGCTTTGTCCTCGGCCGACTCGGCTTTGACTTGGGCTACCGTTGTCAGAGCCGCCTCGTTCTTTCCGGTCCGGCACAGAATCTCGCCCAGCTCCAGCGCCACATCGGCGGCATTCGGATCGAGCGCGCGTGCTTTCTCCAGTTCACCGAGGGCGGATTCCCACCGTGCCTTCTTCGCCAGCACCCGCGCCAGTTGGATGTGCCGGTCGCGGCGTGACTGGACGGAGGTATTCTCGAGCGTCTGCACGTGGGCGGTTGCACTTGCGCTGCCGCCCAATCCGAGAGCCTCGTTCAACTGGGAGTGGAAACCGGCCACGAAATCATACCCGAAGCCGGCCTTGATCCAGCGCACCTTGTGGTCGGCCCCTACGACGATGGCGGTCGGGGCGGCAATAACTCCCAGCTTGCCCCAGAACGCGAAATTTGGATCCGCCACGATCGGCAAGGCCGTGCCGGCGTCAGGGTCGCGGGAACGCAGAAACTCGCTCGTCCCCGAGCCGCTCATCACGCCGATACAATCGAACGCCCCCGCCCCAGGCCCGGAGGGCCGCTGCGCGTCCGGGCTGCGCGTCGGGAGCGTCTCCACGCGGAGCTTCTGGACGAGGACCTCCAGGTCCGTCACCAGCCGCTGCAGATGGGTCTGTCCCGCTTGGAGGATGAGGATGCCGAGGACACGGGCCTGCTTATGCTCGTACCGGAAAACGGTTCCCCGGGCGTCGGTCAGGGAGAACTCGGGCATCGTATCGCCGACATGGACGCGGCGCAGACCTTCCTGACCCCAGCCCGGCGAAACGAGACAGATCACGCTGGCGAGGGCCAGCAGCCATTCTCCCCCGCCGCGCAGCGGGGCGGCGGGCACGCCTCTTCGTTTCACCATAGGAGATTCCCTTTCTGCCAGCCAGGCGTTTCAACGCCGCACGACCGCCACGTCCGGGTACGTGACGGGCGTCTTGCGATCGTAGGTGAACGGTTGATGACAGCCGGGCCGGCAGCCGCCGCCGGTATCCGTCTTCTGGAATTGGATCGGCAGGTTCCACACGCCGTAAGGAACACTCTCCCGGATGTGCTTGGGCAGGTCGCTCGCGTGCGTCGCGTGGCACGAGCGGCAGGTCCGGCCCCGCTGCTTGTTGACGTGGACGTAGTGCAGGTTCATGTCCCCGTTGCGGAAGTCCGTCAACTCGGAGGTTCGGGCCGTCAGCACCAGACTCTCCGGGTGGCAACTGAAGCACAAGGCATACTTGTCCGTGCTGAACGGGGCATAGAACGCCTGCGGATATTCCTTTACCAGCAGGCGGAAATGGTCGCTGCCGTGGGTGGCGTGGCAGCCGGTGCAGTTCTTCTGCGCCACAGGACCGTGCAGAGACTTCTTGTCCTTAATTTGCGCAGTGAACGATGGCACCGGCTGACCATCTTCTGTCTTCACCGGCTCGTTGTGGCACGTTTCGCACAGAGTCATCGGGGCATCTTTCAGGATGAACTGCACCGTGGAGGCGTGCGGCGTATGACAATGCAGGCAGCCGCCCTTCTCCGTCACGGCGTCGTGCTTGTGCTTGGAGGTCGTGGCCACCTTCTGAATGTCTTTGTGGCACGCGTAGCACAGATCCGGCGCATCGGCCTTCAGCATCTTCGGGTTGGCGGCGCCGTGCGGGTTATGACAGCCGATGCAGGGAAGAGGTACGGGCTCGTGCACGAACTCAAACTGCGACAGCTCGCTCTTGGTGACCGTGTGGCAGGAGAAGCACAGATTCGTCGGCTCGTCGACGAGCAGTTTGGGCCGGTCCGAGCTGTGGGACGCATGGCAGATGGTGCACTCGCCGACCGCCACCGGGCCGTGCGGGAACTGAACGTCCTTGACGGTCTCGTGGCATTTCGCGCAGAGGTCCGCGATGGTCTTGCCGCGAACCAGCGCTTTGCTGTCGCTGCTGTGCGGGTCGTGGCAGTCGGTGCACTTGCCGGTCTTCAACGGCTCATGGATGTTCTTCTTCGTGGTTTGATCGAGATGGCAGTATTCACAGAGATCCCGGCCCTCCCGGCTCAACTTGTACGTGTGGGCCTTGGCGTCCACCTCCTCATGACAGCTCTTGCAGTCTCCCAGACTGACCGGTCCGTGGACAAAGGGCTTCTTGGCGTAGGTCGCGTGGCATTCCGCCGTCACGCAGGTCTTTTGCGTGGTGGTCGGCTTGTCCACGGCCCGCGCCGCACCCGTGAAAATCAGGGCCAGCGTCGCCCCCATCGCACACCATCTTCTCGCACCAGTCACATCAACCACTCCTCGAAACGCTAGGGCACATGCCGGTACAGCATGACCAGGGTGCCCAG
>JAMCWO010000218.1 GCA_023481165.1 Planctomycetota bacterium | reverse complement strand
GTCCGCTCGTGCCGACGCCACAATTCCTCTTCCGCCGCCTCCCGTGGTTCCCGCAGATACGCCCGCCAATCCTTCACCCGCTCCAACAAAGGGGCCACGCGCACCACGCCGTCGTCCTGCCCCGCCACGTGGGCCGCCGCACTGGACCAGGGCCACCGCCAGGGCACCCGGCAGAGCTTGGCCCGCACCGGATTGAGCTCCACGTACCGCGCCGCCCGCCGCAGATACGCCTCATCCAGGGCAAACGACGCGAAGCGTCCCTGCCACAAGTGCCCCCGCCAGCCCTCCCGAAAGTTGATCCGCCGCGTGTAGCGACGGTGGGCCTCGCCCAGGGCCCGCCGCAGCCCGTCCTCGCTCTCGGGCACCACGATCAGGTGCACGTGATTGGGCATCAGGCAATACGCCCACACCTCCACCCCGCACCGGCCGCACCATTCCCCGAGCAATTGCAAATAGGCCCGGTAATCGTCCTCTTGAAAGAACGTCGGCTGTCGCCGGTTCCCACGCTGGGTCACGTGGTGGGCGACACCCGCAACCACAACTCGCGCCAATCGTGCCATGGCATAAACCTACCCGAGTCATGCCCCCACGTCAAGGACCACCTCGGAAAATTAGTATGGTGTCCCCCGAATTCCCCCGGGTAGAATTCCTTGGTCCTTCATGTCCATTATTCTACCATGCCTGTCAGGGCTGATTTCTTCACAGCCTCTCCGTCCCCCAGACCCCTGAGATTTCCCGCTTTGAGCCAATAGCATGGTAGGAGAGCGCCACGACGTCACCGTTCGGTAGTCGTGGGCATTGGGGGTTCGATGTGCCGGCGCCTCGTGAGGGGCCATTTCGTGATTGCCGGCATGCTGCGTAATTGGCGGCTGTCCCTCGTATTCCCACCGGACGCGACGACGCGGGGCCAAGAAAGAGCGTGCGTGACACCGGGTGTCAGCCCCCAGGCAGAGGGGTCCGGCGCGACGCGGGAAAAGAGAAGAGGCGGTTCAAGGTGCGGGAATGGTGGGACCTGTCCAGGCACAGGGAGCCGCTGAGTCGGACGCCTTCGGCGGGATGCTCTTATCCGCGTTCATCCGTGGTTCCACTGCTCTTCGTTCGCGTTTGTGCAACAGTTCAGAAGGTAAAACACCCCGCGTGCGAGAAATTCTTTATTCCTTCCGGCACAAGGAGTTACGCGGCTTTCGCGCCTCGGCCGTGCACAGAATTCCGGCACGATTCGTGCAACACGGAGCATAGGTAGAGGGACACTCTATCCCGAGGTTGGCCCTCGGATTTATGATTCCCGCCTCCGCGGGAATGACGTGTTTACGATTGATGATTTGAAAGCGGCAGCAAGAGTCATGAGGACACGGGCAAGGTGAATTGCGGATTGCGGATTGGGGACAGACTGGCGGCGGGACGCCTGCCCTGCAGCCTGCCGTCTCGGACCTGGGCGGGACGATCGTGCAGAACGAACCCAATTGGCCGGAGCCAATCGTGCAAAACAAACCCAATTTTCCTGGTCGGTCCGGGCGCCGGAGACAGAAATGTGCAAAACAAACCCAATTCAGAAGAAGTGTGAGCTGCGGAACAGAGCCAATCTGAGGAAGCCCGGCCGGCATCGGGAGGGTCGAATGTGCAAAACGAAGCCAATTCCCACCAGCCGGGACGCGGCCTGGGGATCGGGGTTCCCCTCTCACCCCTCTGCTCTGCCAGTCAATTGCGCCAAACAAACCCAATTTCGGCAGTGGGCAAAGAAGAGGCAAGTGCTTTGCGAGAAAGGAGTTATGGTGAATTGCACACTTCACGGACATTGGCAGAACAAGGCCAATCCGGGAGGAGTGTCAAGTGTTAAGGCGGGCAAGCCGGGCATCGAGTCCTCAGTCTTCCTGCTTCAAACTTTACACTTCCAACTCCAAACTCGGCCGAAGGCCGTTCGTGCAAAACGAAGCCAATTCACCCCCGCGCGCCCGGGAATGGGCACGGGCGGCCGGGGCCGGGGAGGTTCCGGCCGGATCAATCGCGCCAAACGAAGCCAATTTGCCGCGGACATAGGTACCATAGAAGATGCGATGAAGCCTGGTCCAGATCCTCCAAATCTGGATTTCCCCCTGAACAAGAACCATCTGTAAGTCGTTGTATTTAGATAGGTTAGCTTGACACATGAATCAAACATCAGCGGCTTCCCGCGTTGCGGGAATACAGCGGTTGAGGTCTGCCAATAGCGTACCGGGGCACGCGGACAGCGATAGAGTGAGATTGAGGAAGCCGACAATGCGCGGCAAACACAGGGCGAGTCATGCAGACAAGCGGTTGCCGCCGGAAACCAGGCTTGGCGCGGCGGCGGACCCGTCGATACCTCGACCCGCGTGGATCGCGCGCCTGCTGCCCCGCGGGATTCGCCAGCGTTTGTTCCTGCTAATCGCTTTGGCGCTGCTGCCGGCGTTGGTATTGCAGGGCTTGATTTCGTTCCAGCACTACACCACCCGGCGGAGCCAGGCTTTGCAGATGGAACTGGAGGCGGCGGAGGGCTTGGGAACGACCTTTTCCGCCTACGCGGACGGCATACGTCGGCAGCTCGACACGGTGGGCCAAGCGATCGCCACGCTCTCCCCCTATCACGAGGCCAAGGCGGCAAAGCTCCTCCAAACCATGGTGGCACAGGACACCACGGTCAGCAGCATGCACTGGGTCACTCCGGAAGGAATCATCTTCGCCTCCAGCGAACCGGGCGTGGTGGGCCACAACCTGTCCGGCCGCTCCTACTTTCAACAACTCCTGGCCGGTAAGCCCTGGGCCATCAGCGACCTCACCCTGGAAGGGGAGGTGATGTCCGCCACTCCGAGCTTTTCCATCGCCACCGCCCTGCGGGGTGAGAACGGCCATCTGCGCGGCGTCGTGGTAGCGAGCATCGATCCAGCGCGGTTGGGCACGCTGATTCTGACGCAGGAGCGTCTCGCCGGCGGCGAGTATGCCGTCTTCGACCGGCAAGGCTGCTTGGTGTATCAGAATCCGGAGGTGCCGCTGACCTGGGAAGCGCGGTTGCAACCGCGACAGGCCGATCCGCTTTTGCCCCAGGCGCTGTGGGGGCGACCGATCCTGGGGGAGATAAGGTCGGACCGCGAAAACCGCCGGCACTTTGCGGCCCGGGTGCCGATGGCCGATACCGGCTGGGTCGCCGGCGCCGCCCGTCCGGTGAAACTCGTGCTGGCGCCCGTATGGCAGGGCTTGCTCGATGATGCCCTGCTCGCGATGATGGCCACTTCGCTGGCGTTCCTGCTCGCCTATCTCCTGGCCCGCACCATCGCCGGCCCTTTGCTGCGTCTGGAGCGGGATGCCCAGGCGATGGGCCAAGTCCGGATCGATGCGCCCGCCGACCCCGAGGCGCCCCGGGAGGTGCGCAGTCTGCGCGACACGGTGGCGCAGATGGCGGGCGATTTGCTGCGCCGCGCCGAGGCCCTGCGCCAAAGCGAGCAGCGGTTCCAGACCGTGCTGGAGAACTCGCTCGACGCCGCCTACCGGCGGGATTTGCGCCGCGACCGCTATGAGTATCTCAGCCCCGTCATCGAACAGATCGCGGGCTTCTCGCCCCAGGAGATGAAGGAGCTCTCGAAGGAACAAGTACTCGACCGGGTTCATCCGGACGACGTGGAGCGGGTCCGGCGGGAGCTGGGCGAAGCCGAAACCACCGGCATGGGCACCATTGAGTACCGCTTCCGCTGCAAGGATGAGACGTACTGCTGGCTGGCGGACTACTTCGTCGTGCAGAAAGACGAAGCGGGCCGCGCCCTGTGCTACAACGGAAGTGTCCGCAATATCACCGGGCTCAAACAAGCCCAGGAGGCCCTGCTCGATCTGACCAAAACACTGGAGGTGAAGGTGGCCCAGCGCACGGCCGAACTGCGGCACCGGGCCAGGCAACTGCAGAAACTCGCGCTCGAGATGTCCGAGACGGAGGATCGCGAGCGCCGGCGCATGGCGGAGATCCTGCACGACGATTTGCAGCAGGAGCTGGCGGCCGCGAAGTTTCACCTGAGCCTCGTGCGCAACGGGGTCAAGCACGATTCTTCCTTGCGGACGATCACGGCGGAAATCGACCACATGCTCAAAGACGCGGTGGAGAAATCCCGCAACCTGTCGCACGAACTGAGCCCCGCCGTACTGCATCTCGACGACTTCGCCGAGACCCTGCGCTGGCTCGCGGACGAGGTGCAGACCAAGCATGGGCTGGTCGTGCATGTGCAGGGCCACATGCCCGTGGAGTCCGACGGGCTCAAAGCCTTCCTGTACCGTGCGGTCCAGGAACTGCTGTTCAATGTCGTCAAGCACGCCCGGGTGAAGGAGGCCGTCATCCACGCGCGCCGGCTGGGACGATACCTGTCCCTGAAGGTCTCGGATCGCGGCCGCGGCTTCGATCCGCAGGGGCTCACCGAAACGGCCGGATTCGGTCTGCTGAGCATTCGGGAACGGATCGAGCTGCTCGGCGGGCGCATGCGGATCAAGAGCGCCGAGGGCCAGGGCAGCACGTTCTTTATCGTCGTGCCGGAAGGCGAGATCGCCGGGGTAGGTTCTGTGGCCGGCGCGAAAGGGAGTGGTCAGGCGAAGGATACGGAGCGTTCCGTCCCTGGGGGGAAGGATCCTTTACGCGTGCTGCTGGTCGATGACCACGAGATCGTGCGGCAAGGCCTGGTCGCCCTGCTCAGTGAGGAGAACAGCGTCGCGATCGTTGGAGAGGCGTCGAACGGGCGCGAGGCGGTGAATCTGGCCGATCAACTGAAGCCGGACGTGGTGATTATGGATGTGTCCATGCCCTTGATGGACGGCTATGAAGCCACCCGGCAGATCAAGGCCAATCTGCCACAGATGCGGGTCGTCGCGCTGTCGATGTACAATGAGCCCGAAGCCATGGAGAACATGCAAAGAGCCGGGGCCGAGGGCTACGTCCTCAAGACCGCGCCGTTCGACGAGTTGCTCGCCGCCATTCGGGGCGAGAGCCAGACTCTCAGTGCCGTTCCCGCGTGAATCGACCGTTCGACGATCGAGCAACCGGACGCGGAAACCAACAGATGGCATCAATCGCACGAAGGAAAACACAGCTCTCGCGCCGTAAGCGATGGTGCGTGATACGCACCCTACGTAGATGTCGCGAACCAGGAGGGCGCGGGCAGGTCCGCCATGGTTTTGAGGCCCGGACTGACGGCGAGGATCGACCGCACGGCGTTGAGCGTCACGGCACAGGTGGCGATATCGCCGTTGATGCCGCCGGCGATGCGCGAGCGGAATGCCGGATCGCCTTCGATCTGGATCTCCTCGTAGGACTCAGGCTCGCCCACGGCGGCCCGGAAGGTCAGCGTGATGACCTCGTTGCCGCCCGCGAAGCCCCGGCCCACCTGGAAGACGCCGCGGGCCATTCCCTTGGCGATCGGCTTATAGCCGGTGGTGACATCCCGCGCGGCGGTCACCGGCTCGCGACTCTCCGTCACCCGGTCGAGGTGCCAGCCGAGCCGGTCGGCGATGAAATCTACCGACTCCGGCAAGCCCACATGCCGCAGCGTGCCGGCCTTGTGCTTGGCTTCGAATTCTTCCAGGGTCAGGCCGGCGCCGATCTTCTGCTGGAACGGAATCCGGCGGACCGAGGCGTCCTGAATGCGCCAGACCCGCACGCCGGTTACCTTCTGGCACAGACCGGTCAAGACGGCGGGCAGGTAATCCATCAGGAATCCCGGGTTCACCCCTGTGCCGACGCAGGCGATTGCCTGCTCGCGGCAGATCTGATCGATCCTGCGGGCCAGTTCCGGCTGCCTGCGCCAGGGGAAGAAGAGTTCTTCGCAGGTCGAGACCACGGGGAGCTTCGCCTTCGCCAATGCGGCCAACTGCGGCTCGAAGGCCGCCAGACTGCTGACCGTCGTGACCACCGCCGCCTGTGGGGATCGGCCCCGCAGTGCCTCGTCCAGTGTGCCGGAAATGGTGATGCCCAGGGGTTTGATCCCGCAGAATTCACCCACATCGCGGCCAACCTTGGCGGGGTCGACGTCCACGGCCCCCACGAGACGAAAGCTCCCCCGCTCGACCGCGGACCGGACCATCTTCTGCCCCAGCGGCCCCAACCCTACATGCACAATCTCAATCATCTGCCCGGTTCCTTTCTATTCTCCACGACTTCAGTGGCATTCAAAACGAGTTCAGAGGATGACATTTCGGGGCGAAAGTGGCAAGGATTTCCTATCGAATCGCCGCGGTGCCCGTCGGCGGCGGGGGCTGCACGGCGCTTAAGTCCCGCGGCAAAAGCACCGATAACCGGTAGGAAACTGGGGCCAGATAGAGACCTTCTTTGAAAGCAAGAGCCATGGCAGTCGAAGTGAGGTACGTGGAGGAGGCGGAGATGTTCTTTCAGGCCTGGAGGCAAGGACTCGTGTCAGAGCAGTTCATCACTACGCTGTGCAAAGAACTGGACGATCTGGGCCAAGACGAATCTTTCGGCTCCTACCGCCAAGCAGCCAGCAACATGAGCAATTACCTGACGAGCAGAGTGAAACTGGGGAACAAGGATTCGAACCTTGACTAAATGATCCAGAGTCATTTGTGCTACCATTACACTATTCCCCAGTAATGTTTCTGGATCGGTAGCAAGGGTATCTTAGCGGATATTCGGGGCTCCATCAAGTCGAAAATGTCGTAGGATTTTCCAGCCGGAAGGCAGCAGGGTCGCCGCCAATACGATTTTCAGCACATCGCCGGCCAGGAAGGGATATAGGCCGACTGCCAGTACCCCACCGCCGAGGGACTTGGCAAAGACGTGGACCAGGCAGAATAGCCACACCAGGCCGCAGGCATAGATCGCAAGGTTACCCACGACCATTGCGCCGGCCATGCTGAGAACTCTGCGATCCCAAGTCCGCTCGGACAAAGCACCTACGATCCAGGCCGCCACGGTGAAGCCGACCAGGTAACCACCGGTAGGTCCCAAAAACGCAGCCAAACCGGCCTTGCCCTGGGCGAATACCGGCAAACCGAGCAGACCCTCGGCCAGATAGGCCAGGATGCACAGGACGCCCCGCCGGGAGCCAAGCAGGGCCGCCACCATCAGAACCGCGAACGTCTGGCCCGTGATCGGAACGGGATGCAGGATCGCGACTTGCGCGGATAAAGCGATGGCGATAGAGCCGCCGACGATCAGGGCGGCATCATAGAATCGGGATAGCCGCCTTTCGGCGGGTCGAGCGAGGTCGGCAACCGTTAATCCGGCTATCATAATCTCTCCATCCGGCTGGGGAATTTGGTTCGGTCAGAACGTGCCGCCGGAGCATGCCGCCGCGGACAGCACACGCAAACGCGGGGCATTATAGGCCGCCCCGGCCCGGCGGTCAAATATCCAATTTCTGATTTCGCAGCCCCCGTCTCGCCCCCAAAAAGCCGGATTCTGCCGAATCAAGCCGCTTCTTCGGCGACTAATCCGGAAGGGAAGGCACCAGAGACCAGAAAGGCTCCGTGCCTTGGGCCCAGATCAGGATCGGCGTTGACATGCGCCAGTTCCGGCCGTACAGATATAGAGGCGGATTCGGATCGAATGACCGGCATACAATGGAAAAGGGGAAGAAATGACGAGAGGACTGTACACCAGCCTGCCGATCATGGTCGAAGGCAAGGTCGGCCAGTCCCTGACCGGCAAAGTCGGCGGCGGCGCAGGCAGGATTCATCTGAGAACGCACGATGGATCGATCACGATCCGATAGATGGGCCGGTGAAAGAAGAGACCACGATGAGACCCCGTTACCCACAACTGAATGAAGTGATCGGCCTATTCATCTTGTCATTCTTCACGTTTGGCGGCTGCGATCTCTCGATCGACGGCATCAATCAGGCCCAGTCCCAGCGCACCATCAGCCGGCAAGCCCCCTGTGCGCCGGTCAGCACGCTCGATGTCGCTACCGAATCCGGCTCCATCACCATCACCGGGACCGACAGTAACGAATGCAGCGTGACCGCCCGGATCGTCGCGTACGCACCGACGGAGGAAGAGGCGCAGGAACTGGCGGAACAGACCGAGATCAAGCTGGACTCGACCGACAACACGGTGAAGATTCGGGCCGACAAGCCGCACCTTTCAACCAATCGCTCTATCGCCATCAGCTATGAGATCACAGGCCCCCGCCGTCTCAACGTCCTGTGCCAGAGCGACTTCGGCAGCCTGAGCACGATCGACCTCCAGGGAAACATCAAGGGTAAGACCAGCAGCGGGTCCATCAAGGCAGCCCAGATCGACGGCCCGGTCGACCTAGTGGTTCATGACTGTTGTGTTTAAGGGTTTGTGCGGGTATACTGATTTGTGCGAGGAAGGATCATTTGACGGAGAATTCTGTTGCAGAAGAAGTATATCGTTCGGCTCACGGCC
>JAMCWO010000159.1 GCA_023481165.1 Planctomycetota bacterium | reverse complement strand
ATGACCTCGACGCCCAGGCTCTGGCACTCGGCGATGTACGCGACGATCTTGTCGGTATCGCCCATTTCATAGGTGAGCAGGGCCGCCATGAACTCGACGGGGTAATGGGCCTTCAGGTAGGCGGTCTGGTACGCGACAAACGCATAGCGCGTCGAGTGGCTCTTGTTGAAGCCATACCCGGCGAACCGCTCGATCAACTCGAAGATCTGCTCCGCCTCTTCCTGCTTCAGGCCCTTGCTGACACAACCGGTGAGGAACCGCTCCTTCTCCTTCTGGATAGTGCTGGCTTTCTTCTTGCTGATGGCCTTGATGAGCGCGTAGGCGTCGCGCAGGGGAATGTCCCCCAGGCGGTTACAAATACGCATAACCTGCTCTTGATAGGTCATAATCCCGTAGGTCTCCTGGAGCACCTCGGTCATGATGGGGTGGGGCAGGGACCATTTGGCGCCGTGCTTGCGGTCGATGTAATCGGGGATCAGGATCATCGGGCCGGGACGGTAGAGGGCGTTGGCGGCGATCAGATCCTCGATGCGGTCCGGCTTCATCTTCATCAGCATGTCCTGCATGCCGCCGGATTCAAACTGAAAGACGCCCCGGGTCCTGCCGTCGCCGAAGATCTTGAAGGTTTTCGGGTCGGTGATATCGAGCTTCTCCAGGTCAAGCTCCACGCCGTGGTTCTGCTGGATCAATTGGCGGGCCCGCTCCAAGACGCTGAGCGTCTTGAGGCCGAGAAAGTCCATCTTCAGCAGGCCCACCTTCTCGACGATGGGGCCTTCGTATTGCGTGATGATTTCCTCGGTTCCCGGGGCCTTATAGAGCGGCACGAAGTTGGTCAGCGGCTCATCGGCGATGACCACGCCCGCCGCGTGCACGGAGGCGTGCCGGGCGAGGCCCTCGAGTTTGCGGCCGACATCGATCACTCTCCGGGTCAGTTCGTTCTCATCATACGCCTTCTTAAGCTCCGGCTCGGTCTCCAGGGCCTTGTCCAGCGTCATGTCGAGCGAGAAGGGCACCAGCTTGGCCAGGCGGTCGGCCTCCGCCAGCGGCACGGCGAGAACCCGGCAAATGTCTCGGATGACGGCCTTCGCCTTCATCGTTCCGAAGGTGATGATCTGGGCGACTTGGCCGTACTTTTGCCGCACGTATTCGATGATTTCCTGCCGGCGGGCCTGGCACATGTCGATGTCAATATCGGGCATCTCGTTTCGCGCCGGGTCCATGAACCGCTCGAACAGCAGGTCATACCGCAGCGGGTCTACGTTGCACAGGCCCAGGCAATAGCCGACAATCGTGCCGACGCCGCTACCCCTGGCCCCCACAGGGATGTTGTGCTTGCGGGCGTAATTGCAGAAGTCCCAGACGATCAGGAAGTAGCTCGAGAAACCCTTGGACTGGATCACCTGGAGCTCGCGGTCGAGTCGCTCCTTGATCGGGGGTGTCATTTCGCCATAGCGTTGCTTGATGCCTTCCAGGCACAGACGGGCGAGGTAGTCCTCGGGTGTCGAGCCGTCGGGCGGCGTGAAGCGAGGGGCGTGGCGCGTGTGCAGGTCGATCTCGACATTGCACCGTTCGGCGATGGCGACCGTGTTGTCACAAGCCTGCGGCGCCTCCGCAAAGAGCTTCCGCATCTCGGGGTCGCTCTTGAGATAGACGTCCGGCGGATAGATCATACGATCCGGGTCGTCGGCATGCTTGCCCGTGCTGATGGAGCAGAGGCAATTGTGGGCTTCGTAGTCCTCCTCACTGAGGAAGTGCACATCGTTCGTCGCCACGGTGCCGACGCCGAGCTTGTTGGCCAGATCGATCAATGCCTCGGTCGGGTCCGGAGCATCGCTCTGGTGGTGTTGCAGCTCGATGAAGAACCGCTCCGGGCCGAAGATCTTCAGGTAGCTCTCGGCTGCCTGCCGCGCCGCCTTCATGTCCCCGCCGGCCGCAGCGGCTGTGACCTCTCCTTTGAGGCACGCCGTGGCGCAGAGGAGGCCTTCGTGACACTCAGCCAAGATCTCTTTGTCAATGCGGGGACGATAGTAGAACCCATCGACGTATCCGGTGCTCGTCAGCTTGAGCAGGTTCCGGTAGCCGGCATTGTTCTCGGCCAGGAGGATCAAATGGTACGCGGCATCCGAAATGGATGTCTTGGTCCGATCGAGGCGGCTGCCGGGGGCGACGTAAGCCTCGATGCCGATGATGGGCTTGATCTCGGCGGCCTTGGCCTTCGTGTAGAATTCGACCGCCCCGAACATATTGCCATGGTCGGTCACAGCCACCGCATTCATGCCCAGCTTCTTGCACCGCTCGAACAGCCCCTCAAATGTGACCGCCCCGTCCAGCAGGGAATACTGGCTGTGCAGGTGGAGGTGTGTAAATCCTTTGCTGGGCATACTTTATGGAATCCTAACATGGCCGCTGAATCGCCATCATGATAGGTCATGGGGGAGGCAGTGTCAAGGATGTTCCGTCTTACCCGTGCAGGACGGGTGTGGCCGGAATTGGGTGGCATTTCGTGCCGAAAGCCAAGAGACGACCGGTGGGCTGGCGATCGTCACCCCGTGTTGCGCTTCGCGCGTTAATGCGCCTCCCCCGACAGCGGCTACCCTCTATTTCTTCGCCGTTTCCATGGTAAGGTATCCTTCCGGCACGACCTTGAACTTGTACCCGCCGACATCGGTGAAGTAGATGCGATTCTCGCTTTCCTCGAACCACTGACGCCATTGTTGCGGCGTGTCGAACGATTGGTCTGTGTAGTGGCCCAGCATCCTCCTGACCGTGGCGGCGTGCTCTGCATCATCCAACAATTTGATGAGTCGCTGCAGGCTCTCGATCTTGCGATTGGATTCGATGCCCAGCGACTTGAGATCGTCATCAATACGGTAGACCTTGTCGTGGTAGACCAACTCCAGGTTCGCCTTGTAGTAGGCGGCCAAGCCCCCAGGATCCGAATGGTATTTCTCGTACAGTTCTTCCGGGAATAACCACAAGAAGAACGCCTTCCGGTCGCCTCTGACGCGGTTGATGGCACCGGCCAATACGACGATGCGACTGCGCTCTATAGTTTGGCAGCGCAGGAGCGGAGCCTTGCCGTCGAATTTGCGAATGTAGTGGATGCAGTTGAGAAAGAGCTTTTGCCCGGGTTCCGTCATTTGCGACGGCGGTGCCGAGTAGCCCCACTGCAGGAAACTGCCCTGACGACCGATGCCCACATCGCCATACGATTTACCCGTATTGAAGCCCAGCGCCAGGACCTCGGCATCAGGGGAATCCGTGAATCCCTCGCCCCGGGCAACCACGCCGCCAATTTCCTGGCCGGTCTTTTGGACGCGCCAGACTTTCATCCTCGCGGGCAGTCTGTCGCTGCCGAGGTGATTTCGCTTGTAGTTGTCCGGCGTATCCCACAACTCGAACTCGGGCTGGACCGTAAACGGCGCGCGGAAGACCTCGTGATCAAGCGACTCAGCATGAGCCGCATCTCCCATGCAGCTTCACAAGTAGCTCGTCTTGAGCCGCCACTGCGAACAGATATCCGCGCCGGGAAACCCCAGAGTAATCAGCGGCCGAGAGAAGCCCTGAGAAACCCGCGGCCACGGTCCTTTGAACACCTTCGTGTCCCAGTCCAAGAGCGTCACGTCGAAACCCTGCGTGTCCGCTTCCTTGAACGTCTGCAGGTTGCCGGTCTGGACCACCTCGAAGTGCTTCTTGAGAAATGCGACGAAATCCTTCTCACGGTCCGAGCCGGGATGCCCGGCATACAGGACGCGAAGCTTGCTCACTTCGCCGGCCATCGGGGCCGATTGGGACTGCGCATGGCTCCACGTACCTGCCAACAGGATGACCAGCACGGCCGCCCGCACGACATCGAGCTTTCGAATCTCCGTCGAAGCAATCATGAGCATTTCCTCCTGCACGCGATTCCGACACAATTGTAATGTTGGTCCTTCTACTCCGTCAAGAAGATAGGAAATTCCCGGAAGTATTTGCTTGGGCGGAATCGGGGACATCATACTCAATTCGCACGGCGAAATAGGTAAGGCGTCCCCGGAATTCCCAAAGCGCTAAATCCCAGGGGTCTGGGGACAGAGTCCCCAGAGGTACAGAATTGTATAGGCGACCGATTGGCTCGTGATCGCTGGGCCGTGTTGCACTTCGGATGTTAATGCGCCCCCCGCCTTAATCCGCCATGCGCCCTGAAGAGACGACCGACGGACTCGTGGTTGTCACGGCTTGTTGCGCTTCACGTGTTAATCCGCCCCCCTGAGAAGAATGGTCGATGAGTGACCGTTCCGGCAGCCGCCAGGCACGGCCAGGCATGGTGGGAGAAATGACCAAGCCTTTGGAAGTGTACCAGTTACCCCCGATAACGGTATAAGGCTTGTTCTTCTCAATGAGTCCGTCGGGTAGGTCGTTTGGGTTCCGCCCGTCCAGCGAATACAAAACGCCGGGCCTCATCGGCAGAATGTAAGTGGTGCGGTGGACGAAAGTCACACATGTACCGCTCTTCTCCGCCCAAACGCAATCAGTCCATGGAAGGTCTCTCGCAAGCTTGACCAATTCACAGACCTCCGCTACCGACAAGCTACCCTTGCTGTGGAGAGATTCCGTGGAGCCACTTTGTTTGAACTCCAGCGTGCCCACGTCATTCAGGAAAATCCTCTCGTATTCAGGGTGAGCTTGGGCAAGGCGTATGAACCGAGCATAGATAGACGCCTCTCTGGCATTGAGAGCGGGCGGTGTGTAGAGGCGCTGAAGCTCAAGCCTGACTATGTGCCGGCCAAGTAGGTGAACAAACAAGGCCAGGAGGAACAAAGCAATGATGCCACCAGGACTCCGCAAACGGCGCAATTTGTCCACAAAGGGAACATGTCGATCCTTACCAGCGGTTGGCACTTTTGGGTCTACCATATGTCGTCCTCATACCTCAGTGCGGCTCCCAGACCAAATCTGTGTGTGACAGTGACCACAAACAAACCACCTCAATTCCACTCGTACCTTATTCGGTCCATCAAGAATAGGCGGCCCAGTAGATCATGAAATGCGGCATACTGACTCCTTTGTTCCTTCGCTCTGCTACCGGTCGTATCAATAAGGCAGACCGCACACACGTAGAATCATTTAGCGGGAATTCCGGGGACACCTTACTCATTTCTCCTGCCGCTTCGGCTTGCGCCCGAGCTTGCCTGGCCGTACAGGGCGCCCGAGGAGGCTTTCAATCCGATCCAGAAACGCCGGCTCGCCCAAGGGCCGACCGGTGCGTTCGTGCTGTCGCCACAGTTGCTCCTCCGCCGCTTCCAGCGGCTCCAGCAGATACGCTCGCCAATCCCGCACCCGCTCCAGCAAGGGGGCCACGCGCACCACACTGTCGTCCCGCCCCGCCACATGGGCCGCCGCACTGGACCAGGGCCACCGCCACGGCATCCGGCACAGCCTGGCCCGCACCGGATTGAGTTCCACGTACCGGGCCGCCCGCCGCAGATACCGCTCGTCCAGCGCAAACGAGGCGAAACGACCTTGCCACAGGTGCCCCCGCCAGCCCTCCCGAAAGTTGATCCGCCGCGTGTAGCGCCGGTGGGCCTCGCCCAGACCCCGGCGCAGCCCGTCCTCACTCTCGGGCACCACGACCAGGTGCACGTGATTGGGCATCAGACAATACGCCCACACCTCCACCCCGCAACGACTACACCATTCCCCGAGCAGTTGGAGATAGGCGCGGTAATCGTCCTCTTGAAAGAACGTCGGCTGTCGCCGATTCCCACGCTGCGTGACGTGGTGGGCGACACCCGGAACCACAACTCTCGCCAATCGGGCCATGACACAAACCTATCCGAGTCACGCCCCCGCGTCAAGTACCCGTCCTGGAATTACATATGGTGTCCCCGGAATTCCGGGAATTCCGGAATTCCCGCGGAACCACAACTCTCGCCAATCGGGCCATGACACAAACCTATCCGAGCCACGCCCCAGCGTCAAGTACCCGTCCTGGAATTACGTATGGTGTCCCCGGAAGTCCTGGCGCCCCCTGAACCGCCTCTTCTCTTCATGATGTTGGAAGTGGCCCACCCTTCTCCCTATACGGCCATTGTGTAGACGATGTGTCCTCATTTAATAGGTGGCTGTCCCCCTTATTACTCGACCGGTCGGCTCACGACTGTCACCCCGTGTTGCACTTCGCGTGTTAATCCGCCAATTCGCCTTTCAATATCTCGGATGAGAGCACTTCTTCAAGGGGCCGATCTCGCGGTTTCAGCTTCTGCTTCAGGTATAGGAGAACCTGCTCGTTCAGCACAACTCGCTTAGCCACGTCGATCGTTATCAGGTCTTCTTGAACGGCTGTAAGCGTTCCGTGCGCCAAGAAAGTGACTAGAACACGCGCATGCTCCCTCCGGAGATGACATAGAACCCTCTCAACAAGAGGCAGGTCCGCGTGCAAAATGGTCGTTTGGGAACGAACGCGGCTTCGCCGTGAGCGCTTCCCCAGATGCTTCATCAACCAAGGCGCGAGTTTTGCCCTGATTTCAGCGCAGCTTGCCGTGACAGTTTGTTCACCGAAATGGCGGCTCAGTGTGCCCAGTTCGATGCTGTATGAGAGCGCCCATTGAAGAATCCGATCTCGCGGCTTCAACTTGTCTCTGAAATACAGGAAGACGGGCCAGTTTAACACGACTCGATAAGCCGTATCGACTGTTGTGCGATCCTCTTGAAGGGCTGTTAGCACACCATACATCAATAGGCTAACCAGTACCCTCGCGTGATTCCTTTCAAGGTCAGGGAGTATCACCTCAAGCGGTATATCACTGTGCAGATTAGTCCCAATGGGGTTCGACATCAACTACCTCTTTAGTCTTAATATGTTCCGCCCAGTGCATAGTACACTTTCGGTTACCAACTCGTCCTTCCTGGTAGACCTTTCTCCATCTTCCGGTACGAGTGCTGCGCAGGCTCCCGCGCAGCTTGTTATTAGTAATATTATCATACTGTCGGGAGCCCGTTGGCTCCCATCCTTCTGGTACTCTCCCACTGTCCCAAATACTTTTGTACACTTCCTTGAATGGCGTCGGCCACCCCAAAGTACCCTCTCTCGGTGTCAACTCATAATTCAGGAGATAATCCTGGTCCTCTTGGTTGAATGCCGGACTGTATTCGCGTTCCTTCCCCCCGTTTACGTACGACGGTACCTTGCCATTCGTTGCGATGTCATAAAGGTTGCCCCTTGTCCCGGCGGGATTGTGATACCCGTCGCTCACGCCTCGAATGACGTAGCCGGCCCCATAACCCTCAAAGGTGGCCGGCTCCAACCGGCTCGGATCAACGGCAAACTGACTCGCGATCCCCTCAGGATCCCACGCTCTCCCACTCCCATCGGTCGCCTCGGTAAGCTTGTAGAAGAAGTCAACACCCTCGCCATACGCCAAGTACACATAGATGGTCTGGAGTCCGCTCGGATCGACGCCGTTCAGCGGACTGTTCTTACAATACTCATACCAATTCATCCCCGCCCCGTACCCCACCGGATCAGTCTGGAGGAATCTTCCGATCTGGGGGTTGTAGTAGCGGGCGCGGTAGTAGTACAGGCCCGTCTCTTTGTCGTACTCCCGGCCGGTGAACATAAAGCGGTTCGGGTGGCTCGCGTCGGTCGCCCCCAGGCGGCCGTAGATATCGTACTCGTAGACCTCGACCGTATTGCCGCTGGCATTCGTCAGGCCCACCACGCTGCCCAGGCCGTCGAAGTGATAGTAGTACGTGCCCGCGTAGCTGCCCGCCGCCTCGATCATCGAGATCGGCTCATCCACACCGGGGCCATAGATGTACTTACGCCTGAGCTGGTTGTAGGCGTTGTATTCCGCGATGCAGTGGTCGCCGTCGTAGACGTACTTCGTGATGATATTGTTATCGTACTTCTTCTGGACCCGCCGCCCGGCGGCATCGTAGCGGTACGCCAGCGTCAGCCACGCCGCCGGGTCCGGCTCCGGCAGCACCGGCATCACCCCGTCCCACGTCAGACCATCCAGGTAGCCCTTGCCCCCATCGTTCTGGGAGTCGCGGCTATAGGTCCAGCGGAGCGTGTAGGTCCCGGCCGCCAGCGGGTAGGTCCTCTGCTCCCACGGGCCGGAGTTGCCGTGCAGGGTGCCATTGGGTTGCACCACCCCGTTGATCCGGAAGTCCAGCGTGTTGTTCTGCTCCTCGCCTTCTTCCGTGCTCTTCCACCAGAAGCTCAGCGTTGCCCCGCTGCCGACCGCCTGGACCGTCGTCTCCACCCAGGAAGTCTCGCCCGCGTTGTTGAGATTGTCGCTGTTGGCGGAGCTCAGGCCCGTGTGGTAGTCGCTGCCGTTGACCAGCCACTCCCGCGTGCCGCCCGTCGTATACACCAGCGGCAGATCCAGGGCCT
>JAMCWO010000108.1 GCA_023481165.1 Planctomycetota bacterium | reverse complement strand
TATTTCTACAATCCCTTCATGGTTGGGACGACCCTCCGCATAGGCATCTTCCGAGATGAAGACGCCGTCCTTATAGGCCTTGAGGCTCTGGCCATCGAAGGTCGCGACCAAATGATACCATACGCCCCCTTCCAAGCTGCCGAAGCTGGCATTGTGCCACGTGGGTCCCAGGAGCAGACCCGCAGCGCCACGCGCTCCAGCCCGATGATGATTCCAGTTGATCTGATAGTTGTTTGGGAATGGGTCTGGTCAACATGTGTTTGATCCTCCTCTGCAGGGTTCTTTGGGATTCCGCCACTCCGACCAGACGCAGGCCGAAGTCGGCTTTCCAGAAGGCCATCTCGCTGATATCGATGAGCGTATTGCTGTAGTTCTTGGCCCGGCCTCCCAGCGTCACAAGCACCGTCTCATCCACCGCCTCCTCGCACGTCCGGCGAATGACGGCGTTGGCCAACCAGACAAAGGGATTGTAGAAATAGACGATCTGCAGAAGCGTCTGCACCGCGTTGATCCACAGATCGGCCCGCCGGATGTGGGCCAGCTCGTGGATCAGGGCCGCTTGAAGTCCTTCCCGGGAGAGTTTCTCTACCAGTGCGGTCGGCATCAGAATCGTGGGACGCCAGAGGCCGCAGACCGCGGGACTGGGCAGGGTGTCCAGGGTCCTGAGCCCCACCGGCCGGCGGACGCCCATCTGCCGACGACACTGCTCCAATAAGCCGAGCAATTCCTGCCCGGCGGGAGTGCTCGCCGCGACCAGGCCGCGGACGAACCGCAGACGCTGCGCCACCAGCGCCACGAAAGCCAGCACCCCCGCGCTCCAGAAAAGAAGAACGACGCCATGCCAGGTGAGAGAAGTCGGAGGAACGATGGCCGGTGCCGCCGGAGCCGCCGGCTCCATGACATCTGGGGAAGGCGGAACCGCCGGCGTGGTGCCCGATGCCTGTGCTGCCGCAGGTGGATGCTGTTCCAGGCGTCCCTCCCCCATGGAGGGAGAAACACGCTCCGACACGCCGGTGGTGGCCGGCAGGTGGTTTCCGACCCAGTAGCCGATCCCCGTCGGCAGAGAAAGCGTGGGCGGCAGAACGAGTTTCAACAGCACCAGCAGCCACACGCCATAGCGAAAGACAGCGCGCACGCGTTTATGCCACAGCACGTCCAGGGCCAACAGCAGAATGACCAGCAGAGCCGACTGGACGAACGTGCTGCCGGCATGGCCGCAAAAAACCCTGCCAAGATTGTTCCAACCATTCAGCCAATCGTTGATAGCCTGATTCATGGGTGGATCTCCCATTCCGCTGCGTTGGTTCGATCAATCGTTCCTCAGTTCGGCCCTCTTCACAAATTCGCGCAACTCGGCGGCTTCTTCCTGCGAGAGACCTTCATGCTGAATCAGGAATTTGAGCATTGGGGTCAGCGTCCCGCCGAACGCGCGGTTGAGCATCTTGCGGAGCTCGCCCCGCCGAGCCTCGACTTCGCTGATGCAGGACCGGAAAAGCTGCAAATTGCGAATTTTGTTGATCTCCAGAAAACCCTTGGCCACCATGCGATCCATGGTGAGTTTGACGGTGGCGTAGCACCAGTTGCGGCTGGCCGCCAGGGTCTCCTGGACGGTCCCCGCCGCACAGGGCTCCTTGTCCCAGACCACCCGCATGATTTCCCATTCGGCCTCGGTGAGTTCGGCCACGGACTTCTTCCTTCGGCCCGCGCTTGACTTCTTCAATGCTGTCATATCCTGCTCTCCATGTTTGATTTCCTCAAATACTATTTGACACAAATCAAATATGCAAGAGGAAAATAAAAAGTCTGTCAAAAAATTTTCTGCCTGTCCTCTGCCGGGAGCGGCTGGGCGGGCCCTTGCTGACAGCCAGCGCCGTCTGTGGATCGACCCGCAGGCGGCCACTGGCCCTTGCGTGATGGGCGAACTCTCCGGGCAACAGCCCGTATCCTTAAGACATACCATGTCCGTTTTGCGGAATCTCCTGTAAGAGGAACGGTATGGAAAACGAAAACCGCATGGCAGAGCCGCGCAACCGGGTGGTTCAAGTCAGGCAATTCGGTGGTCCCGAGGGGCTGGAGGTGGCCGATGCTCCTCTGCCGACGGCCGCCCCGGGCGAGGTGCGGGTCCGCGTGCTCGCCTCGGGCCTGGAGTACACCGATGTAGTGATCCGCCGCCACCTCTACCCGCAAACGATGCGCCGTCGGCCGCCGTTCGTTATGGGCTATAACCTCGTCGGCCAAATCGATCAGCTCGGTGAGGGTGTAACCGGCTTTCAACTGGGCGACCGCGTGGCCGATATGACGGTCCTGGGCTCGAACGCCGCCTATCGCACGCTCCGGGCGAACGACCTGACCCGCGTGCCGGCGGGCGTCGACGCGGCGGAGGCGGCCGCACTGATCTTGAGTTGGACGACCGCCTACCAGCTCCTGCACCGCGCAGCGCGGGTGCAGCGCGGCCAGCGCGTGCTCGTGCAGGGAGCCGCCGGCGCCGTCGGCCAGGCGCTGCTCGTGCTCGGCCGGCTGGCCGGTCTCGAGATCTGGGGCACCGCGCGCGGCAAGCACGCGGCGCTGATCCGTGAGCTCGGCGCCACGCTGATCGACTACCAACGCGAAGACTTCACGCGGGTCCTGCCGGATGGGTTCGACGTCGTCTTCGACGGCATCGGCGAGGACAACTATCGCCGCTCGTTCGCGGCGCTGAAGCCCGGCGGCCTGCTCTGCGCCTACGGCTACACGGCGGGCGTGCAGCCGCAGCGTCGTATCCTCAACCTCTTGACGTGGCTGACGCGCGTGTATCTGGGGAGGTGGTTGCGGAGCTGGTTGCCGGGCGGCAAACGTATTCGCATCTACTCGATCAATCTGATGCGGGCGCGACATCCCGCTTGGTTCCGAGAGGACCTGGAGCAGCTCTTCGGCCTGTTGGCAGCCGACACCATCCACCCGCGCGTCGCCGAGCGGATCTCCTTCGAGGAGGTTCCCAAGGCACACCGCCG
Organism: Planctomycetota bacterium; assembly: GCA_023481165.1. Taxonomy (GTDB): domain Bacteria; phylum Planctomycetota; class Phycisphaerae; order Sedimentisphaerales; family Anaerobacaceae; genus PLanc-01. Next base: position 5,406 of record JAMCWO010000108.1, on the reverse strand, counting down.
CCTCGAAGCGGGCGGTCTCGAGGGCAAGCTCGTCCTGTGCCCGGACCTTCCATCGCCACGCGACCGGGTGCCGCCTCAACGCGAGCCGGCCGTCGCCGCTGTCCAGGTCCCGCCCGCGGCCTGAGATCACGGGGCCGGGATGACCTTCGCGTCACGGAGGCTGCGGACTGGCTTTCCGGAGACATCGGCCAACTCAGCGATCAAGGTGTAGTCGCCGGGCGCGGAGGGGACCACGGGACGGAAGGTTACGGTTTGACTGCCCAGGCTGCGCACCGTGCACTCCTGCTCCTGCGCTGCTACGACGTCCGTTCCTTTGACCCAACGCAGGCGGACTTTGCCGGTCCAATCGCGGTATAGGTCGTTGATGACCACCACCTTGAACTCCTGCTCCTTGCCGGCGGGGAGATCCTGCGTCCAATAGTCCAGCATCAGGCCCACCGGGGAGAAGGCATCCCGGACGTACTTTTCGAAGTTCGGCTCGAAGGTCAGCTTCTCCAGGTCGATCCAGTGGTCGCTCGTGGCGCCGCCTTCGGGACGGGGCTTGTCCCCGGCCCGCGAGTAGCCCAGGCCGCAGAAGTGCAGGACGCCCGCACATTCACGGTGGGCACGCCAGAATTCGGTCTTGGCCGCGAGATACTTGGCATAGGTCAACCGGCGCTGTTCCGTTGTGGAATTCGGTCCGAGCAGCTTCTCGTAGACGGGGCCGGTCAGGCAGGTCGTTGAGCCGTCGCGATTGAGCCACAGCCACGCGTATTCGTTGATGATGATCGGGACTTTGATCTTCTGCTGGGCCTTTTGCAGCGAGGGAACGCCCGAGACGGTGACCATGTCCTTCAGACTCTTGAACTTGGCGTTGCCCCAGGAGGAGTTGAACAGGCCGCTCATCAGGTACGGATGGGCCTCGACGCAATCCTGGTCGGTCTGAGGCTCGGCCCAGCCGTTGTCCCACGGCCGGTCGGAGAGGTCCAGGTGGCGGACCGCCACGAGGGCCTTGCCGGTTTCCAGCGTGTGGGTCTCGTTCTGGGCATCCCAAATGACGACGCACGGGTGGTTCCACCGCTCGCGCATCCACTCCGTGTACTCGGGGATGATCTTCTCGGCCTTCGGACTCTCCGGCCCCTTCTCCAGCGTCCAGATCGGGAACTCATCCTGGATCAGGAAGCCCATCTCGTCGGCGATGTTATACCACTGCTCCGGCGGGAAGCCGATGCACCAGCGCATCGAGTTCCAGTGCATGCCCTTGAACTTCTCGTGGAGCCGCCGGACCCATTCCGCCCGCCAGGGCTTGTCACGCCGCTCGGCGTCCTCGAAGAATCGGTACACGCAGATGTTCGTGCCGCGCATAAAATAGGTCTTGCCATTCAGAATCGCCCGCCCGGTGTCCTTGTCGAACCGGAACGACCGCATCCCGAAGCGGGTCTCGGCGGTGTCTCCGCCAGTGCTGACCTTCAGCTTATAGAGGAACGGGTTCTCCGGACTCCACAGTTGGCAGTCCTTGAGAGGGACTTCCTCGCTGAGTGTGAGCGATGGGGCCTGCGGGATATTGGGTCGCTGGAGCGTGCCGACGACGCGACCGCTCCTGGCCTCGCTGATTTCGTAAGCGACGGAATTGCCGCCCGAACCCCGGGACCGGCGCAGTTCCGTGACGATTCGTAGTTTGCCGGAAGCGATATCCGGGACCACCTGGATGCTATTGATGAACGGTTCGCCGGTGAGGATCAACGCCACGGCATCGTAGATGCCGGGGATGTAGAGGTACTTCTCGAAATCCCAGCCGCTGGGCACGTACGTAGGCCGGGACTCGCGGTCGGCGCCGACCCGGATGACGAGCTCGTTCTGTTGCCCGGAACCTCTGAGGGACTTCTTGACATCCAGCAGCGCCGGCGTGAAGCAGGGCAGATGCTCGCCGACATCCTGACCGTTGAGCCAGACCTTCGTGCCGTAGCGGGCCTTATGAATCTTCAGCATGGCGACCGCAGGGATCGGGCCCTCGACCGTGAACGTCCGTTGATACCAGAAGGCCTGTCGCTTATCGCTCTTCTTCCCGACCTCCGCAAAGGCCGGCTGGGCCATATCGATCAGGCCCGGTACAGGGACAGTATGCGCGAACTGCTTCGGCATAGCATCCATGGTCCCCTCGGCCACCTGCCAAGTGCCATTGAGGTCGATCACCCGGCGCGGGCTGGTGTCCGCCGCAGCGGCGCATTGGGAAATCGACATGAATGCTCCGACGACAAACAGCACGGCTGCAGTTCTCATGATCAACTCCTTAACCACTGCAATTCGGTACGTGGCACCTGGGGCATCATAACATGTCGACACGCCCCCCTTCCACTGGTTTGACGTGCATTCTCGCACTCCCGGAACGCAGTACTGACCCGTGCTTGCTGACCAGCACTCCTTGCGTTATACTAAGCAAGGACGATAGGGCAAGCACTGTCGAATACATTCTGGTCCGATCAGAGAGGACGCTCGAGATATGCTTACGAAATACCTCCAAGCCGCCATGAGACACGCGCGTTACGAGATTCTCACCGACGACCAGACGTACTATGGCGAGATTCCCGAATGCGAGGGTGTGTACGCAAATGCGCCGACCCTGGAAGAGTGTCGCAGCGAGTTGGAGGCGGTCCTGGAGGATTGGCTGCTGTTCCGGATCTACCAGGATCAGAGGTAATCTGACGTTGACCCTGCCCCATCCACGTGGGCGCGACATCGGTCGCGAATTGCTGGCCCGTATTCTGCGGCAGGCACAAATCACGCGCGAGGAATGGGAACGGATCGGTTGAGCTACAATTTCCGCCCCAAGGCCTCGAACAGGGCCAGCACGTTTTCGGTGGGCGTGTTGCACTGGACGTTGTGGATGGGGTTGAAGATGTAGCCGTTCTTTTGGCCGAAGACCTTCACCCGATCCTGCACCTGCCGGCGGACCTCGGCGGGCGTGCCGAAGGGCAGGGTCTGCTGGGTATCCACACCGCCGCCCCAAAAGACGATCCGGTCGCCGAACGCCTCGACCAGGTGCTGCGGGTCCATTCCCTTGGCGGAGGTCTGGACAGGGTTGAGCACATCGTAGCCGGCGTCGATGAAGCCGTCGATCAGCGGCTCGCACCCGCCGCAGCAGTGCTTGAGGGTCTTCCACTTCGTGTGGGCGTGGACCCAGTCGTTGACCTGCTTGGCATAGGGCAGATACAGGTCGCGGTAGGTGGCGGGGGAGCAGAAGAGGCTGTTCTGTGAGGCGAGATCGGTGCCATCCATGAAGACCACGTGGACCTTGTCGCCTACGGCCTGATGGATGCGCTGGAGGTTTTCGACCGCGACCTCGGCCTGGCGGGCGAAGACCTCCCGGATGTACTCGCGCCGGGTCACCGTGCTGATGTACCACTCCTCGATATCCCGAATGCCCTTGGGGTCCTTCATCCAGGGCCCGGGGACCAGGGCGATATCGCCGAACGCCGTGCCGGGAAAGCCGGCGGCGATGGCCAGATCGGTGTTCTGGTACAGGTCGTCGGCCAATCGCTCGTAATGCCGCAGGTTCTCCTCGGGGATAGGCCCGAATTCTTCGAGGTTATCGGCCGGGTCGAGTTTGGCATCGTCGATCGGCCGCTGGCGGACGATCGAGTCGAAATAATAGCCGCCCTTGGGCATCCTGGCGGAGGCTGGCGCCGACTTGTCGCCCTGGGGGTACATCAGGATGTCCCCATTGGGCTGCGGATCGGTGTTGAAATCGGCGGGGACGAGCACCTCCGTACCGTCGAACGTTCGCCAGGACTTCCAGTCGGTGTTCTCGTAGCCGAACATATTAGTGCGGTTGGGCAGGTTGACGACATCGATCCCGAGGGCTTGGCGCAGATCGGGGGCCATTTCGCCCAGCATCTGGTACGGCTCGACTACCTTGACTCGGGTCCCGGGTTTGTCGAGGCCCAGGGCCAGCCGCAGCTTGGCGACGATGCTGACGTGGGCGCCGGAACAGTTCGTGCCGCCTAGATCGACGGGGACACGATCCGTCGGTTGATGGTTGAGGGCACGCAGTACCCGCTCGCGACCCGTCAGGGGGGCTTGGGAGGATTGCTGCGCTTTGCTCGCACCGACACGTTTGGCTGCCATGCTTCGCTCCAGGATAATCAAAGACCATGCGCACGACCCGCAAGGGCCTGTGCATTCTGGGGGGAATTGTAACGCGGGGCGACACAGAGCGTCAAGGCTGGCTCCCACGGCTCATCCCATTGAGCAACGTCGTGAGAGGGCACGACGGAATGGCGGCCGTCCGTCCGCGTGGCACGGCCAAACTCGTTTGACCGTGCTCTTATAGAAGCGTTCCGCCGACCATGAAGACACGCTCAAGCTGCGCTGGGGCGTGGCACCCATCGACCGAACATCCAACCTGCCACAATCGTCATGCACCGCACTGCGAGTGCCCGGGAGAATTCGTGCGGCGGGTCTTGACTTGATAACGGGCGGGTGATAAACTTGAAGGTTTGTTTTTTCTGGGAATCCAAGGAGTTGTTCGGTGCAAGAAGCTATTGCCAAAGCGGATGCTTTGATCGAGGCGATGGGGTATATCCGCGCGTTTCGCGGACGCGAGGTGGTCCTCAAGCTCGGCGGCAGCGTCCTGGACGATGAGGCCGCCCAGCGGAACCTGCTGACCGATGTGGCCTTCATGGCCACGGTCGGCATGCGGCCGATCATCGTGCACGGGGGCGGCAAGGCCATCACCCGGGCGATGAACGAGGCCGGCCTGGAGCCGGTGTGGGTCCAGGGCCGCCGCTACACGGACCAGCGGACGCTGAATATCGTCGAGCACGTACTCGTGCACCAGGTCAACGAGCCCATCTGCCGCATCCTCGAAGAACTGGGCTGCAACACGATGGGCCTGCACACGCTCAGCAGTTGCGTGCTGACGGCCGAGATGCTCCGCCTGCCGGGCGAAGACGGCCGCAAGCTCGACCTGGGCCTCGTGGGCAAGGTCACCGAAGTCAACGCCAAGCTCCTGCACACGCTCTGCGGCGACGGCACGATCCCCGTCATTTCCTCGACCGCCATGGACAAGGCCGGCGGCAAGCTGAACGTCAACGCCGACACCGCCGCGGGCAAGGTGGCGGCCGCCGTCGTGGCGGAGAAGCTTGTCATGGTCAGCGACACGCACGGCATTCGCCGCGACATCAACGATCCCGAGAGCCGTGTCTCCAGCCTCAACGAAGTTCAGATCAAGGAGATGATCGACGCCGGCATCATCACGGATGCGATGTTCCCCAAGGTCGAGGCGTGCCTGATCGCGCTGGCGGCGGGCGTCAAGAAGGCCCATCGTGTTGCAGCCCAGTTCTTCGAGGATGCGGCAGATGGGCTCGTTGACCTGGTGCACGAGTACGTGCTCGACGATATTCAGCGTCCGCTGGTCCGTGTAGCGGC
>JAMCWO010000375.1 GCA_023481165.1 Planctomycetota bacterium | reverse complement strand
CCTTCGTCTCCGCCTCGGCGGATTCCGCCGGCAGCGAGGCGGGGATTTGCGCCTGTGGCGTCGTGCTGGCGGCGACCGGGGTCGTCTGGGGCTGCGGGGCGGCCTGGGCCGGTTGGGAAGATTGGGACGGAGCGGTCGCCGGCACGCCGCTCGGCGCCGCGGAGGCTCCTTTCGGACGGTCTTCCGCCGTGGGCTGCGGCTGGGCTCCTGCCGCACGGTTTTCGCGTTTCGGAGCGACGGGCTGGGCCGCTGCCAGGAGGCTGCTCAACGGCTGCGGTTTGGCGAGTGCCACCGGCACCGGCTTGGCATCGGCCGGCGCCAGCAGCTTGGGTTGGGCCGCCGACGCGGTCGCGTGCCCACGCATCTCCCGCAGCAGCCGCTGGAGTTCTCTCTGCCGCGCATACTCGTCGGACCGACGGTTGTCGGTCGGGGCGAAGCTCGAAATCGGATCGGATGCCTGAAGCTCACCTGAGCCTACCGACTTCAGATGGGGAATCTCTCGGGAGAGGTCCGGCAGGCCGCCGGCTTGAGGGGCCGGGCCGGTGGTCGCGACGCTCGCCGGCTGGGCCGGAGCCCAGTGCTGCGCGAGGGTCTCCGGACCCGATTCCACGGCCCGCTTGAGGTCCGGTAACTGAAAAACCGGGGCGACGGCCACGATCTTCCCGTTGTGAATGTCGACAATGGCCTGCGTCTTCGTTTTGTCCCGGGGTGGATTCGCAAAGGTCCCGATGGACAAACCGTTCATGACGCTCGCAATCTGTACGCTCGAAGGCAACGTCTTGCCGAAAGCCGGTCCGAGCTCTTGGATGCCATACTCGGTGTGCGTGTCCACGAGATTGATCAGGACGATGGCCTTCTGCAGGTCGCCCGGCTCCGCCGTGACCAGCAAGGCGTTGGTGCCCGCCAGTTTCGACGCCGTCCCAAGCCCAAGCCGGGTCAGGAACTCTTTGGCTCGTTCCGGCGCGATGTTCGTCAAGGGGATGACTTCGTGGCGTGCCGCGTCGGCCGGGGCGCCCGGAGTGTCGAGGGCGAACAGCGGCCCGCCGCAGAGAGCAAGCACAGCCCAGAAGATTACGGAACGCGGTTGATACGACTCCCTACGGAAATGCCATCCCGTCATCGTTCGTTACCTCGAATCCAAATCACCCTGCTCACTACATCAAGAACATCTATGTAGTCAGACAGACGGGTCGGCCGAAAGTTCCCGGTAGGGCTGCAAAAAACCGCGCTGCCAGTACTGGCACCGGTCACCGCTCCCTTGGCCCGCGGAGGTGGGCAGGTCCAGGGACTTTCAAGATCAGGATGATCCCCGGCGACCAGGTCCGGTAATTGCCGGCACCCTCCGACGGGTGGCAGGTAGGAGCGACGATCCGCTCCCTTCGCAGGCAGCAGAGAAATGCCCGGATCATACGACTCTGGCGTCTCATTCGGGACCAGAGTCGCAACGGGAGGATACTCCGGCACAAGGGCCGGTCACTTCATGCTCGTGCGCGGTTTGCTGAGTTTCCTCAAGAATTGCCGGCGCGATTCCTCACTGGCGGCCGTCTTCGAGGCGCCGGTGCCCGCCGTCGCCGGTTCGCTGGGATTCTCCACCTTGTCGGTCTCCGTGGGGTTGGCCTGCGCGGACTTGTACTCGGAAATCAGCTTGTCTTTCGCGGCATCCCCCTCGACGGCGCCAACACCCGCGGCGCTCTTGAGCCTGTCCCCCAACTGGCTGAGGCTCTCCTGCTCCTCCTTGCTGATCTGCGCCGACGCCACCGGCGCTGCGGGGGCCGCCTTGGGACTCGCAGTCATGGGCGGTTTTACCGGACTGCCCACCGTCTTGGCCCCCATGGCCGGTCGCGGCAAGGATGGCTCCGGCGTCACAGAGGCGTCGCTCGCTTCCAACAGGTTCGCGGTCTCCGGCGGCGCCACCACCGGGATCTCGACATCGCGCCCGCCATCCGCGCACACGATGGAGTCCTTGTGAATCTCTTTGATCGTCAGGTGGCCGACCTCGCTGCCCGGCCCCACCCACTGGTACACACCATCAGGCAGACGGACGTAAGCCAACGAGGTCTGCGCGTCGGACGAATAGCAGATGCCCAAAAGGTCGAATTTGGCGGAAGACTGGGCCGGCTTGATCTGCGACACGATCTTGGGCGGCAGAGGGCCGCGCGGCCCGGTGAGCTTCACCTCCTCTGGGCGCGGATTGATAACGCCCTCCAGAACCGTCGCCTCTCTGACCAGCGGCGAGGTCGTACCCGGGCCGTCCACGGGCTTACCCCCCCTCTCCTTGAACCGGTCTACGGCACTGGGCCCGCTGAGGATCTTGTCGACCTGCTTGTCGCCTCCCGTGCCCACGTTCAGGTGGAGCAAGGGCGCAGGCTGGAGAAAGCCGAGAACCGAAGCCAGTATCACGGCCGCCAAGAGCACCGCGGCCACACTGGTGATGCGCAATGTCTTGATCATAGCACCGCCATTGATGATGGATGCTTGATGAAGGATGATTGTCACGAAGAGCAGACCGTCTCTTCCGTACTCAATCACCCATAATCCTTCATCATTCTTTGACCTTGCCCGTGGCGGCGCGTTCCTTCCCATGTGCGATTTTTTTCATGTACTCCTCCTGGTGTCCGGCGAAACCACTGCTCTGCTCCGGCGTATGGCACTTCACGCAGGCCGTTTTCGGCGGCGTCGTAGCCGTCTGGCCGGCCGACAGAATATGGGCCGAGCCGGGGCCGTGGCAGTTCTCACAGCCGACGCCGGCCAGTTGCGGCGTCTTGGCCTCGGTTACGAAGCCCCCTTCGTATTCCATTCCGATAACATGGCAGATGACACATTCCGGATCGCGGTCCGAGCCCGCCTTCTTGAGCGCATCGAGGGCGCGGGCGTGGCCCGATGCATTCCACTTTTCATAGGCCGGCTCGTGGCACGGTTTGCAGCTCAGCGAGCCGGTGAACGCCAATCCGGCCGGCAGCGGGACACGTGGGTAGCTTTCCAAAAGGCCGCTCTGGCTCACCAACTGCTGATACTGCCGATAAAGCTGCCCCAGGGCCGGATCGTCCGGAAGTTTGGCCCCCACCGGGATCGATTCAAAATGAAGTTTGAAGTTTGATGTTTGAAGTTTGAAGTCAGAAGATCCGGCCTTCTGCCTGTCTTCTGTCTGCGGGCCTTCCTCCCTTGATCCGAACGTCACGCCCAGCCGGCATATATGCCGGCCGAACCGCCCCACGGTGCAGACCAGAGGCCCGCGGCGTGGCGTGCTCAGAACCTGCGGCTCATCGGAACTGGAAGGGCAGATGACGCACTCGGCGCCATATGACACCCAGGATCGAATCAATAACTCCTCGGGATACCCCTCCAGCAGTGGCTTGGGATCGGCGTAGTCCAGGATCAGAATGTTGATGCTCGGAGTCTCCGGCGGCTGGAGAATGAAGGACGGAGGCTGCAGAACGGCGGCCGGCGAGTCAAAGGAGACGATGTTGACGGTCACATCCCGGCCCCCGATCGTAACACGCTTGGTGAAGACCGTCGATTGACCTTTCTCGACCGCATGAAGGACCCGGAATGGCGGCTTCGGGTCCGCTAAGAGGCCCAAGCGTCTCGCGATCTCGACATCCCGGCCGGTCAGGTGGACGACATCATAGTTGAGGCGTCCAAATGCCTCGAAGAGAATACGGAACTTTATCAGGTCCTGCTCGCGGTCGCTCGGGACGAGAGAACCCGTCTCGACCACCAGCCGCTGGGACGCCGGGACGCTGTTGAATACGGCCGAGCGCTTCTCGATGCCGCCAAGCTGGCCTCCCGAGCACCCGCAGGGGCGTAGCGCGCCCAATTCACTGCCGGTAAGAAATATGACAAGTCCATCTTGTTTGACCGGCTCATCCTGCTTCTGCCCCGGTGGCGTCACCCGCTGGACCCTTCCCGAGGGGCAGGACAGCCCCCCTGCCATTGCGCAAATCCCGGCTGCCACGAGAGTTATACGAATTATCCTTGAGAGTCTCACGGCTCGGGGAACGGAGTCAGACTGTTGATCTTTGATTTGCGAGTCATAAATCATAAATCAAAAATCATAAATCGGCGTCACCTGTCCCGATAAAACCCTCGGAACGGAATGGGCAGCGTCTGCCCATTCTGGATCTTCACGCTGAGCGTATCCGACACCAGGGTGCTGCCGCCCTCGCGCCGCGGCGGCGTGACCTCGATCCGGAGCTGGTAGCGATTGTCCTTCTTGGTCTTCTCCACCAGCTTGATGAGGCCTTTCTGGGAGGTGACGGACTCGACCTCGAAATCCTCCTGGTAGTTGTCGAGGATCCAGATGTCCCGTTCGACGCTCTTCTCGGGCTTGAGTCCGAACATCATGATATTGGGCGGACTGACCGTGAACTCCGGCAGGACATCATACGGCAGGTCGATCGTCTTGCACTCCGGGTGCGTCACGGCGATGCTGACCCGGCCCCGCATGTTGTGCTCCAGTTTCCCCATATCCACCTTTGGCTTCAAGAGGAACTCGGTCGCCTTGGCCTGGGGATCGAAATCCGCGGTGATCGAGCCCGCCGTCGCCTTGAAATCGGTGATGGAGAAAGGCCGCCCATCGAGGCTCTTGAGCGTGATGTCCGGGCAGCCGGCATTCGCCTGTTTCAGGACCAGTTTCAGGACCTCCGGCTTGTAGTCCACCCGGCGGACAACCGCCGCCTTGATGGTCAAGCCAAGGATCTTGTGGTCGGGATCGTTCGTTTGCAGATAGACGATCCGCGCCATCTTCGGGTTGGGGATAGAGAGAGCCTGGTATTCGAATTCGAGCGTACCGCTCTGGCCCGGGGCATACTCGTCCCCGGCCTTCAACCCCTTGAGCGTGACCCCGCAGCACCCCTGGACCCCCGTGATCACCAGAGGGGCGTTGCCGCTATTGGTGAACTTGAACTGCCCCGTGAGCCTGCTATCCACCCCGACCTCGCCCAAGTCGCAGACATCCTTCTCGACCGCGATCCGGGGCCGCCCCCCCGCCGCCTTGCCCAGATGCAGCCGCACCGCCTTGACCTTTACCTCCTCGGCCGCCGGCTTCGGTTCCTCTGCCGCTCCCTGCGTCGCGGGGGCCGTCGCCTCCGGCTCCTGCTGCTCTGCTGACACGCTAGCCGTTGCGCCCGGCCCGTGGCAGCCCGCCATCCAGATCAGGGTCAACCAAAGCGACACCCACCATAGCCCCCTCCACAGACTCGTCCCGTTTCTATGGGCAACCATCGTGTGTACTCCAAAACCAAGCATCCTGAACCCCAATTCATTCCCGAAGGGCGTATTGTAGCCTTGACCGCCCGCCAAGGCAAGACCTCGCCCGCGACAAGCAAGAAACCCTGTCTGAGGCGGTTCAGTCCAAGAGGCCATTCAAGACCAGCAGTGCTTCCTGGCGCACAGTCATGAGTTGCCGCAAGTTCTGTCGAGCCTTGGCGAGTTCTTGGACCGTCCGCTCCTTCGCCGCACGCAAGGCCGTCAGCTTGGCCCTGATCTGAGCCGATGGGGCCTCTTCCTCGCGCAGCAACTCGCGAAGGTCCCGGCTTCTCTGTTCCACCTCGGTCTTCGGCGGCTCGTTCCGGGCGCGTATTGGCGGCTGGGGATGCACCAGGTCGTAGACCGCTTGGAGGCGCGGTTTGATCACCGTCCATTCCTGGTCGGAGACACGCAACTGCCGCCTGAGGTTCTCGAATGTGCTGCTCTGCTGCCACGCCATTTGCTCCATCAAGAACTGCTGCCACTCTGGCGTATTGTCTGCGCCCCCCGACGCTTGGGAGGGAGCGTTTCCCTCCTCAATCCTCTTCCCCGCCTTTTGGGGAACGTTGAGACCAGATCTCTCCTTCGCCTCTTCAGCGCAGGTAAGGCGTGACACAAGGCCGAGCACGGCCAAAGTGGACGTGCCCGCAGCTTGGCGCCGGGAGATCATGGGCTCAGGCGTTCTTCGGCGGTTATCAAGTGTACTCTCATCTCTCTGGCTCTTCACGGTTCACCTCCTTGCTGCTTCGCACTTGTCAGCTTTCTCTCTTTTGGGTCAACCCGGATTGCGCGCAGATACTCCTTGCCCATTTGTCAGGAGTCATCTGAAGAAGTCTCACGAAGTGGTGTTCCCTGATCTACAATCTTCCGCTTCGGCAAAAGCCGTCTTGATCATATCGCGTCACAACACATGTCTTCCCCTGGGGTGCTGCCGACCCCGGAGGGAAGGCTCGCGCCGTCGGTGCGGCACATTCAATAGTCCTTGAAGTTCCTCATCCAGTCAGGCCATTTCTCGGGCGTCACGCCCCCGGCCTTGGTCCAAGGACCTGCCGTGTTGAAGCTGGGGTACCATTTGAGAGTCCAGAGTTCTTTCAATCCGATCTTTCGAACGGACCAATCCAGAAACAGCCCACCGACACAGCCCCTGTGGCGATCAAGGCAAAATACCCCTATTCCGGGCGTCGGCCAGGACGGGCGCGGTGGCGGTGGGATGGTCGCATATGCGTAAGCGCTCGGCAATGCTGAGTCGAGAAGCACCGGGATATGGGCCACACCCCTGATGGAGAAGGTGCTCGTCTCCGAGCCGGTACTGGCGCCACTCCGCATCCACGCGTTATACTGGAATAGGGCTGTGTTCAGTCCGTAACTGGCACGAAAGGCCGGAGCGGGACTAACGATCTCCCACACCCGAAACACGTCACCTTGTTTCACCTGCACCGGAGGGCTCCCGTAGAAGGCGGCGGGAAAATCCGCGTCCGGCGGCTGGGGGGCCATCGGGCAGCGGGCGATCCCTTGCGTGCGGACGTTCTGCCGGACCTGGGGTTCGTTGGGGCCCACCTGGCTTGTGAGTCTGCCGCGGAGCACCCACAGTGCACTGATCTGGCCGGCGGGAAGGCGACCCCCGTTCTCCTGCATATAGAGGGCGAAGGTCGTTCCCCACTGTTTCAGGTTGGACAGGCAGATCATCGCCTTGGCATGTCTTCGCGCGCCGGACAGCACCGGAACCAGAAGCGCCATCAGCAGCGCGATGACCGCGATCACCACGAGCAGTTCAATGAGGGTGAAGGCGCGTGGACCGTCCCGGGATGGTTGCCGGTCCCCGATTGGTGCTGACGTACGACGATGCTCTGCCCTTGTCCGCGCTTGTCCGCCGTTCATACAGTCACTCGGCTCCAATGGTCCCTTGGAGATGCCGTCGATCCCGAACGGATGGTTGCTCCCGAGAAACTTGAATCTGATTGTACCACTGGATTTGTCAAAGAGCAGGCCCCGATGGCTGCCATCCGGTGCGAGTTATCGCTTTCACATATATAAGTGCGGTCGACAAAGCAAAATGGGCCTGAAAAATGGGGAGAATCTCGGGCACTATGCGTAAGCTCCCCACGGAAAAGTACTTACGTCCCCCAAAAACTTCCGCGCTTGTGCCCATTGGCCGACCGGCACATCGCTCATTCCGCGTAGAGCCGGCGCATGACGGCCTTGACCTTTCGAAGACATTTGCGCACCGCATTCTCCGAACAGTTCAGCCGTCGCGCCACCTGCTTGACGGGGAGCCCTTCGAGGAACCGCAGGGTCGTCAACTCCCTGTCCCTCGCCGGGAGTCGGGGCGCAACCATGTTCAAGATCCGTTCGGCCGCGCCGATTTCAGCTCCCTCTGACAGGCGCGTATCGAGCGTATCGGCGCCGATGCACCTGTCGTCGCTTGTCAGGCGCCTGGAGTACTCGCCAAGAGCCGCACGCTCCGCAATCTCGCGCCGGCGCTGCTGGGAGAGGATGTTCCGGGCGATGCCATAGATGTATGCGTTCGGGTTCTCCGGGACGTTGGCTCGCCCCAGTTCCTGGAACACGTCGTGGGTCAGGTCTTCGGCCTGCGCAGGATTCAGTCCATTGTAGGCAAAATAGCCTCCCAGCTTGGGAAAGTACTCTCGGTAAAGTGCCTCCCACTCCTGCGTGGATATTCTCGCTTTTCCCCTGTTCCCTGACAAGCCTCACCCCATTCTTGTCGGAAGGCCCCAACCCCTGGTCCGCTTCATGGATGCACGGCGATGTCCGCCCATCCATATGCATAGGCGATCCTGCCAAGCCCGATGTTGATGCCAATCTCGTCGGAATGTGCCGACTCTATACTCTCTTCCCGCGCCGTTCCTGCCCAGCCGAAGGGAACGGAGGTACTCAAGAACCGTCAGCCGAGGGGGCTTCGCGGAGTCTGTCCTTAAGTTAAGCTCTAGCGGTTGGAAGTCCTCGCTGGGCCCCCGTCGCTGGTCGCTCGAAGCTTGTCCAGAATCCGTACAAATCCATGAAATCCGTGTCGGCAACGTTCTTCTCTGTGGTCTGGGGTCTGTCCCGAATGGCACTTCCATAAGCGGCCCGCCAAGGACCGATAAGAGTGTAGAAGAATAGACCTCCAAGCCGAGAAGATTGTTGTAATGGCAATCTTTTCA
>JAMCWO010000331.1 GCA_023481165.1 Planctomycetota bacterium | reverse complement strand
GGCCGCCAACGTGTACGTCCTCTGCTCCCACGGGCCGGAGTTGCCGTGCAGGGTGCCGTTGGACTGCACCACCCCGTTGATCCGGAAGTCCAGCGTGTTGTTCTGCTCCTCGCCTTCCTCGGTGCTCTTCCACCAGAAGCTCAGCGTTGCCCCGCTGCCGACCGCCTGGACCGTCGTCTCCACCCAGGAGGACTCGCCGGCGTTGTTGAGATTGTCGCTGTTGGCGGAGCTCAGGCCCGTGTGGTAGTCGCTGCCGTTGACCAGCCACTCCCGCGTGCCGCCCGTCGTATACACCAGCGGCAGATCCAGGGCCTCGGCCAGCGTGGTCGGCGGCGGGGAACCGGATTTCGTGACCCGGATCAGGCGGTTCTCGGGGTCATAGTCGTAGGTGTAGGTCCCATCATGGGTCATATTGCCGCTGTCGTCGTACTGGTAGCTGGTCGTGCCGGCGGCGGTGTACTCGTTGAGGTTATTCGCCGTGTAGGTGCAGGTGCCGCCGCCATCGATGACGCTGGTGCGGTTGCCGGCGGCATCGTAGTTGAAGGTGCTGTCCGTGGCCAGATAGCTCAACTCCGGCGGATAATCCACCCCGGTCACCTGATAGATGTTGTCATACGTGTACACGTGTATCTTCGTCCCACCGCTATCGGTCACGGTCATATCCTGACGATTGCCCACTTTGTCATACGTGTAGGCATACTTATGTTGCCCATTATTCGTCCGGTTGTCAACGTACAATAGCCGGCTGGCGGGGTGAGGCACTACGTTGAGCTCCAGCGATGGTTGCGGGAATCGGGGGACATACCGGAATCGGGGACCTAAGCAGAGAGGTCCGGGCCGACGCGAGAACCAGAAGAGGCGGTTCAGGGTGCGGGAATGGTGGTGCTTGTCCACGCACAGGGAACGGCTGAATCGGACGCGGCGGACGCAGCGCGAGTGAGGTCTCGGTCGGGAGTCTGGCTCGCGGCGGGGATGGCGATTCACTTCGGGGTGTCGGATCGTCCGTCAGTAAGATCACACGTGCCCGGAATCAGAAGAGACCGGGCACCAGCGGACGAGGCCGGAATCCGGAAGGCGAAGCCTCGAATGAGACTCCTTCCGCAGGAATCCGCTTATGGGCCGTCTGCAAAAAGGGGTTCGGCCCCTGAACCGCCTCCGGAGAACGTCGGAACGGAACGCGACGCCGTTGGGGTCCTGGACTGGCGGCGGGTACGTGCGTAGCGTCCACGCCCCTGAACCGCCCTTGTGCCCAGGTTCGCGGGCGGGACGCTGAAGTGTGAGGGGAGTATCGTGGCAGGCGAAGCAAGGAGGTCTTATGGCGGCGGAGTTGGCAAAGTCGTATGTTGGAGTCCCTCCGGCAGATTGGCAGGAAACGACCACATTTGTGCAACAGTGGAAAAGGTAAAACACCCTGCGAGTGAGACATCTTTTACCCCTGTGAACACAAGGAGTTACGCGACTTTCGGATCTCGTCCTTGCACAGAATTTCGGCACGATTCGTGCAACACGGAGCAGGGGTAGAGGGACTCCTCTGCCCCGGGGCGGCCCCCTCGGAGTTAGGATTTATGAACTGTACTACTGCTTGTCGAAATCCTGTTTTCCTGCGCCAATTCCGGACGATGGTCTTGCGTTTAGCGCAGGGCAGGCTACCAGCAGGCTTGTCGCCGTGTCTGCTCCACGCCCCGGCCAGAGCAGCGTTCGCGCGGGGTCTTCTTGATCCTGCCGGCAGCCGCAAAGCGAAAAACGCATTGGGTGGCGGCCGTAGGCCGCCTGGGCGAAACGAACCCAATTCCCCCCCCGCTAAGCCCGCGCGGGAACCAATCGTGCGAAACAAACCCAATTTCGAGAACCAATCGTATGAAACGAACCCAATTCGGGCCCTGTCCGGTGGCCAACGGCCGCACGGACGAGGGGCGAACGTGCGAAACGAACCCGATTCTGCGGGGTCAAATGTGCAAAACAAACCCAATTTCACCGGTCGGCCGTGGCCCCGGAGAACGAAATGTGCAAAACGAACCCAATTTGCCCGAAGCGGGGCACCGAGGCGGTGTCCGGCGGAGCAAAAAGAAGGGCAAGTGCTTTGCGGGAAATGAGTTATGGTGGATTGTACATGCATAGGACTTCGGCGAAACAAAGCCAATTCCGGGCGAGGCCCGGTGGGACGCAGGCCCCAGGGACGTGGGATGAGGGACAAATGCGCCAAACGAACCCAATTTGGTCCGGGCGCCGAGGAAGGGGCGGGGGTGGCCGCCAGATCCCGCCGGGGCACGACGGCGCCAAACAAAGCCAATGTCCGCCGGCGCTGCGGGAGGGGCAAGTGGCTTGCAGGAAAGGAGTTATGGTACATCGTACCTGCAATAGGCTTCGGCAAAACAAAGCCAAACTTGGGAGAGCTGGGGTATCTGGAAGACGGGACGTCAGGGAGGCAATCGTGCGAAACAAAGCCAATTCGGCGGCAAGTGGTTGCCGGAAAAGAGGTTATGGTGAATCGGACAGCCAGACGGTTCCGAAGGAACGAACCCATTTTGCTGCGGTCCAATGCACAAAACGAACCCAATTCCTCGATTGCGGATTGCAGATTGCCGGAACGGCACCGGGCAACCGGTGTCCGCCTTCGGCGGAGTTGTCGGATTGCGGATTGTGCAAAACGAACCCAATTTGCACCCGCCCAGAAGAATCGGTGGGGCAAGCAGGGACCCCAAACGCGAAGTATCGCGTTTGGGAACCCGACCCACCCTGCAAGGGTGCGGTTGATTGTGTTGGCGTCGGATAGGGGGACGTTGCTAAAATACGAGCATATGGAGTTGACCTGAGAATCCTAAGAAATGCGGCCTGCAATAGCCGGAGCCTTCAGGAGGGCCCAGAAATGCCGTCACCAGGAAGAGAACACACAAGCCCGCAGCGCTGCGGCGCGTCAGGGTTGACATGTCCCCGAGAAGGTAACCCATCAAAGAACCCGAGCAGGCATCGCTGGTCGGCATGGATCCTTCCGGCGAGTGGGCTGTTGGCGCTGATCTGGTTCCTAGTCCGGGTGATCCCGAAGCCATCGCGGGCCGCGTATCCCTGCCAGCGGGCGGCTTTTCCGCTGGCGTCCGGCTTTGTCATGTGGCTCGCCGGAACGCTCGGCTCGATCATGTTTATGCGCCGTGCGAAGCACTGTCTGGCCCAATCGCGCTATGTGCTGTGCGCGGTGCTGATTGCCGTCAGCGTTGGATCGGTGTGGTTCGCGCTGAACGCTACAACGGAACCAGTGCTCCGCGCCGACGAGCCAACCGCCAATGCCCCGATAGGAGAGGCCAAGGGGATTCATCCCGGCCGCGTAGTGTGGGTGCATGATCCGGAGGCAACAGATTGGGCCGGTCCGGGGAATGGCCATTGGTGGGAAAGCAGCCACACGAATCAGGAGGCGGTCGATGGGATGATGAGCAGAGCCCTGCAGGGGCTCAGCGGCCAGTCCAGCGATGCGGCCGCCTGGGATGCGCTGTTCAAGTATTTCAATAAGATGCGCGGCAAAGGGGACGTCGGATACAAAGCCGGCGAGAAGATTGTCGTCAAGGTGAATTACGTCGGGTGCATCCGAATCTGGAACAGCAGCGCGACGCCCACCCTCGCCGAGTACAATCTGAGGAGCGCGGATTACATGAACACCGCGCCGCAGATGATCATTGCCTTGCTGCGGCAACTGGTGGGCAAAGCGGGCGTGAACGAGGCGGACATCACGGTCGGCGACACGCTGTGCTACTTCCCCAACGAGTTCTATGATATGTGTCACCAGCAGTTCCCGAAGGTTCAGTACCTGGAATACCTGGGCCGGTTCGGGCGCACGGCCGCCCGGCCGTCGTCGGTGCCACTCTACTGGAGCACGCCGGCGGCGGCGGGAGCGAAGACGGACTATGTGCCCACGTGCTACGTCGAGGCCGAATACCTGATCAATCTGGCCAATCTCAAGAGCCACGGCGACATGGCCGGCGTCACGCTCTGCGCCAAGAACCACTACGGGTCCCTGGTCCGCAAGCCCGCGCGCATCACGGATTACTACGATCTGCACAAGGATCTTCCGTTCAACACGCCCGGGATGGG
Source organism: Planctomycetota bacterium (assembly GCA_023481165.1). Lineage (GTDB taxonomy): Bacteria > Planctomycetota > Phycisphaerae > Sedimentisphaerales > Anaerobacaceae > PLanc-01. The sequence goes on along the minus strand of JAMCWO010000331.1, from coordinate 4,383 downwards.
GCATTATCGGCCGCTGGTGGACCTCATGGGACATAAGCAACTGGGGGGCAAGACGCTGCTGTACATGATCGACGGGCTTTACGCCGGCAAACATGCGAAGGAATCGGCGCCGAGGAAGTGGAACAGCCCGCCGTTCAACGGAGACTGGACCTCGAGCCTGTTTGTCTCCCAGGACCCGGTGGCCATCGATTCCGTCGGCTTCGATTTTCTCTGGGCCGAGTGGGACGATGCGCCCCACCAGAGCGGCACGAACGATTATCTGGTCGAGGCGGCCCTGGCGGACAACCCGCCCTCGGGCACGTTCTACGATCCCGATCACCAGGGGCACGTGGCTCGTCTGGCCAGTCAGGGGGTCTATGAACACTGGAACAACGCGACGGACAAGCAATATTCCCGCAATCTGGGAACGGGCAAGGGCATAGAGCTGGTCAAGCGGACCGTCGCAAGAAATTAGATCGTATACGGCACGCGCATCGCGCGGGAGCGCAGCCGGTTGGCTTCCGGGTCGCCGACAAACTCCGCCCGGCCCAGATCGAACTTCAGGTTGCGCTGCAACTGCTCGCAGATGTCGGCCGCCAGGCAGATGTTCATGGACCGGCACATGACCTCCGGATTCGCCACCGCAGGCCGGCGCGACCGGATGCAGTCCAGGAAATCCCGGACATGATTCAAGGGCCGCTGGGTGCGGGCCGAGTAGTCCGCCAGCACTTTCTCGTACTCGCGCATCAGCGCCGGCGCGGAGACCTCGGGTGCGGAATAGCCGTCGGCGGCCGCGGCCCATCCTTGCGGACCCTCGAACCGCTCGCCGCAGGCGCCGTGCCAGTACTGGCAGGGGTCCCAGACCGAGCCGGCGACCCGGAACAGAACCAGTCTTACGCCGCTGGATAAACGCGTCACCATCGTCGCATCGGGTCCCGCATACTCGAACTCGATGGCGGACACGTTCGCCATATCGAGTCCGGCGAGGCACTGGGCCACCGTGTGGGCGCCCCACATCGCGACATCGGTAGCGAGATCGTAATAGTGATACCATCCTCCGCCATTCACATAACCGGCATTGTAAGGCCGCCAGGGAGAGGGACCGAGCCAGAGATCCCAGTCCAGCTCATCCTGGGGCGGCTGCGGCTGGGCCGGCAACCAGTCGTGCCGCAAGCCGTCGCGCCAACGGCAGTCGGCGTAAGCGGTATGAATCGGGCCCAACCGGCCCGCGCGGGCCATTTCGATGGCAAACACATGATGCGGCTCGCTGAGCCGCTGGGCGCCGGTTTGATAGATCCGGCCATACCGGCGGGCGGTCTCCACCACCGCCTGCCCCTGGCTCATGGTCAAGCAGGCGGGCTTCTCACAATAGACATCCTTGCCCGCCCGCATGGCCAGAACCGAAGCCAGCGCGTGCCAGCGGTCGCCCGTGGCGATCAACACGGCCTCCACATCCGTCCGTTCGGCCAGAAGCTGGCGCAGGTCGCTGTACGCGGCACAGTCTTTATTGCCGTATTTCTTGTCCACTACGTTCTTGGCCGCATCGCGGCGGCCTTTGTGCACATCGCAGACGGCGACCCACTGCACGTCCGGCTCGGTCAGCATATAACCCAGATCGTAGGAGCCGCGGCCGCCCATACCGATGCCGCCCATCACGATGCGGTCGCTGGGCGCCACGGTTTTGCCCCGCCCCAGCGCGGAGGCCGGAATATAACAGGGCAGCGCCACCGCACTTGCCGCCATTGCCCCCCGTGCCAGGAATCGACGCCGCGTGAGTGTCATACGATTGTCATGATTCATGAGATTCTTCCCCTTACTTTTCAGGCTTCTCATTCTCATCCTCGATCAGGGCGTGACGTTCGACGGTTCGGCCCGGCGTGGAACGAACGCCAGCGAGGTCTGGATCGGATGGCCGCAGGTGCAGCCGGCACTGGCTTCGGGGACCAGGATCAGACCGCCGGCCGGGAGGATGTTGATCCAGCAACCGGACCGGGCCTCCGGGGTCAAGACCGTGTATTGGCCGGTCTTCAGGTCGAACATGCGCGGGTTATCGTAACGGCTGAACGCACAGGCCGCCGAGGTGGAGAGCGTGCCGCACTGGCTGCTCTTTTGCCATTTCCAGCCCTCGATCGGCGCGCCGGTACTCAACTGGCAGGCGAAACCGTTGCCGTAGATCACTTCGCCGACAATCGCCGGGTGCTGCACCTGCTCCCCGTGCGGTCCTTCGAGAATGTGGTCGGAGGCCGGCGTCTGCGTATGGCTCCACAACCGCGCGCCGGTGTCCGCCGCGAAGACCGCCAGCTCGTAGCGGACGCGACGGCCGCTTGGGGTCGTGACGTTCTTCGTGCCGGCAGCCACGAGCCGATCCCGGGCGTAGCTCAGAAAGAGCACGTGCTCGATGGTCTCCAGGCCGGCGGGCTGGCGCCACTGGACTTGGCCGGTACGCAGGTCCAGCGCCACCAGGTCGGCGCCCTGGCGCAGGAGTGTCGGCAGCTTGATCCGCCCATCCGCCACCCGGCGCGTGCCGGGGCTGGTGCTCTCGACGAAATAAGCCCGGCCGCCGCCCAGGGCAATCGTGGGATTGATGATCACGCCGCGCTCCGGGACATACTCCCAGAGCCTCCGGCCCGAGTCACGCTCGTGCGCGAAGAGCGAGTCGCTGCAAACCACCGGCATGAAATCGCGCCAGATGAGCACCTCCGTGTCAATGGTCTGCTGGCGGAAGGCCGCCTCGGGGCGCGTTGCGCTACCAAGGAGCAGGTCGTCCGTCACGGCCACATAGCCCCACTCGCGGGCCGTCCCGTCGGGTGCGGCCGGGATAGGGAGAGTCCGGACCAGCGCGCCGGAGCCCGCCTCCAGGGCCAGGCAGTCGCCGCCGGAGGCGATGTACAGGCGCTCGTCCGTGGCGGCCATGCTGCTGCAATTCTTGAAGGCCCCCAACCGCAGGGAGCGGGGTACCTCACGCTCCCAGAGGACCGTGCCGTTGTAGGCATCGACCGCTACCACGGAATTGTCGCCGGGCACAAAGAGACGGCCGTTCTTATACAGGGGGGCCATATTCTTATCGTGCCGGTCGGGCATGCCACGGGGGCCGGGCCGGCCAAACCACTGGAGGTCCACCGATCCCGGCGCCAGTGTGTCGCCGCTGCAGGCTGTGTTGCCCGCGTCGGCATAGAAGTGCGACCAAGCGCCGGCCCCCGGCAACGGCCCGCGCGCGAGCGCTGCCACTAAGCCCGCGGCTCCGCGCTGGAACTTCCAGCCGGTCAAGACCGGAGTACTCCACTGGGTGACGTTCTCTTCGGTGGCTGATCCCGGCAGGATCAGGACAAGACCACCGCCACAAGGCCGCAGCACGCGGTAGATCTCCGCGGGCGACACCGTGCCCTCCAGGACTGTGTCCCCGCCAACGATCAGGTTCGCCCAGTAGCTCGGGAAAGGCAGCTTGGCGGCGGGACCCTCGTGGATCGTAACTCGGACGCCGTACAGCCCCGCCTCGGCCAACCGACGTCGGGCCTCGGCCACGCGCTGGGCGTCCGGCTCAAGGCCCACCACCTGGAATTGCGACCGGCGGGCGATTTCATAGAGCAGTCGCCCGTCGCCGGCGCCCAGTACTAGGCAGTAGCCCTTGGTCGTACCCGCGCTCCGGAGCGCGGCCTGGGCCGCCCGCTCGTAGTGGGGCGACTGGGCATCCGCCGGATATGGCGAGCCCGGCGTGGCCGCTTCGAGGAACTCGAACGTGTGTGGTCCGGAGGCGGGCGGCGTGCCGGGCTGGAAACAGTGAATCATGCCTTGATCCGTGCTCACGTAGAGTCGGCCGTCGCTGGCGGCCAGTCCCTGGGCCTTGCCCTGGACTGTGCCGCGCCAAAGAATCTTGCCGTCCCGGGGATCGAAGGCCCTCACCTGATCCAGCGCGCCGACGAAGATTGTGCCCCCGGCCAGGATCAACTCTTCGCCGTCCATACAAGGGATCTCCCACTTCACGTAGTCCTTGCGTGTGCCGCCCAGTTCCGCGATCCGCGCCTGCTCCGCGGGCGTCTTCTTGGCCTTGGCCCGCAGGCGGCTCAGCTCCAGCCAGTGGGCTCGATCCACTGCGTAGAGCCGATCCCGCGTGAGAATGTAGCTCATCGAGCCGTCGGCGACAACTCTCAGCCCATCGGCAAACACGACCTTCTCTTTGGCTTGAGGCCTCGCGGCCTGGAGACCTCCGGCCTCGCCCGCGCTGTACAGCGCCAGGTCATCCACCAGGATGGTAAAGCAGCCTCCCGCCGCACCATTGGCCCCGGCCCCCGGCAAAGTGCCAATCTCCTTGCCGGTCCGCCGATCAAAGACGCAGGGGGCCGTGCGTCCGGTGGGTACGTACAGGTGCGCGGCGGACGCCAGCATGTACCCCTGGGAAACAACGTT
>JAMCWO010000105.1 GCA_023481165.1 Planctomycetota bacterium | reverse complement strand
TCGTGGGGGCGCCGGCCTTGACGATGGCGACGCCGCCGGTCAGCTTGGCCAGACGCTCCTGGAGCTTCTCGCGGTCATAATCGCTGGTGGTCTTCTCGATCTGGGCGCGAATCTGGTCGCAGCGGGCCTGCACGTCCTTCTTGCGGCCGGCGCCTTCGATGATCGTGGTGTTGTCTTTGGTCACCACGAGCTTCTTGGCCTGGCCCAGTTGGGAGAGCTCGCCGTTTTCCAGCTTGATGCCAAGGTCTTCCGTAATGACTTCGCCGCCGGTCAGGATGGCGATGTCCTGGAGCATGGCCTTGCGCCGGTCGCCGAAGCCCGGGGCCTTGACCGCGCAGACCTTGAGCACGCCCTGGAGCCGGTTGATGACCAGCGCCGCCAGCGCTTCGCCCTCGACGTCCTCGGCCACGATCAGCAGGGGCCGGCCCAGTTGCACGATCTTTTCGAGCAACGGGATCATCTCCCGGACATTCGAGATTTTCTTTTCGTGCAGCAGGATGTAGGCATCCTCGAACACGGTCTCCAGCGTCTCGGGATCGGTGACGAAGTACGGAGAGATGTAGCCCCGGTCGAACTGCATGCCTTCGACGAGGGTCAGCTCGTTGTCAACGCCTTTGCCCTCTTCGATCTCGATCACGCCTTCCTTGCCGACCTTCTCCATGGCGTCCGCGAGGATCTTGCCGACGGAGGCGTCGTTGTTGGCGCTGATCGTGCCGACTTTGGCGATATCATCGTGGCCCTTGACCGGGACCCCGGCGTCCTTGATGAACCTGGCCGCGATCTCGGTGGCCTTGCCGATGCCGCGATTGATCGACATGGGGTTGGCGCCGGCCGCCACGTGCTTGAGGCCCTCCAGGTAGATGGCCTCGGCCAGCACGATCGAAGTCGTCGTCCCATCGCCGACCACGTCCGAGGTCTTGTTGGCGACCTCGTTGACCATCTTGGCGCCCATGTTCTTGAACGCCTCGGGCAGCTCGATCTCCTTGCTGACCGAGACGCCGTCCTTGGTGATCCGGGGCGAGCCCCAGCTCTTGTGCAGAATCACGTTCCGGCCCGTGGGACCGAGCGTGACCTTCACCGCGGCGGCCAACTGCTTGAGGCCGTCGCGCAACTCGGTGCGTGCCGCATCATCAAACATCAGTTGTTTTGCCATGATCTATGTCCTCACCTATTGCTTATTTCTCTACGATGCCGAGCAGATCGCTTTCCTTGACGATGACGTACTTGGCGCCCTCGATCTCGATCTCGTTGCCCATGTACTTGCCGTAGATGACCTCGTCGCCCTTTTTGACGGACATGGCGGCGCGCTTGCCGTCCTCCTGCATCTTGCCGGGTCCCACCCACAGGATCTTGCCGATCATCGGCTTTTCCTTGGCCGTATCCGGCAGGAAGATCCCCCCGGCGGTCTTTTCCTGGGCTTCCGACGGCTTGATCACCACTCTGTCATCCAATGGTCTGAGTTCCATACTGCGTTACTCCTTCTCCAACAAGTATTCCTGACAATTCCTTAGTTGTTCTTCAGCACGAGCACAACCACGCTGTCGATCGCATCGGGCGCCTTCTCGGGCAGCGAAATCGTGAGTTTATCTGCATTCGTTGTCACGGCCAACCTTGCTTTCTTGTCGGCCAGCAGGTAGGCCCGCTCGACCGTGGCGCCGGCCAGAGGCGCTGTAAGCTTCCCATTCGCCGGCCATTGGAACACGTGCAAATAGTGTTTGTTGCCTTTGGCGGTGCAGCGGCCCCACTCGGGCCGGCCGAACGGGCTGGCCGTGGTGCCGTAAATGCTCTCGCTGTTGACGGCCATCCACTGGCCCATCCCCTGGAGCCGCTCGACGCTGGCCCCCGGGATCAGGCCCTCGGGGGTGGGGCCGACATTCAGCAGGAAGTTGCCGCCTTTGCTGGCGACATCGACGAGCGTCTGGATAAGCTGCTCCGTCGATTTCCAGTTGTCATCGTAGGACTTGAAGCCCCACGTGTCGTTCATGGTCATGCAGGTTTCCCAGTCCACGCCGGGCAGACCCGTCGCCGGGACCTGCTGCTCGGGTGTGCCGAAATCGCCCGCGTCTTTCTCGCTCTTGCTCAGCCCTTCCATGCCTTGGCGGCCTTTGCCGACGCGGTTGTTGATGAGGATCGACGGCTGCAGGCCGCGGACGTATTTATATAGATCCTGACCCTTGGGCTCGGTCCAATCCTTGATCCACTCGCCGTCGAACCAGAGCACGCCCAGCGGGCCGTAGTTCTTCACCAGTTCGGCAAGCTGCGGCTTCATGTAGTTCTCGACGTAACGGTCGAAGTTCGGGTTGGACTTGTTCGTATCATTATAGTTCGGATAGAAGGGGGCTTGGGCGTCCGGATGGTGCCAGTCCATGATCGAATGATAGAAGCACAGCTTCACGCCTTGCTTCTTGCAGGCCGCCGCGAGCTCTTTGAGGATGTCGCGCTGGAACGGCGTGGCGTCCATGATGTCGTAGTTGCTGACTTTCGAGTCCCACAGGCAGAAGCCATCGTGATGCTTGCTCGTGATGACGATGTACTTCATGCCCGCGTTCTTGGCGATGCGGACCCATTCATTCGCGTTGAACCCGATGGGATTGAACTGGGCGGCGAACTTCTCATACTCCGCCACCGGGATCTTGGCATTGTTCATGATCCACTCGCCGATCCCTTTGATCCGCTCACCCTTGTACGTGCCGGCGGGCACCGCGTACAGGCCCCAGTGGATGAACATCCCGAACCGGGCGTCGCGCCACCAGCCCATCCGCTCATCTTTCGTCAGCTCCTTCGCGGCGGAGGCGGCTTTGGCCACCGGCTTGTCCGAGGCGGCGCTGACTTTCGTCTCCTGCTGACAGCCGCTCACGATGTAGAGGGCCACCAGCAGGCTCAGCACCACCGCGCCCACCGCGATCCATTGTTTATATCCTGTTTTCGTCATTTCGGCCTCCCTAACACGTACCGCTCCACACCCGCACGCTCCGCGCCAGACCGTTGAGCCACAGCCGCCGCAGTCCCGGCCCACCCGTACTGCTTTGTTGCACACGCGTCATGCGTGGGCTCCTCGACCACGGCTTACATCATGTCCATGTCTTCTTCACCGCCGTGGCCGTGCGGGCCGCCGGGACCCATCTCTCCCTTCTTCCTGGGCTTCTCGGTGACGAGGCAGTCGGTGGTCAGCAGCAGGCCCGCAATGCTCACGGCATTTTGCAGGGCGATGCGGGTCACCTTGGCCGGGTCGATCACGCCGGCCTGCACCAGGTCCTCGTAGGTGTCCGTGTCCGCGTTGTAGCCGTACGCGTCCTTGCCCTCGGCCACCCGGTTGACCACCAGGTTGGGCGTGGCGCCGGCGTTATAGGCGATCCAGTAGCAGGGCATCCGCAGGGCCCGCATCAGGATCTCGGCGCCCGTCTTCTCGTCCCCGGTGAGCTTGACCGACTGGGCGGCTCCGATGCACCGGATCAAAGCCACGCCGCCGCCCGGGACGATACCTTCCTCAATGGCGGCCCGCGTCGCGTGCAGGGCGTCCTCGATGCGGGCCTTCTTCTCTTTCATCTCCGCTTCGGTGGCGGCCCCGACGTTGATCTGGGCGACGCCGCCGGCGAGCTTAGCCAGACGCTCCTGGAGCTTCTCGCGGTCGTAATCGCTCGTGGTGGTCTCGATCTCGTCCTTGATCTGCTTGATCCGGCCCTTGATGGCCTCCTCGCTGCCGGCCCCTTCCACGATCGTCGTGTTATCGTTGTCGATCGTCACCTTGCGAGCCTGGCCGAGTTGCGAGGCGGTTACTTTGTCCAATTCGATGCCGAGATCTTTGAAGATGGGCTCAGCGCCGGTCAGCACAGCGATGTCCTGGAGCATGGCCTTGCGCCGGTCGCCGTAGCCGGGGGCCTTGACGGCCGCCACCTTCAGAATGCCCTTGAGCTTGTTGACGACGAGCATCGCCAGGGCCTCGCTCTCCACGTCTTCCGCGATGATCAGCAGGGGCCGCTTGCCTTGGGCGATCTTCTCCAGCAGGGGGATCAGCTTGGCCACGTTGCTGATCTTCTCTTCGTACACGAGGATGTAGGGCTTCTCCAGCTCGCACACCATCTTGTCCGGGTCGGTCACGAAGTGCGGCGACAGGTACCCGCGGTCGAACTGCATGCCCTCGACGAACTCGATGCTCGTCTCGAAGCTCTTGGCTTCCTCGACCGTGATGACACCGTCCTTGCCGACCCGCTGAAACGCCTCGGCCATGATCTTGCCGATCTCGCGGTCGTTGTTGGCCGAGATGGAGGCCACATTGATGATCTCATTGGCCTTGGCGATATCCACCGGCTTGGCCAGAGCGGCGAGCTTCTCGACCACGGCCTTGGCCGCCGCCTCGATGCCGCGCTTGAGAGCCATGCCGTCGGCGCCCGCCGTCAGGTTCTTGTAGGCCTCCTTGAAAATGGCCTCGGTCAGGACTGTCGCGGTGGTGGTGCCGTCGCCGGCAATCTTGGAAGTCTTGCTGGCAGCTTGCTTTACGAGCTTCGCCCCCAGGTTCTCCGCCTTATCCGTCAGATCGATTTCATCGGCGACGGTCACGCCGTCCTTCGTTACGGTCGGGCCGCCCCAGCTCTTATCGATCACGGCATTGCGGCCGCGCGGACCGAGCGTCGCTTTGACCGCCGCCGCCAGTTTTTCTCTCAGCCTCCCACCACTGGCCCGGGCTTCCACGTCAAACGCCAATTCTTTCGCTGCCATAATTGCGTGCCTCCTTAATAATCTGCATGCGCTACGAACAGTTTTTTCAGCAAATTACGCATAATCTAATCTTACATGCAAAAAACATACCAGACGCCCCGCTTGATGCGAGCGAATGGAGACAATAGCCGCTAAACCACGAATGTGCAAGAATTTATAGGAATTTCGAATCCCGCCGCCTGCCTGTGAACAGCACCCGGCGGCCGAATCGGGAATGCCAATTCGGGCACTGCCAGCCGTCCTGCACGCCAACTTGACAGTTGCTCGAATTCCTTGACGAGACTCCCAAGGAAATGATAATACGGTTTTCCGGAAGAACCACGGGAGCATTAGTGGCAGGCGGAATGATGAATATCAGCATGGGGTTCTCACCGTGTCCCAACGACACCTTCATGTTTCACGATGTGGCCGCGGGCGCCTGGGCAGCGGCCGGTTACCAGGTCGAAGTCCATCTGCACGACATTGAGACCCTCAACGAGCTGGCCCTTGCCGGCCGGTACGACCTGACCAAGATGTCTACCGCCGCCGCACTGCAGGTCCGCCAGGTCTACCAGTGCCTCAACAGCGGTTCCGCCCTCGGTTTCGGCTGCGGACCCGTGGTCGTGGCAAGTCACGCCCTGACACCGGAGCGCCTGGCGCAGGCACGCGTGGCCATTCCCGGCGCGTGGACCACGGCCCACCTGCTGTTTCAACTCTGGGCGCCGCCGACGGCTCGGAAGTTGTTTGTTCGCTATGACCGCATTATCGACGCGATTTGCCGGCAGGAGGCGGATGCCGGAATCCTGATCCACGAGTCCCGCTTCGTCTTCGCGGACGCCGGCCTGGTCCGGCTGGCGGACCTGGGCCAGTGGTGGGAGGCTGAGACCGGTCTGCCCATTCCCCTAGGTTGCCTGATGGCGCGTCGAACGCTGGGGGAGAGGGTCATCGCCGAGCTCGACAGCCTGCTGCGGCAGGGCATTGAGCACTCCCGCGCCGAGCCCCAGCGAACCGCCGACTACGTGCGCCGCCATGCTATTGAAATGGACGATGAGGTGATTCGCAAACACATCGCCCTGTACGTCACCGATTTCTCGGTGGACATGGGCGAAACGGGACGAAAGGCTCTGGCGGCGCTGGAGCAGAGGGCTCGGGCCGCGGGGGTGGCAAAATGATCGCTCTGCTCGTGGCCACTCGTGATGAGGCTGCCTCCTTGCTGGACGCCCTGCAGGCGCAAAAGCTGGGCGATACGCCATTCGAGACGCACTGGTTTCCTGCGCGGCGTCGGCGACCGGCCGGTTTCGTGATCATCACCGGGATGGGGCCCGCAGCCGCGGCGGCCGCCGCCCGGCACATCCTGACCACCCAGAAGGTCCAACACCTCTTCAACGCGGGCGTCTGCGGCGCGCTGCGCGCGGGCTTTGAGCCCGGCGGCGTTTATCACATCATGAGCGCCGCGGACGGCGATGCGCTCCTTCTGCGTTCAGCCGGAGAAGAAAGGGGACAATCCACTTTCTTGCCGGAGAATCATCCGGCGGCGAGGGCAGAGGAGGAAAAAGTAGAATGTCCCCTTCTCCCGTTTTTCGATCTACCCGCGGCGCGTCTGACTTCAGTGAGCGAGCCTGTGTTCGGCGACGCGCGCCGGACCCGGCTGGCCGCCGCCGCCGACCTGTTGGACATGGAGGGCCACGCGATTGCCGACGCGGCCGCCCGGCACGGTATCCCCTGCACACTCATCAAGGGCGTCAGCGATCTGGCCCTCGACGGGAGCCGGGAAGATCTGCACCGCAATCTGCGACCGGTCTCGCAGGCTGTCGCGGAGCGCCTCATGGGCGGGCTGGAGCGATGGCCCCGCGAGCCCGGAAGTCTCCCGCGCCGTTTGGCCAACTTCGTGAAGGTGGAGCATACCCTGTTCAGCTTGCCGCTGCTGTTCGCCGGGGCATGGATCGGTGCCGGCGGCCGGATGCCCTCCGTGGGCGTTCTCCTGCTTGTGTCCCTGGCCGGGCTGGGCGCCCGCGCGCTGGGCATGGCGATGAACCGGATTCTGGACCGCCGGCTGGACCTGCTGAACCCGCGCACCGCCGGCCGCGAGCTCCCCAGCGGCCGCATGACGGCGGCTCAGGCCTGGTCCGTAGCGCTCCTGGGCCTGCTCGTCTATGGGCTTGCCTGTGCCGCCCTGGGTCCGGTTTGCCTGCGTCTGTCGCCGATTCCGGCACTCGTATTGATCGGCTACTCTTTGCTCAAGCGTTTCACCGCCCTGTGCCATTTCGGGATCGGGCTGGCGCTGGCGTTGGGCCCGCTCGGCGCTTACGTGGCAGTCACCAGCCATCTCCCGGCAGACCCGGCCATTCTGTTCCTGGCCGCGTTCACCTTCCTGTGGATCAGCGGTTTCGACATCATTTACGCCCTGCAGGACCTGGAGTCCGACCGGCGCACCGGAGTGCACAGCCTTCCCGTGGCTCTGGGCAGCCGGGGTGCGCAGGTGGTAGCGGCCCTTGTCCACGCGGTCGCCGCCTTCCTGGCGGTGGCGCTTTGGCGCCGGACCGGCGGCGGCCTGATCGCCGCGCTCCCGCTGACCGTGTTGATGGGCGCCTTCGTGGCCGCCTATTATCCGCGTCTGCCATTGCCCGTCCGGTTTTTCCCGGTGTCTGCCCTTGCCAGCACGGCCGGTGCGCTCATCCCCTTGTTGGGAGGCCTGCCGTGAACCTCGTGCTGGCGGTCACCGGGGCCAGCGGCGCCTTCGCCGCTGAGTTGCTCCTTCGCAAGTCGCCTTGGCCGATCTCGTTGGTGGCCAGCGAGTGGGGCCAGGACGCTTTCCGCCGCGAGTGCGGCGACTTCGGCCGCTTGGCGTCGCTGGCAGAGCAGGTCTATGAGGACCGGGACTTGGCGGCTCCCCTTTCCTCCGGCTCCGTTCCCACGCGCGGCATGGTCATTCTGCCCTGCTCCACCAACACCCTGGCGAAGGTCGCCCACGGGATCACCGATTCTCTGATCACCCGCGCCGCCCATTGTCATCTGAAAGAGGGGCGCAAACTGGTGCTGTGCGTGCGCGAAACGCCCTGGACGCTGCTCGACCTGAACAATGCCGCGGCGGTGGCCGCCGCGGGCGGAATCATCATGCCGCTGTCGCCGCCGTTCTTCCAGATGGGCCGACGGGACCCGGCCACCATCACCATGGCGGACCTGTTGGATGCCTACCTGGACCGCGTCCTCTCCGTGCTGGGACATCCGGCGACCCGCAACTGGGAGTCCCCGGCATGAGTATAACCAACCTGCGTTCCTTCTTGAGCCTGCTGGAAGCACGGGGCGAGCTGGTCCGAGTCGCCTGCGAGGTGGACCCCGACCAGGAGATCACGATCATTCAACACCGCGTGCTGGCCGGCGGGGGGCCGGCCCTGCTCTTTGAGCGGGTCAAAGGCTCGCCCTATCGGCTGGTCAGCAATCTGTTCGGCACGCCCGAGCGTGTGATCCTGGCGTTCGGCCGGCCGCCCGCGGAGATCGGCGGTGGCGTCGCGGACCTGGCGCAGCGCCTGATGCCGCCCTCGGTGGCCACGGTGTGGTCCGCCCGCCGGAGTTTGTGGAACCTGCTCGGGGCACGGCTGCGCACCGTGCGGACCGGCCCGGTTCTCGAACAGGTCTTCGAGCCGCCGCAGCTCGATCGACTGCCCGTGCTGAAATGTTGGCCGCTCGATGGCGGCCCCTTCTTCACGTTGCCGCTGGTCCACACGACCGATCCGCGCACGGGCGTGGGCAATCTCGGCATCTACCGGCTGCAGCGATTCGACGACCGGAGCACGGGCATGCACTGGCAGATCGAGAAGGGCGGCGGATTCCATTTCCAGGTTGCCTGCGAGCGCGGCACGCCGCTAAACCACGAATG
>JAMCWO010000015.1 GCA_023481165.1 Planctomycetota bacterium | reverse complement strand
GGCGGCCCCCCTGCTGGCGGCGTTCCTGCTCCTGATGGTCGCTTTGGCGCTCTTGGCCCGACTGATTCCGGAAATGGACATCTTCTTCATCGGCATGCCCATCCAGGCGGCCCTGGGTCTGTTCCTGGCGGCCGTGTTCATACCCTTCATGGGCAGCTTCGTGACCGAAATGGCCGAGTGGATGGCGAAGCTCCTACCGATTTAAGATTTATGATTTATGAATTGAATCATGAATCGTAAATCATAAATCATAAATTCCTATGGCTGACCGGCCTGCTGCCGAAAAGACAGAACAACCGACCCCGCGACGACTGGAGAAATCACGGGAAGAGGGCCAGGTCCCTCAAAGCCAGGAATTGGCCGCGGCCGCGACACTGCTGGCGCTGCTGCTGTGCCTCGCGGTCCTGGCGCCGAGTCTGCTGCGCTGGTGCAAGCTCCAGGTCGAGTCAGGTTTGGCGGCCGGCCCGGTCACAGCATTCTCCGACGCCCCGGCGTTCCTCCATCTGGGGGCCAAGAGCATGATCGACGTGATTGTCGTGCTTTTGCCCATCTTCGCGGCACTGTCGGCGGCCGGGGTCCTGGCGAGCGCCGCCGTGGGCGGATGGACCTTCAGCCCGGCGGGCCTGCGGCTCCGCTGGAATGCCATCAATCCGGCCCATACGGTCCCGAACCTCTTCAGCCAACGGTCGGGGGTCCATCTGCTCGCCTCCATTCTCAAGCTGTTCTTCGTCGGCCTCATCATGTGGCTGTACTTGAACGACAAGCTCCAGGCTCTGGCGGCCCTGCGCTGGGCCTGGTCCGCCCAGATCGTCGCCGCGATCGCCAAGACCGTTCTCGGCCTCGGCCTGCGCGTGGGTCTGGCCATTGCCGTCATCGGACTGGCGGATGCGTTGTATCAGAGATGGCAGCACCTGCAGGAGCTCAAGATGACCCGCCAGGAGGTCAAGCAGGAGCGCAAGGACCTGGAAGGCGCGCCCGAGATCAAGGCCCGCATCCGCCGCATCCAGGTCGAGATGTCGATGCGCCGGCTCCGCCAGGAGGTGCCCAAGGCCAGCGTCATTCTGGTCAACCCGACGCACGTGGCGGTGGCCCTGCGCTACGAGGCCAAGACGATGGAAGCGCCGGTACTCCTGGCCAAAGGCGCGGATCTCATGGCCGAGCGGATCGTCAAGATCGGGCGTTCTTACGGCGTACCCATTGTCCAGCGGCCCGAAATCGCCCGCGCCATCTACGCCACCATCAAGCCCGGCCAGCCCATCCCCGAAGCCCTGTACATGGCCGTCGCCGAAGTCCTCGCCATGCTCTATCGCCTCCGCCAGAAGAAGCGAGCGGCACAGAAATAGTTGGCGCAAGCAAACGAGCGCGGATTCCAGTCGCTCGGCCGACCGGGTGAGTTTCAACGAACAATTTGGATAATGGACGCGTGCAGCTCTCTTCGTAGGTCGTGCGTCCTCGCACGACGTCTTGTGAGTTTCAACGGACAAGTTCGGCAACAGTGGGGTGCCATGCTTACGCTTGCGCAAGCATGTCTTGCCCGTCGGGTCAAACATGTCTACGCAAGCGTAGACATGGCACCCAGGAACAGGAGGGCTGGCATTACCGGTTTCGCTCCTCAAAACTCATCAGGCGAACCTGGATGTCGAAGACTTATAAGGCCGTTCCGCGTTGACCGCCCCACCCCCGTCCTACTGACTGGTGGTGCTGGTGTTGGCCATCCCCAGGGCCGACATCTGGTTCTGGAGCAGGGCCAAGGTCTGCTCCAGGCGGGCGAATTTGGCCACGAGCACGGCTTGTTTGCGCTTGAGGCGGTCCTGCTCGGCGGTGATCCGATCCTGGAGCTGCTTGATCTGATCGTCGATGTGCTTGCGATCCAGGGGCAGACTGCCGGTCGTCGCGTCCAGGATACGGTCGAGGGCATCCTCCAGCGCTCCGGCGAACCCCTGCTTGACTCGCACCGTCGCCGTAAACGTGCCATCCTGGCTGGGGTCGATTCGTAGTTGCAGGCCGTTTTCCGGGTACAACGGATTGCCGTTATCGTCCAGCGTGTTGTCGCCGATAACCATGTTGCCCTGGATGGTGGCGTCGCGGTATTGGGCCTCGTCGGCCCTTTTGATCCTGGCGCTCGTGACGACCCCGCCGGCGACGGTTACTTCCACGTTGTACGTGCCCGCCATCGTATGAGCGCTCGAAGCGCCGTAGAAGGCGATCGTGTTGCTGTCGGAGGTACCGGCCTTATCGGCTCCAATGAGGGCCAGCACACCCGCGTAGTCATCGGCGAGCGCCTTGTCGAAGGCATCGGCGTTCAGACTCAGTTTTCCCTCACGGTCGACGGCCAGGCCGATCTGGCCCGGCAGAATGTAGCGGTCGAGAGTGTTGCCGAAACCCTGGGCCTGCTGGATCAGCGCCGTGCGGATCTGGTCGGCCACGCCGGAAATCACCGAATCGCCCATCAGCACGCCCGCGACCCTGGTGGTGGCGTTGTAGGCGGTCTTCTCCTGATAGAAGGAGATCGCCGTGTTATAGGCGGACACGATGGCCTCCAGCTTGGTCTTGACCGACGCGATGTCGCGCGTCAGATCGACCTGCACGGTCCCGGGCGCGTGCAGGTGCAGGGTCACGCCCTGAAGGACATCGTCGATCGTATTCGAGCTGCGCGTGATCCACTCGTCCGCGCCCGCGGGGTACCCATCCACCTTGATCTGCGCATCCTGGGCCGACTGCGTCTTGGTGAAGTCGGCGGTCGTGAAACCGGCCAGGCTTCCCGTCGTGCTTCCGCCCTGGATGGACTCGGCGAACGCCGGCAGACTGAGCGTGGTGGCGCCGGACCCGGCGTTGTAGGTCAGGCCCAAGGTCATCTGGCTGGCGCCGGAGGTGTTGTCCGTCAGCCGGATTTTGCCGCTATCCAGGGTGGCCGTCGCGGTGCCGCCAAATGCCTCGTTGATCTCCTGGATCAACCGATCGAGCGTGGTGTTCGCCGTGACGGCGACCGTCTGACTGACGGCCGTGCCGTCGTGCTGTTGGCCGCTGATGGTAATGGACTCGCCGCCCGCGAGCGTACCCGAGAACTGTGCCAGATCGACGATCCTGGTTGTCAGGCCCGCCGCGTCCGCGCCTTTGGTCAGGGCGGAGGCGGCCTCCCAGAGTTCCGTGTTGCTCGCATTGACCGAGATGGCGTAGTCCACGCCGGAGTCGCGGCCGTTGAGCATGAGATGGTAGGCGCCGTTGTAGTACAGCACGCTGGCCGTCACGCCGGGGTGGTTCGGATCGCTGTTGATCAGCCCGACCAGGTCGTTGAGCGTCGTAGCGGCCGTGGTGGTGATCGTCGTCTCCCGGTGATTGTAGGAGTAGATGAACGTGCCCGCCCCGACAGGGTCCTCCGCATACTGCACGCCGGCGGTGTGGACCCACCGCTCGGCATTGGCAAGCTGGTTGATCACGACCGTGTGAGTGCCCTCGAAGGCGCCGCTGGACGCCTCCGCCGTCAGAACATTCTCATTGCTGGAGGCGACCGTAAAGGCGCGGAGCCCGTCCCCCTCGGCCAGGGCCGCCGCCGCTGTGCGGAGCGCCTGAAGCTTGCTCTCCAGCTCGTGGATCGCGCTTTGCCGACTGTCCAGGACCTTTTGTCGTGCCTGGTACCGAGTGAGCGTTGCCTGCTCGAGCGTCATGAGCTGGGCGATCAACGCATTCGTGTCGATGCCTGTGTACAGGCCCCCCAGTTGTATGCCGGCCATCTTTATCCACCCCTTCGGGATTTATGATTTACGATTCATGATTTACGATTAGCGCGGGCCATCGCCCACCATTGGTTATTATCGCCGGAGAGAGCCTGTTCTTGAGTATGCGTCCAAGACCCGCCGGCCTTGGCGGAGAGCATCCAAGGCGGCCGAGACTTCCGTCCGCTGCGCCATCAGGGCCAGACACAAGTCCTCGTAGAGCCGTTGGACACGCTCCTCTCGATCGGTGGCGCGACCCGTCTGGGTGGCTCGAATCTCGGCGATTTGCCGCACGTAGGGCTCCGTTTGCGCGCCCAACTCCAGCGCCGCCTCCAAGCGGCCCTGCCGCACCAGAGCCAACTGCCGCTCCAGCAATTCCTGCAACCGGTCCAGCAAATCATCGATCATAAATCGTCAATCTCAAATCCGCAGGGTGTGCTCGACCTCCTCCAGCAAGTTGGCGGCGTCCCGGTGAGCGGGATCGAGGAGCAGAAGTTTCTCCAACATCGCCTTCGACAGCCCGAGCCGGCCGTCCTTCATGTATAAGGCGGCCAGCGCGAACATCACGGAGGTGTCGCCCGGATGCGTCTGGAGGTAAGCCTCCAGGTAGCCGGTCACCTTGGCAAAAGAACCCATCTCGCAGGAGACTTGGAACAGGCCCAGCAGGGCCATGATGTTGTCCGTATCCAGCTCCAGCGATTTCATATAGTAATCGAAGGCCTGCGACAGGTCCCGCCGCTGCTGGGCCACCAGTGCCAGGCCGGCGCAGGCTTTCGCGCACTGCGGGTCCAGCCGGTACGCCACGCGGAACGCGATCTCGGCGTCTTCGAGTTTGTCCGTTTGCAGGGCGGCCACGCCGAGGCCGACATACGGTCCCGGCTCATCGGGACCGAGCGACGCCGCCTTTTCATAGCACTGCTGGGCTTGGCCGTACTGGCCGAGAGAGGTGTAGCAGTCCCCCAACTCGCGCAGGACTTCGTACTGCCGTGCGTGCCTGGGCCTGCTCATCCCGTTCGTTCGTGCTGCATCCATGCTTACCTCATTCCATCGCCTCTATTGGGGAGTCGACGGCTACTCGATGAAGTCCAACAAAGAGGTCGTCATCAACTTGCCTGCGACCGCCAGGGACATCTGGTAGAGCGTCTGCTCGCGCGCGAGGTCGATGGAGATCTGGGCGACATCGGCCTGCTGCAAACGCGCGGTTTGATCCTGCGTATCGCCCTGGACGTTTTCCAGGTTTTGCTTGAGCGTATTGAGAAATCCGATCTCAGAGCCGGTCGTGATGTTCGCCTGCACCAGCCGATTTCGTATTTCCTCCACGCCGGCCACGCATTCGGTGATATCTGCAATCAACACTTGCTCATCCAGGCCCCGTCCGTTCCTGAGCATATCCCGCAGGCCGATCAGCGTGCTGAAGACATCGTGCGTTCCCGGCACGCGGACCAGATCGACACCCGTCTGGTTGATCCCGGTCGTATCCACATACAGCACGCGGCCCGTCCGGGAATCGGTGACGGCCTGGTTGGGGTCGCCGTCCGGGGGCACCGTGACAAACGTGGCTCCATCATCGATGGAAACGCGGTAATTGGCGCCGTCATACTCGACCGTCAGCCACAGGTCCCCCTGTACGCTGGCGGTCCCGGTCCCTGCCTTGGCCCCGGTGGAGCCGAAGAAGACCGGCTCGTCGCGCTCCTCGGTGCGGAAAACCTCATCCCCGACAAAGCTGCCCGCGGCCTCCAGCCCGGGCCCCACCCCCACCTGCCGAGCCTCGCCGCTGCCCTGGTAGATCACCTGCGTGATCTCGCCGCCTTCGCGCACGACCGTATAGGGAGCAGACCCCGTGCTGTTGCCGCCAAAAAGGTATTGGCCCGCGTGCTTCGTGTTGGCCAGCAAGACCATCTGCTCCAGGGTATTGTCAATCTGCTCGGCGAGTCTCTCGCGACTATCCGCGGTATAGATGCCGCCGACGATCTGCGTCAGGAGCGTCCGGGTATTCGCCAATTCGGTGGTCATGTCCGTGACGACCGTGGAGGACACCTCCAGCCGACCCATCAGGTCGTTGATATTCTCCTGGAAGCTCGCCAGGGACCGGTCCTGGGAGTTCAACGCGAGGATCCGGTACGCATCCGAGGGACTATCGGAGCCTCGATTGACCCGGTCGCCCGTGGACGCCTGCTCCTGGAGCACAGTGATCGCCTTGCCGTGCAGTTGCAGGGCGTAGCTGATGCTTTCATAGATGCTGGACAATGATCCGCTCACGGGGTCTCCTACATTTGGACTTCTGCAAAATGGACATTGGGCCTACTTTAGGAAGGAAAAATCTTGTTCCTCGATAGTCCAGCTACATCACATCCATCAACGCGGTCATGGTCGTCTGCAGACTGCTCAGATACTTCGCGACCGCTTGGAACATCTGCTGGAGCAGGAGCATCTGGGCCGCCTCATCGTTGATATTCACGGCACTGAGGTCATCGCGCTGCTGGAGGAGGTTCTGCCGCACGGCCTCGACGTTCTCCTGACGGGCCTCTTTCAAAGCCACCTGCTGGCCGAGGTCCGCCACGATGCGCTGGTAGTACTCCCCGGGCGTCATCCCCGCCAGATCCCTCCCCATCTCGTCCCGCACCGCCGCCAGCCGCAGGGCGCCAAGGTTATCCGTCAGATCTCTCCCGAACGCCGCGGCGATCCGGTCCGGCGCATCGAGAATCTCGCGGCATACCTGCATGTTGCCGGCGCTATCGCCCGAGAAGAACGCATTCATCCCGGCGGCGGTCAGGAAGCCGGAGGTGTCGGTCGTCGCTAGGGCCTGGACCTGGAAGCTGTCGCCGGCATTCAGATCCCCCATACCCACGGCGATCTTCAGGCCGCTGTCCAACGCGATGGCCTCCCCGGCGGCATAGCCGGTCCCGATATTCAGGGTGCCGACCATCTCCCCATCTTCATCTGCCACGCTCAGTTGCAGAGCGCCGTTCCCAACCGACCCGCTGCCGGCCACGGTGAAGGTGAACACGTGGTTCTCCTGGCCGGTGTAAAGACCTGAGACGGACACCGGCGGCGGGGAGACAGCCGTGAAGTTCTGCATTATCGGCTCCGCCAGGACCGCAGGACTAAAGTCGAACGTGTACCCCGCCTCGGCGGCAATGTACAGTTTCGAAGAGGTGATGGACGCCTTGAGACCGTCGAGCGCGCTGATTCTGTCGGCAATCGAGGCGGGCGTGTCCGGCGTCGGCCCGGAGACATCCACGTCCACCGCGTACCGTTGGCTCTCACCGGTCGCCGTATTTGTCACCCGGATGTAGAAAGTCCCATCCGTCACGGGGCTCTGGAGGTCCGCCAATCCCGCGGTCCCCAGGGGCCACCCG
Organism: Planctomycetota bacterium; assembly: GCA_023481165.1. Classification (GTDB taxonomy): domain Bacteria; phylum Planctomycetota; class Phycisphaerae; order Sedimentisphaerales; family Anaerobacaceae; genus PLanc-01. The sequence goes on along the minus strand of JAMCWO010000015.1, from coordinate 1,547 downwards.
ATCAGCTCTCGGAACGACCCCTCCGGGCCCAGGCCCTGGGCGTGGACCTGGTTCACGGCATTGACCACGGCTCTCGCGAGAGTGTCCAAATCAGTACGAATGTCCTTGAGGAGCCCGTTCTTCAGGCTCAGCAGACCGCCCAACCGCCCCCCTTCCACCTCCAAGCTGGACTTCGCGGCGCCATCGGCAGACACGACAAGACTCTCGTCGCTGGACACGTCAAGCCGCAGATCGACCACCATCGCTCCGGTCACGACCGGAATGCCGGCCACCGCGACATCGACCACACCATTCTCCCGCGGGATCGTCTCGATCCCGACGAGCTTGGCCAAGTCCGCAATCATCCGGTCCCGCTGATCGCGCAGATTGTTGGCCTCCCCCAAACCCGGACCGATTTCGGCGGCCTGGATCTTGCCGTTGAGCTCGGCGATCTGGCTGACCAGCAGGTTGATCGAGTCCACCGTGTTCTGGGCCTCCAGCGTAACCTGGTCCGCCAGACTCGCCAGAGAGGCACCCAGCCGCCGGAACTCGCCGGTCAGGGCTTGGGCCGTGCTGATGACGTCGGTGCGCGGCACCTGCTCCAACGGATGGGCCGCCAGGGCCCGCAAGGAATCGAAGAACGTGTCCATCGTCGCGTTCAGCCCGCCGCTGTCGGAGAATTCTCCCAACGTGGCCTCCACGGTGCTCAAGAAGGACAATTCCTGGGAGACCTGGCCGTAGGCGGACTCCTGCCGCAGAATTTCGCCCTCCAGGAGCGTATCGACCATGCGCGTGACCCCGGCGACGTCCACCCCGGCGGGGATCTCCCCATACGCGGCCGGCGTCAGCTCGATCCTCTGGCGGTGGTATCCTTCGGTGGCGGCATTGGCGACGTTGTTCCCGACGATCTCCAAGGCCGCCTGGGCCGCGTTCAACCCGCTCAATCCTATCGCGAAGTTCTGCATCGGGGAGCCTTCAAAACTGCATGCTCATCAGGGCGGCGCCGGCGTCACGATGCGCTGTCCCGGTCGGGGCGTAGGTGGCGCAGCCCCGGCCGGCAGATCCGAGAAAGACCCGCAGCAGCGACTGGTTGAACCGCGCTGCTTCCCGCAGGAGCAGCGCCGTCAGGGAGTGCTCCCGTCCGACCTGGGCGGCCAGGGAGCGCAGCCGCGCCTGCCGGTCCGCCACCGCCGCGGCCAAGCGCCGCTGCGCCTCGGAGCAGGTGGCCGCCGTCAACTCCTTGCGAAGCCGCGAGAGCGTCAGCTCGCCTTCGGTACAACCCAGGTCCAGCGCCAAATCCCGGCGCCGTTGCTGCCGTTTCTGCTCAATCGCCCGATAGGCGTCCGCCTGCTGCTGAATGTCGCCCAGCAGCCGCTCCAGGGCGGAGTTCTCTCGGCGGATCAGCGAAGACCGCAGTTGATCCAGCCGCGACAGGGCGCTCTCCAGATGCCGAGCGTCCGCGTCGAGCACCTCCAGCAGCGCCGCAACTTTCTTCTCCACCGTGGGCGATACCATACTCACAACTCCTCGTTCAGAGCATCCGCCGCACTTGGGGTCGCCCCCAACCT
>JAMCWO010000248.1 GCA_023481165.1 Planctomycetota bacterium | reverse complement strand
GACCAACATGGCCAGCAGATCGCGCCGCCGCGCGTAGAAGATCTTGCGCTGGTAGTCCATCACCTCATCGTAGTCGAGCAGGCTCTTGCGGATTTCAAAGTTCCGTTCCTCGACCTTCTTCTGGGCCTTGGCGATGCCCTTGCTGATCCGCTTGTGGTAGATGGGCTGGCCTTCTTCCCAGCCGATCCAGGAGAGGGCCTTGACCGTCCATTCGGGGGCGAAGACCCGCATCAGGTCGTCGTCGAAACACAGGAAGAACTGGCTGGACCCGGCGTCGCCCTGCCGGCCGGAACGGCCGCGCAACTGGTTGTCGATCCGGCGAGCCTCGTGCCGCTCGGTGCCGAGGATGTGCAGGCCGCCGATCTCGGCCACGCCCGGACCGAGTTTGATATCGGTGCCGCGGCCGGCCATGTTGGTCGCGATGGTGACATTGCCCCGCGTACTGCCATCCCGGGCCTGATGCTGCTGGCCGGCCTTGGCGACAATCAGCGCCTCACGCGCGTGCTGCTTGGCGTTGAGCACCTCATGCTCCAGCCCATGCCTTTTCGTCAACGCGGCGGAAAGGGCCTCGCTCTTCTCGATGCTGATCGTCCCCACGAGAACCGGCCGGCCCTCCGCGCTGATGCGATTGATCTCCTCGACGATCGCGTCGAACTTCTCCTGCATCGTCTTGTAGATCACGTCCTCCTGATCGTCGCGGATGCACGGCATATTCGTCGGGATGACGACTACATCAAGCTTGTAGATCTTCATGAACTCGTCGGCCTCGGTGGCGGCGGTGCCCGTCATGCCGGCGATCTGATCGTAAAGTTTGAAGAAATTCTGGAGGGTGATCGTGGCGAGCGTCTGCGTCTCTTCCTTGACCGTGACGCCTTCCTTGGCCTCGACCGCCTGGTGCAGACCGTCCGACCACTGGCGGCCGTGCATGAGCCGGCCCGTGAACTCGTCCACGATGATGATCTTGTTGTCCATCGCCACGTAGTCTTTCTCCTTCTCGAAGACCACGTGGGCCCGCAGGCTCTGCTGGATTAGGTGCGACCACCCCACGTTGTCGCCCGTATAGAACGAGCCGATCCCCGCGATATCCTGGGCGGCCTTCTCTCCCTCGTGCGTCAGGCGGACCTGCTTGTGGTCGTACTCGACCTCATAGTACTGGATGGCCTGGGCCAGCTTCGCATTGGCCGCCTCCAGATCTGCCTCCGCCGTGGCCAGAACCTTTTGCGCTTTCTCCAGCCGCCCGTTGTCCTTCTCGCGTTTGGCCTCCGAGATTTCCGCCGGGGCACTGTCAACTTTGCTCTGCGCAGAAGCAATCTGGGCCTTGATCCGATCATAGGGGCTTTGAAGCTGAACCAACTGCCGGGCCACTTGGTCGGCCTTCTTGTACCGGCTGACATCATCGAACGCCGGACCGGAAATGATCAGCGGCGTCCGCGCCTCATCGATCAGAATCGAGTCCACCTCGTCAATGATCGCGTACTGAAGATCGCCCTGCACCATCTGCTCGAGCGAGGTCTTCATGTTGTCGCGGAGGTAGTCGAAGCCGAACTCGTTGTTGGTGCCGTAAGTAACGTCGCAGGCGTATTGGTTGCGCCGCTCGTCGCCGGAGGTGTCCATATCTGCCTGGATCGCGCCGACGGTCAGGCCCAGGGCCTGGTAGATCGGCCCCATCCACTCGGCGTCGCGCTTGGCCAGGTAGTCATTGACGGTCACGATATGAACGTGGCGCCCGGAAAGGTGAACAAGGTAGACCGCCAGCGTAGCGACCAGCGTCTTGCCTTCGCCCGTCGCCATTTCCGCAATCTTGCCCTCGTACAGGACCTGGCCGCCGATGAGCTGCACGTCGAAGTGCCGCATGTTGACGTGGCGCCGGGCGGCCTCGCGCACGACGGCGAACGCCTCGGGCAGAATATCTTCAGGCCTCCGGCCGCCCGCCAATGCCGCCTTGAACTCGGCGGTTTTGGCCTGCAATGCCTCATCGCTGAGCTGCTGAAGCTCTTGCTCATAAGGTCCCGCCTCCAGGGCGGTCCGCATGTATCCCTTCACCAGCCGCTCGTTCCGCGAGCCGAAGATCTTGATGAGAAACTTGGTTACCTTGTCGAGAGCCATCCTGTTATCTCTTCTTTCTACCGAATTTGTCCGGCACCGGGGCCAGTATGGCAAAATCCCCCACCTCTGTCAAGAAAACGCGGAATCCGCCGAAGTGGATGCAAAGCCTTCCATGGTAGGTGGGTACGACAGTCCTCCCCCCTGCGCCTTGTATAAGTTATACGAATTTGATAGGATGCGGTTTGGGAATGTGTCAGCACAGATGCGACTGGAGTATCGGTAGAACACAAGAAGGAACCGCGGGATGAAGCGTTTTTTCACTCTTGAGTACTGGCAAGATGATGGTTGGGTTGTCGGACGGCTGAAGGAGGTCCCCGGGGTTTTTAGTCAGGGCGAGACCCTCGAAGAGCTGAAAGAGAACATCGCCGATGCCTACCGCATGATGCTGGAAGCGTACAACGCCGATGAGAAGCGGGAGGGAGCAGAGTCCACTGAGGTAGGGGTCGAGGTTTGAAGTGAGCCGCCCTGATAAGGGACCTCATCGAGAACGGCTGCTATCTGAAGCGCCACGGCAGCAAGCACGACATCTATGCCAATACCAGAACCGGCAGACAGGCCCCCGTTCCTCGACACGCCGAGATCAGAGATTCGCTCGCTCGCCAGATCAAGAGACAGCTTTCGATATAGACCTTTGGGGCCGGGACGACACTATCAGACGTAGCCCCCTCTTGCCTCATCTTCTCCGACTCTTCTTTGATTTCGGTCCGCGCGCACGCTTGGCCCTGCGCTCTGCCTTTGTCGGGGTCCGTTGCGTGCGACCTTGGCCCAGCGGCTCCACCAGGACCACGTTCAGCTTGCGCGAGGGTACATCCACCGAGGCGATGTAAACGCGCAGCGGCCGGCCCAGATGGATCGTCTCGCCGGTACGTTCGCCAACAACACATTGGGCAAGCTTGTTGAAACGCCAGTGGTCGGGGCCGAGGTCTTCGAGCTTGATCAGGCCCTCGATGCCGTACTTCTCCGACTGGGCGAAGACGCCGAAGCCGGTCAAGCCTGTGACGACGCACTGGAGCTCATCGCCGATGTGCTTGCTGAGCATTTGCAGGATCAGGACTTCCGTCAGTTCCTTCTCGGCGTCGTCGGCCCGCTCTTCCGTGAAGGTGATGTGCTTGCCGGTCGCGAACAGGTCCTGGCCGGCAGCGATCTGTTTCGCTACCTCGACTCGGTCTTCAACATAGAATTGGAACTGCCGGTGAACGAGCAGATCCGCATAGCGGCGGATCGGACTGGTGAAATGGCAGTAGTGCCGCGAGGCCAGAGCGTAATGGCCAATGCTCGTGGGGGCGTACAAGGCCCGCTCCAGACTCCGGAGCACCACCATGTTCACGGCGAGGGCTTGCTCGGTGCCTTTGACGTAATCCAGGACCGCCTGAATATCCGGGCGGCCGGGGCTGCGCGGCATGGCGATGCCCATGGCCTTGAGCAGCCGGGCCATGTTTTTCAGACTCAGGATATCCGGGTCCGGATGGATGCGCCGCATGAAGGGCACATTCAGACGATCCAGCAGAGAGGCGATCGCCTCGTTGGCCTCGACCATGAACATCTCGATGATCGTATGCGGATAGCTGGTATCCGCCGGATGAGCATCAACAACCCGGCCCGCTTCGTCGAATACCAACTCCGGCTCGGGCAGATCGAGATGGAGCATTCCTTCCTTGGTGCGCCGGGCCTCGATTCGCCGGGCCAGGGCTTCCATGTTCCGAAGCAGTCCGATCACCGGCTTCTTGACGCCCTTTGTGTGGCCCTTCAAAACCCGGTCCGTCTGCTCATAGGTCAGCCGGGCCGAGGAGCGGATGACGCTGTTCGAGTACCGCCGGGAAATGACACGGGCATCCGCATCGTAGGTCATATACGCGCTTTTCGTGAAGCGTCTCTGGTCGGGCTGGAGGCTGCAAATGCCGTTGCTGAGGACTTCCGGCAGCATCGGGATCGTCTTGCCGGGCAGATAGACCGTGTTGCCGCGCTGCTTCGCCTCCTCATCCAGCGGCGAGCCTGGCGGGATGAAGTGGCTGACATCGGCGATATGGACGCCCAGAACCCAGTTGCCGTGGGTATCGGTCTCCAAGCTGATCGCGTCGTCGAAGTCCTTCGCGTCCGGCGGATCGATGGTGACGATCACCTTGTTGGTGATGTCCTCGCGGCCCTCCGCCGGCTGGCCCGTGAAGAACGCGGCGGCCGCCCGCGCCTGCTCCAGGCATTCGTCCTCGAACTCGCCCGGCAGGTGGTACTGGTGGACGATGGACCGAATCTCCGTCTCGTATTGGCCGGCTCGACCCAGCACCTCGATGATGACCCCGCGGGCCAGGAGCTTCTCGGTCGGATAGGACAGAATCTCGACGACGACCTTGTCTTTCTCGCGGGCGTTCTTGGCCGTGATGTCTTCCACGGCGATCGGTTCGATGAACGATGTGCCGTCAGGCTGGACCAGCCAGGTATCCGGACCGCGCATCAAGGTGCCGACGAATCGATTGTTGGCCCGTTCCATTACGGTGATGATCTCGCCTGTCAGACGGACGTCCGGGCCGCGCCGGCCCTTGCGATTGACCTTGGCGACCACGACATCGCCCGTCATGGCATCGCCGGTGCTGTCCGGGGGAATGAACAGGTCGCCATGGGCGTTCGGCTCCAGCGGGACGACGAACCCAAAGCCCTTGGGATTGCGGCGAAAATGCCCCACCACTTGGCCGGCGATGGAGGGCAGCATGATGGCATTGCCGGCCCCGACGACCACATGGCCGGCCTGGCGCAGCTCGTCAAACGCCGTCTGGAACGCCGGATAAGCGTCTTCATCGACTCCGAGCGCCTTGGCCAACTGCGCCGGCTTCAGCGGCGTGTATTCCTCCCGTTTGAGGAACTTGAGAATCCGATTTTTGTAGACCTGAGGCATCCGTGCTCTCCCCAAAGAAGCAGCACCCGATCGAATTGCCGTTCGATCAGGTGCTGCTGATTATCTGGTCACCTTCATGGTTATCCGAGACAGGGCACAAAGCCCTGGTGCGCCCGCTACGCTTGCTTGGGCTGCGATCCGGCGGCCTGTTTGGCTTTCAGAGCATTGAGCTTCTTGGCCAAGCGGGACTTCTTGCGGCCGGCGGTTTTTTTGTGCATCGTGCTTGTCGTGCCCGCTTTGTCCAATCTCTTGGCGGTGGCTCGGAGCTGCTCCTCGGCCTTCGCCACATCACCGCTGCTCAATACCGCCTCGAAATGCTTGATCTGGGTCTTCACCTGGCTGCGGCGCGACCGATTGAGGGTCTTGCGCCTGGTGTTCTGCCGAACTCTTTTCTTCGCCGACAACGAATGTGCCACTGGGATCTCCTGAATACTCGTCTTTTATCGTTCACTGCTCACTGAAAGGTTGGCTACGTCTTCTCCGGGGCTCCCGGTCCGGACGGGTCCGAGCCGGCCCGCAACTGGTCTACCCTCGCGCTGACGTCTTTGTACCCGAAATCCAGTTGCGCGATCCGCCGGTAGATCTCCAGGGCCTTTTCCTTCTGGCCCTGCTCTTCGTACGCACGGGCCAGATTATATCGCAGTTCCTTGGCCAGTCCATCATCTTTTATTTCGTGCGCGGCGATGGCTTGGGTGAAGACGTCGATGGCGTCAGCATACCAACCCTTCAGGAAGAAGCAAGAGCCGATCCTGTCCATGGCGGCTACCTTGCGCCGGGGGTCCCGCTGCGCCTCCTGGAACAGGGGGATGGCCTCATTGTACCGCTGCTGGAGCAGCAGCCGCTGGGCGTATTCGTATTTGTGGCTCAAATCTGTGGGGTAGTTCTCCACGCACAGGCGATAGTGCTCCAACTCTGTATCGTTAAGCTTGGCCGTCAACTCGGCCATGCGGCTCTTGGCCTCGACACTTTCGGGCTGGGTCTCAAGCTGCCTGCGGACCTCCCGCAGCCTGCGCTTGAGTTGGCCGATCTGTAGCAGCCCCGCCCGCTCTCGGAAATTGAAGTTGTGTCGGCCGACGTAGGCCTGCTCCAGCAACTGGATCGCCTCGTTTTCCGCCTCATCCGTCTCCAGCCCCGCCAGGGCGTCGGTCAGATTGAAGAGATTCTTCGGCAGCTCCGGCGCGCGGGCATACTCCTTGCGCGCCTCCTCGACGGCGGACAGGCGGTAGTCCTGGGTCTTGATGACCCGATCCTGAGCGTACAGCTTGGCCTGTGCCTCCCGGTCACGGATCGACTGGCGGAAATCGCCGTCGCCATCGTACTTGCCCTTGGACATCGCCAGTTCGGCGGAGAGGTTCTTGCACTCATCCGCCAGATCCTTATCCTCCGGCCGCATGCGACTGGCCCGCTGGCAGGCCGCCACCGCCTTGTCATACTGGCCCAGGGCCTTGTAGGAGTCCTTCAGCACCAGATACGTGTGAACCGAGGGCTTTGCCACCGCGTTGTTCATCTGAAAGATCAGGTTGGCAACCCAATGGGCCGTCTTCCGGAAGCCGCCGTCAATGGCCGCCTTGAGCATGGCCTCCGCATAGGCCATGTTGTCCGGGTCCTTGACGTAGAGATACTCGGCGTTAAGCATCTGCTCCAGGGCGGTCTTGCCGCGCATCCGCCTGACCCGATCCATCATGGAGGGTTTCTTGCCACCCTGGCCCCGCCGCTGCAAACCCAGCTCGCACAGCGGCAAGTGACCCTCCTCCAGGGCATCCGGGGCCCGCATCAGCCCGTCCAGGTACATATCGATCGCGAAGTCGTACTGCTTCTTTTCGGCGGCGGCGCGGGCTTGGGCGAAGAAGGACCTGGCCTCGGCCAGACCCTGGGCGTCCGCCGCACCGGTGACCACCGCTTCCGCCTTCTTCCTGTCAGCAAACTCATCCTGGGCCGCGGGACTTTCCGCCTCGGTCTCAGTCGCCTGCGGCGTCGCGCGTGGCGCTGGCGGGCGCGCGGCGGGACTGAGCTTGGCTCTCAGTCGCTTCAGGTCTTTCAGTAATGTTTTGTCTCGCGGCGCCAGGAGAATCGCCCGCTGGCAGGCGGACGCCGCACGGTTGTACTGCCCGATGGCACGGTAGGCATCCTTCAGCAGAACGTATAGCTCGATCTGGGGCTTTTTGGCATTGTTGTTGGCCAGGAACATCAGGTCCGCGATCCAGCGGGCCGCCTCTTTATAGCGCCCGGCCACGGCCGCCTTCAGGACAGCCTCCCCGTAGGCGAGGTGTTCCGGGTCCTTCGCGAGCAGGTACTCGGCATTGAGCATGCGATCGAGGGGACTGCCCCCCTCGGAGAGCCGCTGCTGCACCTCCTCGGCCGCCGGTTTGGCCCCGCCCCGCCCCAATCTCTGCAAGGCGAGAACCCGCAACTCGATATGCCCACCGGAGACGTCATCGGGCGCCAGCCGCAGGCCCTCCAGGTAGGCGTCGATGGCGCGGTCACACTCCCCCGCCTCGGCCGCCTGGCGGGCTCTCTCGAAGTGCGCTCGGGCTTGCGCTTGAGCTGGAGCATCCGGTTCAGGCATCATGTCGTTAAGTGCTTATCTTGGCCAATGATGGATCACTTTCATCGTAGTCTTCGGCCCAATCCTGTCAACGAATAAATGCTTGTACGCGAATCGGGGCCGTGCTATAAGGGATTCCGGGATGGTCGCCGCGCCAGGGAGGCCCCCGGCCGGAGTCTCATAGTATGGGTCCGTTCTGGAGAAAATCCGTATGAGGACAGCCCTCGAGCAGTACGATCCGCAGATATACGAGTTGATTCGACAGGAGGAAGCACGACAAAGCGGCTCGATCCGCCTGATTCCCTCCGAGAATTACGTGTCCCATGCCGTCATGACGGCCACCGCAAGCTGTCTGACGAACAAGTACGCGGAAGGCTACCCCGGCAAACGCTACTATGAGGGCCAGCAGGTCACCGATCTGATCGAAAAGGTGGCCCAGGACCGTGCCAAGAAGGTATTCAAAGCCGACCACGCCAACGTGCAACCCTACTCCGGCTCGGTGGCGAACATGGCCGCTTACGCCGCTCTCATCGAGCCGCACGACACAATTATGGGAATGTCCCTGGTCCACGGCGGTCACCTGACCCACGGCTGGAAGGTGTCGCTGACCAGCAAGTTCTACCACTCGGTCTCTTACGAAATCAACGCCGAAACCGGCCGGCTCGATTACGACAAGATCCGCGATCTGGCCAAGAAGCATCACCCCAAAGTCATCATCTCCGGGGCCACCGCCTATCCCAGAATGATCGACTTCGAGATCTTCGGCCAGATCGCCAAAGAGGTCGGGGCGTATCACGTCAGCGACATCGCCCACATCGCGGGCCTCGTGGTCGCGGGCATCCACAAGAGCCCCGTGCCCTACGCGGACATCGTCTCGACCACGACCCATAAAACCCTGCGGGGCCCGCGGGGCGGCATGTTGCTGTGCCGGGCGGAGCACGCCGACAAGGTGGATCGGGCGGTCTTTCCCGGCCTGCAGGGTGGCCCGCACATGCACACGCTCACGGCCATCGCCGTGGCGCTGGCCGAGGCGGATACGCCGGAGTTCGTGGCCTATGCCAGGCAGATCGTCAAAAACGCCAAAGCCCTGGCCGAGAAATTGCTCGAATACGGGTTCAATCTCGTCTCCGGCGGGACCGATAATCATCTGATGCTGATCGACCTTCGTAACAAGGGGATCCCCGGCAGGAAGCTGGCCAAGGCCCTGGACCGGGCCCGGATCGTCACGAACTACAACACGGTGCCGGGCGACACGGCCCCGCCGCTCAATCCGAGCGGCCTGCGCCTGGGGACCCCCGCCATCACGACGCGCGGGATGAAGGAGCCCGAAGCGCAGCAGATTGCGACGTTCATTCACCGCGTGGCACAGAACATCGATAACGAATCCGTGATCGAAGAGGTCGGTAAGGAAGTGCTGCTGCTGTGCTCCCGGTTCCCGGTGCCCGAGCACTTCATCATCCCGAACCGTAACGGCAACCGGCAATAGAATTTACGATTTATGGACGCGGGGAAATTAACGGCGGCCGTTCTGGGATTGAACGACAGCGGCCAGCATCTGCTCCAGGCAGCGGCCGCGACCGGCTGCTTTCAGATCCAGGCCGTGGCCGATCTGGACCCGCAGAAAGCTGAAAAAGCCGCAGCGGAGCATCACTGCCAGGCCTATAGCGACTATCGCCAGCTTATCGTGCAGAATCAGCTCGATTGTCTGCTGGTGGCGGCCGAGACCCATACCTGTGATGAGCAACTGAAGACCGCGCTCAAGAAGAAGTTCCACGTTCTGAAGACGGCGCCGCTCGGGCGAACCTTTGAAGAGTCGCGCGAATGCGTGCGACTGGCGGAAAGCGAGGGCGTGCGGCTGGCGGTGGCCAACCCAGCGCGGTTCCAGAGCAGTTTCCAGGCCCTGCGCGAGATGATCGCCCAAGGCCGGCTCGAGCATGTATTTCTCATGGCGGCTTCGTGCAGCTTCGGCGCTGCCGACCCGCCCGGCTGGCGCGCCGATCCCAAGCTCGCCGGCGGCGGCGTGCTGCTGCACGACTGCTACCAACTCTTCGATCAACTGCTCCTGAGTTTCCCCCTCCCGGAGCAGGTCTACGCTCTCCAGACCAACCAGGCCCCGGACAAGCAACAGCGGCTCTACCTGACGGAAGACACGGCCGTGGTGTGCCTGCGGTTCAACGATGCCCTGATGGGCAGCGTCGTCGCGACCCGGCGCAACGAAACCGGGCCGCACCGGGTCTGGATCGAGGTCCGCGCCAAAGAGGCCCTCCTGACCGTCACCGAGGACCAGGTCGAGCTCCGGACACGCGACGGCCGGAACGATTGGAAGCGGCAATACGATGAGCCCCCGCAGGTCGCGACGGAACGGCTGCTGTCGAGCTTCGCCCGCAGCTTGCGGGACCCGGAGCAGTTCCCCCTGGTCAGCAGCGGCGGCGAGAACCTCCGAACCATGGCCGTGCTCGAATCCGCCTACCTGTCCGCCCGAACCGGCTTTCCGGAAGAGCCTGCCCGCATCCTGCAGTGGGCCGGCCCTGCGCCGCGCGCGGCAAGCAGCGCCCGACCGAGCCAGGGGACATGAGGATTTATGATTTGCTATTTGTGATTTCTGATTTATGATGGCCAATGGATAGACCACGCCGCAGGGGTGGACGCGGCGCCGTCGGTGCTCGTAGAAAATGAGTCGTAAGTCATACATCTTGGGAGGTACGCTATGAAAAATACGATCTATGCCGTCGTCATTGCCATCTGCATTCTCGGCGCCATCGTGGTGTTCGTATCCCGACGCGGCAAAGGCGGCGCCGGCATCAACAGCATCGCCGATTCACAGATGATCTGGGTCAAGTGCGCCAAGTGCAATCAGAGCTACGAGATGGGCGAGAAGCAATACTACCGGGAGCTGGAGGAGAAGGCCAAGGCCAACCCGTCGCCGATCCCGGTCGCGATGCCTCTGAAATGCCAGAAGTGCGGGCAGGATGCCGTCCGCAAGGCCTTCAAGTGTGAGAAGTGCGGCGAGGTCTTCTTCGCCAACAGCGTTCCGGCGGATTTCGAGGACCGCTGCCCGAAGTGCAAGCATAGTGCCACCGAGGCGAAGAGAAAAGCCCGCCTGGGCCAGCAGTAGGTGACCATTGATTATTGATAATGGAGGATGGATGATTCGGACGGTCCGCTCCGCCTGCAACCATCCGTCATCCATTGTCCTTCATCAATTCACTGCCGTCTCCTGGGGCGGCACGTTGAAGCGTTTCTTCCGCTCGTTCAGCGGGACAAGGACTTTTTCCGCGTATTCCTCCTGTCCCTTCTTCAACTCTCCGAGAGAGGCATACCGCCGGGCGATGCGCTCCTGAAGGTAGGCGATGCGGCTTTCCGGGTTCGGGTGGGTGGAGAAGAACTCGATCGGGCGGACCGTGTAGAGCTTTTCCAGGATCTGCATGGTCTCGACCATGCCATTGGGGTCATAGCCCGCCTGGGTCATGTAGGACAGACCCGCGAGATCCGCCTCCTTTTCGTCGTCCCGGCTGTATTGCAGACTCAGCACGGCGGCGACAAAACTGGACCCCCGGGCCAGGTCCGCGGATCCGCCGGCCTGCGCGGCGATCACCAGCGCCGTCATGCCGATCTGCTCGCTCATGGCCACGAGCGTGTCGCGGGCCACCACGTGCCCGATCTCGTGGCTCAGGACCGCCGCCAACTGGGCTTCCGTCTTGAGTTCCTTGAGCAGGTCCCGCGTGATGTAGATGTAGCCGCCCGGCACAGCGAGGGCGTTGGCCCCGCCCTCCTCCACGGCGGCGAAATGGTAGGCCAGGTCGGGCCGCTGACAAAAACCGGCGAGACGCTGGCCGATCCGGTTGAGATAGCTTTGCAGGCCCTCCTCCGGCATCAGGCCACCCAGTTCCTTTACCACGAGAGGAGCGTACTTGCGCCCGAGCTCGACGTCCTTGTCCGGCGAGAAGAACATCAGCTCTTCATTGCCCGTGATGGGATTGACCGTGCAACCCGACAACAGCACTAAAACCAGTCCCAGTAGGGGCGAATAATCATTCGCCCGTAGGGACGCGAACGATAGTCTTCTTGTCACAACAGACACTCCTGAATGCGCCGCCCGTTCGAGCGACGCAGTGTGCGACTAATTTTCGTGGGGCACCCACCCGCGTTTGTCCTGCTGAGCAAAGCGAAGCATCTGGCCGGCAAATAGAACAGGCGTCTGTTCTTGTGCTTGGCCCAGATCCTTCGCTGTCGCTCAGGATGACAGGGGGACCAGACGGAGCCGACAAAACGTAGTCGCACACGCGGCGCATCGGGCGATGTTTTTTCTTGCAATCATCGTGGGGAGTATTATACTCATAGTTTTCCCGGATGGTAGGGGCGAATCATCCTTCGCCCGCGCACGCGAACAATTCTTCGCCCCTGCCGGACCATTGTGACGGTGCGTGAGGACCATGTTCCTCTTGACAAATGACAACGCCTCTTTCGCCGGAGGGGTGCATCCGCCGGAGGGCAAACATCTCACCGAGGACAGGGCGATTGAGCCTGGCCCCTCCGCGAAAGAGCTCGCGCTGCTCCTGAGCCAGCACATCGGGGCGCCCGCCCAGCCCCTCGTCAAGAAGGGCGAGGCGGTGCAAGCGGGACAGAAAATCGGCGACTGTCAGGCCTTCATCGGCGCGCCGGTCCATGCGCCCGTGGCCGGCAAGGTCAGAGACATCGCCTTGCAGCCGCATCCGGTCCTGGGACGCAGCCCGGCCATCCTCATCGAGACGCAGTCCGATATCCCGCCCACGGGGCCCTCCTTCGTGCGGCCCCCGGACTTCGATCCGGCCGCGTACCCGCCGGAACAGATCTGCCAGGCCGTCCGTGAGGCAGGGATCGTCGGCATGGGCGGTGCGGGCTTTCCCACCAGCGTCAAGCTTCAGCCCGACGCCAAGACCCCGAAAGAGACCCTCATCGTCAATGGCTGTGAATGCGAGCCGTACATCACGTGCGACTATCGGGTGATGCTCGAATGGACGGACCAGGTCCTCACCGGCATCCAACTTGCCCAGCGGGCCTGTGGGGCCTCGAAGGTCTTCTTCGCCCTTGAGGACAATAAGCCTCAAGCCATCGAGCAGGTGACCGCCTCGCTGCAGAAACTGGGCCTGAGTTCACAAATCACGGTTGTCCGCGTCAAGACGAAGTATCCGCAGGGCGGTGAGCGGCAGCTTATTCGGGCTGTCCTACAAAAGATCGTACCCACCGGCGGAATTCCCCCCGCTATCGGCGTGGTCGTCAGCAACGTGGCAACGGTTGCGGCGCTGGCCGATGCCGTAGTCAACGGTCGGCCTCTGACGCACCGTGTGGTGACCGTCACGGGCGAAGGCATCGCCCGGCCCGGCAACTACTACGTCCCTATCGGAACGCCCGTCCAAGCCCTGATCGACCACTGCGGCGGTCTGGAGAAGGACAGTGCCCGGGCCGTGCTCGGCGGCCCCATGATGGGCCTGGCCGTCGCCGCTTTGAACACGCCGAGCACGAAGACCCGCGGCCGTTCTGACCGCCCGGCAAGTCGGCAAGACGCCCCATCAGACCGCATGTATCCGCTGTGGCCGCTGCCTGCGGGCCTGCCCGGAGCATCTGAGCCCGACGAGAATCGCGCACGCCGTCAAGAGCAATCGCATGGACCTGGCGGTGAAATACCACGTCACGGCCTGCATCGAATGCGGCTGCTGCAGCTATGTCTGCCCGTCGAACGTCGACCTGACCGGCTACATCAAGATGGGCAAGATCTATCTCGCTCGGCAAAAGAAGAAAATGCCCGCGTGAGCGTCAAGGAATACGGATGATCGAATCGGTGCCCCAAGACCTCAGCGTTGCGTTTGCCCCGCATATCCGCAAGGCGCTCTCGACGCGGCGGATCATGCTGGAGGTGGTCCTGGGTTTGGTCCCGGCGGTCCTCGTGGCGGGCCTGTGTTTCCGGCTCCACGGACTGCTGCTGATCGGGGTCTCGGTCCTGGCCTGCCTGGCCACCGAATCCACGTGCAACGTGCTCCGCCGCCGGCCCAACTCCCTGGGCGACCTCAGTGCCGTGGTCACCGGCGTGATCCTGGCGCTCTCGCTGCCGCCCGCCCTGCCGCTCTGGACCGCTGCCATGGGGGCGGTGTTCGCCATCGCCATCGGCAAGATGGTCTTCGGCGGTCTGGGGGCCAATATCTTCAATCCCGCCATGGCAGGCCGGGCATTTCTGACGGCGTCTTTCGGCATCCTGATGACCACGTGGACGGTCCCGGCCCGGATCGATCCCGCCCTGCCCATGGTCGCACCGACGAACAACATCATGGACATCCGGACCCAGGCCACGCCGCTGGCCTGGAGCAAGACGGCGATCAAGGACGAGAACGGCGCCCGCATCTACAACGAGCGGCATCCGTTTTGGCCGAACCTGCTCGGCGAGGAGGCCGGCTCGCTCGGCGAGACCGGGGCCCTCGCCCTGCTGGTGGGCGGCTTGTACCTGGTGGTCCGCAGGATTATCAGCATCCATATCCCGCTGGCCGTCTTGGTCTCGGCGTTTGTGTTCGCCGCCGTCGCTTATCTTGTCAGTCCCGACAAATATGTCCCGCCCCTCTATCACCTGACCAGCGGGGCTCTGTTGTTAGGGGCTTTCTTCATCGCCACCGATCCGGTGACCGCCCCGCTGACCGTGCGCGGCCAGTGGATCTTTGGCGTCCTCATCGGCGGCTTCACGATGCTCGTGCGGATCGCCGGAGAATACCCCGAAGGCTTCATGTACGCGGTCCTCTTGGCCAACAGCGTCCGGCCGCTGATCGACATGTTCCTCCAGCCGGTCCCTGTGGGAGGAGTACCGCATGGCTAAGCTGAAGTACTTCCTCCAGGAAAGTTGGTTGCTCCTCGCCAGCTCGTTCTGCTTCGGCCTTCTGATCGCCATGACGAACACCGCTCTGTCGGGCCGCATCGAGCAGAACAAGGCCGCCAAGCTCAACGACCTCACGAAGGCGCTGCTGCCCGGCGCGGAGATCTTCCAGCCCGTCGAGGCGGAGATCCAGGTGGAACGGCCCGACGGCGCGAAGGAGAAGGCGAAGATCTTCGAGGTCCTCTCCGGCGACAAGCAGCGTCTCGGCTGGAGTTTCAACGCCCACGGCACCGGGTTCGCCGGTCCCGTCGAGCTGGTGCTCGCCGTGGACAAGGATTTCCAGAAGATCATGGGGATGAACGTGCTGGCCAGCAGCGAGACGCCGGGTTTCGGCGATCAGATCAAGTCCGACTACTACCGCAAGCAGTACGCCGGCGCCCCGGCCGAACAACTCACGCTCGCCAAATCAGGCGACCCCACCGTCGCGGATGCCCAGATCGTCGCGATCACCGGCGCGACCGTCAGCAGCCAGGCCGTCGTCGAGATCGTCAACACGTTCCTGACTCAGATCAAGAGCCAGATGCAGGAGAAAGGGCTGATCGCCAATGACAACCAGTGACAGCTCCACGTCCGGGCTTTACTCGAAAGTGCTCTTTACCGGGATCTGGCGCGAGAATCCAACTTTTCGCCTGATGATCGGGATGTGCCCGCCGTTGGCCGTCACGACGGCTGTCAAACCGGCGTTGACGATGGGCCTGAGCGTGATTTTCGTGCTGATCTGCAGCAATCTCGTCGTGAGCCTGATGCGCAAAATCCTCAAGCCGCACCTGCGCATCATCATGTTCACCGTGACGATTGCCACGTTCGTCACGATCTGCGATCTGTTCCTCAAGGCCTACCTGCCGAAGATGAGCGAGATCCTCGGCGCGTATGTACCGCTGATCATCGTCAACTGCATCATCATCTTCCGTGCCGAGGCGTGTGCCAGCAAATCGGGTCCCGTGGTAAGTATTCTCGACGGCCTCGGCATGGGGGTGGGCTTCACCCTGGCCCTGTGCATCCTGTCGGCCGTCCGCGAGCTGCTCGCGACCGGCCACGTCTTCGACATCCCGGTGATGCCCACGGCGTTCGTTCCCTGGCTGGCCCTGCAGATGCCCGTGGGCGCCTTCGTCACGCTCGGGCTGATCCTTGGTCTGATCAACGTACTGACGCGCAAGCGGACTGTGAGCGAAGAGGAACTCGAAGCCGCCGCGGTTCAACCGATGGCGGAGCCGCAACAGCCGGCCACTGCGTAAGGAATCGCAAGATGGATCGATTCATGACATTGCTCATGGGTTTTTTGTCGGTCGTCCTGGTGAATAATTTCGTGTTCACCAAGTTCCTGGGGACCTGCCCGTATCTGGGCGTCTCCGGCCGGATCGACCGGGCCTTCGGCATGGGTCTGGCGGTCACGTTCGTCACGGCGCTGAGCGGCACGCTGACCTGGATGGTGGACGCCTGGGTCCTCACCCCCCTGCACCTCGAAATCACGCGGTATATCTGCTACATCGTGATCATCGCCGGCGCCGTGCAATTGGTGGAGATGTACGTGCGGCGGTTCTTCCCTTCGCTCTATGACGCCTTCGGGATTTATCTGCCTCTGATATCGACTAATTGTGTGATTCTCGGCATCTGCCTGTTCCTGGACGTCTGGGGCACGAACAATCTGCTTGCAGCGGTTGTCGTCAGCACAGGAACCGGCATCGGCTTTACCGTCGCGATCTGCATCATGGCGGCGATCCGCGAGGAGTTGGCCCTGGCCGATGTGCCGGAGGCCCTGCAGGGCGCCCCGATCACGCTGATCACCGCCGGCCTGCTGACGCTCGCCTTCATGGGTTTTGCGGGAATGATCAAATGATTGACTATCGATTATTGATGATTGATGATTGGAGGAACGCCCTTGCCGAGATCGTTCCCAATCATCAATCATCAATCATCCTTCATCAATTGTGGTCGAGCGCCTGGCCGGCCGGAGTGACGATGCTGGGTTTGGCCCTGGCGTTTGCGATTGTCCTGCTGATCGCCAGCAGGCGGCTCAAGGTCGAAGTTGATCCGCGCGTCGAGCAGGTCGCCGGACTGCTTCCCCACGCGGGCTGCGGCGCCTGCGGCTTCGCCGGCTGCGACCAGTACGCCCAGGCGGTCCTGAACGATGTGCAACTGATCGGCAAATGCGCGCCGGGCGGCACGGAGGTGGCGGGTAAGATCGCCGGCATGCTGAACGTCCAGATCGACAGCTCCGGCCCGCCTTCGCGGCCAGTCGTCCTCTGCCGCGCCCACACCGCCGACCGGACCTATTACGCCGCTTACCGAGGCATCCCGAACTGCCTGGCCGCCAACACCCTGGCCAATGCTCAAGCCTGCAGGTTCGGGTGTCTCGGCTTCGGCGACTGCATGCGCGCGTGCAAGTTCAACGCGTTACGCATTGTGGATGGCCTGGCTTCCGTCAACTACAAAAAGTGCACCGGCTGCGGGGCTTGCTCGAAGGCCTGCCCACGCAACCTGATCGTCATGGTCCCGTTCCATCACGATCCGATGATGGTAGTCGCCTGCAGCAGTCGCGAGAACGGCAAGACGACCCGCGCCATGTGCCAGGTCGGCTGTATCGGTTGCGGCCTGTGCTCCAAGCAGAGCGACGCTTTCCAAGCCGAGGACAATCTCGCCCGCCTGGACTACGTCAAGTACGAGCCCTCCGGCCAGAATGAAGCGGCTTACAGCAAATGCCCCACCGGTGCCATCGTCTACCGCGGCCCCTCCGCCCCGGCGCCGCGACCGCCCAAAGCCAAACAGGCGACATCGTAGGGGCGAATGATTTTCGCCCCTACCCCGGCCGGCCGATGCAGTGGTATTCGATATGCATTTCCCGCAGATAGTCCCGGTCGTAGAGGTTGCGGCCGTCGAAGAGAACGGGACGCTTCAAGCGGGCGGCGATCCGCTCGAAATCGGGGTTGCGGAATTGCTGCCAGTCCGTCAGCACCACCAGTCCGTCCGCTCCTTCCAGCGCCTCGTAGGAGTCCCGGCAGAACGTGATCTTGTCCCCCAGAACCTTCTGCGCGACGGGCATCGCTTCGGGATCGTACGCCCGGACGGCAAAGCCCGCCTGGAGGAACTCCTGGACGCAGAACATCGCCGGCGACTCCCGGATATCGTCCGTGCGGGCCTTGAACGCCAGTCCCCAGACGGCCAGCAGGGGCGAATAATCATTCGCCCCTACGCGGGTCGCGTAGTAGTCCACAATCCGCCGGGCGAACCGGCTCTGCTGGCGCAGATTGACGTCCCGCACCGCCTTGGCGATCTCCATCGGGCACTGATGCTGCGCGCCGGTATGAATCAACGCGCGGACATCCTTCGGAAAACAACTGCCGCCGAAACCCACGCCGGCGTACAGAAACGCATTGCCGATCCGCGCATCGCTGCCGATCCCGGCCCGGACCAACTCGACATCCGCCCCAACCTTCTCGCACAGGACGCTCAGCTCGTTCATGAACGAGATACGGGCGGCCAGCATGCAGTTGGCGGCGTATTTCGTCAATTCCGCCGAAGCCGGGTCCATGAAGATGACCCGCTCTTTGCGGCGCATGAAGGGCGCGTAGAGATGCCGCATGATCTCCCGCACCTTCGGATCGACCGCCCCGATGATCACCCGCTCCGGCTTCATGAAATCATCCATCGCCGACCCTTCCTTGAGGAACTCCGGGTTGCTCACATAGTCGAACGGATGCTTGGTCCGCGCGGCGACGATCGCACTGACCTGCTGGCACGTGCCGACCGGCACAGTGCTCTTGACGACGAGGATACGATAGCCGTCCATCGCCTCGGCGATGTCGCCCGCGACCTGCAAGACCGCGGAGATATCGGCGGACCCATCCTCAGCGCTCGGCGTCCCGACGGCGATGAAAAGAACCAGCGACTCTTGGACGGCCTGCTGTAGCGAGGTAGTGAACTGCAACCGACCGCTGCTCCGCGTGCGCTTGACCACGTCACTGAGGCCCGGCTCATAGATCGGGATCACGCCCTCCTCGAGGTCCTTGATCCGCTGTAGGTCCCGGTCGACGCAGATCACGTCCACGCCGGAATCCGCGAGGCAAGCCGCCGTCACCAGCCCCACATACCCGATGCCAACCACGCCGACTTTCATCCACGCTATCTCCAACAAGAGGATACGTTGCCGACATTGTAGGAAAGAAGATGCCGAAGGCAAGCGGCAAGCCGGCGCAGATTCACTTTTCGTCCGGCCGGGCTGCCTCCGACGAGGGAACAAGGTACGCCCTGGCGCCGCGGCTGAAGATCAGCTGGGCCTCCTTGCCGGCAGGAATGAGAATGGCCTCGGCGCCGGAGACGCGCTCAACCAAGGCCAAGCCCTTCTCCAAACCCAGGACGTTCACCGCGGTCGAGAGAGCATCGGCGGTCGTCGCGTCCGAAGCGATGATCGTGTCGCTCACCAGCTTGTTAGCCCCTTGGCCCGTGGCGGTGTCGATGATGTGGCTCTGCTTCTGGCCCTGGACCTTGACGAACCGGCGGTAATCGCCGCTGGTGGCCACGCTCTCGTTCGCCAGCGCCAGGATCAGCAGGGGTTTGGTCCCGCCGAATTCATCCGGGGCCACGTTCGGGTCCTGCAGGCCGATGCGCCAGCGCTCTTGGTCTTGAGGTGGTCGGCCAAAACAGCGGATATTGCCGCCGAGATCGACCAGGCCGCCCCGTGCGCCGCACTTCCGCATCGCCTCCACCGCCTTGTCGACGGCGTACCCTTTGCCGATGCCGCCGAGGTCCACCCGCATGCCGGCGACCGCAAACCGGACCGTCCGGTTCTTCTCATCAAGAATCAGCTTGTCCGAGCCCACCTTGCGCCGTGCTTCGGCCAGAGCTTCGTCCGTGGGAGGCACGTCCATCTTGCCGGCCTTGCGCCACAGGTCCACCAGCGGCCCAACCGTCACATCGAAGGCTCCCTCCGAAAGCGTGCTGAAATGGACCGACTGTTGCAGCACCTCGAACGTCATTTCGCTCACCGGGACCGGCCCTTGGGCGGCCAGGCGGTTGACCTTGCTCAACTCGGAATCCGCGCGAAAATCGCTCATCAGCGCCTCGATGCGATTCTGCACGTCGAACGCCGCCTCGATGCATCGCTGGGCCGCCCGCTGGGACCTGGCAATGACTACCACCCGCGAGAATGTGCCCATGACCACGCGAAAGCCGCTGTTGACCTCGACCACGCCGGAGGAACGCCGGCTCATGTACAGCATGCCCAACAGCATCACAGGCACGGCAACGATGATCACAATGCGGAAGTATTTCTTCATGAAGACTCGAATCCAACCATGCGGCCTTTAACAATTCCTGATCCCGCATATAATAGCTCCATGAAGGATAAAACGATAGAGATACTCACCGAGAAGATCGAGCAGGAGTTCCTGCCGTCAGTGCGCCGGCCGGCGCGGTATATCGGGGGCGAGGTCAATCAGGTCCGCAAGGATCTGAGCCGGTGCGATTTGACATTTGCCCTGTGTTTTCCCGACGTCTACGAGGTCGGCATGTCCAATCTGGGCCTTGCCATCCTCTACCACATTCTCAACCAGAGGGACGGCATCGCCGCCGAGCGCGTGTTCGCTCCGTGGACCGACGCCGAACAGATCCTGCGGCAGAAGGGAATTCCTCTATTCAGCCTGGAGTCGAGAGCGTCGCTGCGCAGCTTCGACGTGGTCGGCTTCAGCCTGACAAACGAATTGTGCTACACGAACGTGCTGAACATGCTCGATCTGGCGGGGATTCCTGTTCGTCGCAGCGACCGCACAGAGGACGACCCTCTCATCATCGCCGGCGGCGGCATGGCCAACTGCTGCGAGCCGGTGGCGGCCTTCATCGATCTGTTCGTTCTGGGCGAGGGCGAAGAGGCGATCATGGAATTAGCCGACCTGCTGCACTGGGCCAAGCGGGCCGGCCGGAGCAAAACCGAGACTCTCCACGAGATCGCCCGACGATTCGATTGGGCGTACGTGCCCCAGTTCTATGACTTCGAATATGAGAACGGGCGGATTCACTCCTTCCGAGCAACCGAGGCCGGCCTGCGGACGCGCTTTACGAATGCCGTCGCCACGGACTTCGAGAACGCCCCCGTGCCGACACGGCCCCTGGTGCCCTTTGCCGAGGCGGTCCATGAGCGCGTCAGCATCGAGATCATGCGGGGCTGTCCCGGCCGTTGCCGCTTCTGCCAAGCCAGCTTCTGCCGACGGCCGATCCGCTTCCGCAGTGCCCAGAAGGTCTTCGACTTGGCGAAGGAATCCTATCACGCGAGCGGTTTCGATACGGTCAGCCTGCTGAGTCTCTCGACCGCCGATTACCCGCACCTGGAGGAACTGGTCACGCGGCTGCACGGCTATTTCGAAGACAAGCACGTGGGCCTGTCGATCCCCAGTCTTCGCGTCGATCAGCAGTTGAAGCTCGTGCCCAAGCTGTTCACTTCGGTGCGTAAGAGCGGTCTGACCATCGCCGTGGAGGCCGCCGGCGAGCGGCTGCGGCAGATCATCAACAAACCTTTGAAGGACGTCGACCTGTTCGCCACCGTCGAGGAGGCGTACCGGGCCGGTTGGCAGAAGCTCAAACTCTATTTCATGGTCGGCCTGCCCGGCGAAACGCTCGACGATGTGAAGGAGATCGTCGGTCTCTGCGCTCAGTTGGCGCGACGGCGCCGAGAAGTGGATGGTAAAACCGGCAATATCAATATCACGGTCAGTTGGTTCGTCCCCAAGCCGCACACGCCCCTGGGCTGGCTGCCCCAGAGGCCGCGGGAGTACTTCGAGCAGGCCCGACGGCTTATCCTCGACGAGAAAAATCGGCTCCACGCCAAGTCCCTGCAGTTCAAGTTTCACGAGATCCGCCAGAGCATCCTCGAAGCGGCCCTGGGCCGCGGCGACCGGCGGCACGCCGACGTCATCGAAGCGGCCTGGCACCGCGGCGCCCGCTTCGACCTCTGGGACGAATGTTTTGACTACACCCGCTGGCAGGAGGCCTTTGCGGCGTACAGCATGAACCTGGAAGAAGTCGCCCAGAGGGGCTTCACGCCCGAGGAACTGCTGCCCTGGGAGCATCTTGGTGGACCCGACAAGGCGTACCTGCTGACCCATTACGAGGCCGCGGTGCAGCATTTGTAGCGGGGATCGTCGCGCGTCTGTCGGCAGTGCCTTACGTCCGACGTAATGCGCCGCCCGACCACCACCACCCCACGCGCAGGGCCGGGTGTCCGAGAATTCGCCGTCTCCCAGCCCTGCGCGAAACGCTCGGGTTTATCTTGAATTTTGGATTGCAAATCTCATATTTCCACGCAAGTCGCTTCCCGCGACCGTCGATAAAGGCGCTACCAGGGGCCTAAAGCGTGCGATTTCCTTCGTCAGGGAAATCGAGACTCCCGTTGCGGAGTACCAACAAAAGGGTTAGATGATGAGAGACTCCCGACCGGTCCTGCTCGTGGAAGATGACACCGTGGACGCGATGACGGTTCGTCGGGCCTTCCGAGATCTGAAGGTCACGAACCCGCTGGTTCACGCCGTCAACGGTGAAGACGGGTTGGCCCGCCTCCGGGAGGAAGCCGGCGACAAGCCGTGCCTGATTCTCCTCGATCTGAACATGCCCAGGATGAATGGGATCGAGTTCCTCCGGATCATCAAGGCCGATGGCGGGCTGAAGAAGATTCCCGTGGTCGTGCTGACCACCTCCAGCGAGGAACGCGATGTCGTGGAGAGCTTCCGGCTCAGCGTGGCTGGCTACATCATCAAACCCGTGGACTATCGGAACTTCGTGGAGGCCGTCCGGACCATCAACCTGTACTGGACGCTGAGCGAGATTCCGGATGAAAACGCGGAGGCTGCTGATGCGCCATACCAAACCCTTGCTGCTGGTGCAAGACAATCCTGAGGATGCCCTGGCCCTCCAACGGGCCCTGGAAGATCTGGGCGCCTTCGAGAACACGATCCACGCCCCCACGGTCGAGGGCGCGCTGGCCTACCTGCGGAGCGAGACCAACCAGAAACCGGCCCTGATTCTGCTCGATGTGAACCAGTTGGACGCGGCCGGTATCGAGTTCCTCAAGACGACCAAGAGCGATCCGGCCCTGGGTCGGATTCCCGTCGTCGTGCTCAGCGCGTCGCCGCAGCGGCGGGATGTCCTCGAGAGCTTCGAGCTCAATGTGGCCGGCTACATTGTAAAGCCCGCCGAGCATGCCGCTCTGGTAGAGGCGGTCAAGATTATTGAAGACTACTGGTCCTTGAGTTATCTCCCGGCCTGCCGCCGCTGATCCGATCCCAGCCGGCCGCGCCCCCGGCGCGCCTGTGCCGCTCCCGGTGTCTGTCCCGCCTTGGGCCTTTTCCCACCGTCGCAGCATGAATTCCGAGGCGGCGCGTTCTTTTTTTTCGTTTGACAATCCGCGGTGCCCTTCTTATAAAGGCGAATTTACATCCGACCCGCCAGGAATTTCACGGCGTCGCCACACCCAGAGTTCCTGGGCGGAGCGCGGATGACCGGGGAGTCCCTCAGCGCGGCGGTTGGCGCTGGGCAACGGCTCCCGGAGCCCGAGTGTACGGGCAGCTTGTGGTCGAACGATTTATCACAAAAGGAGAATGCTATGGCACAAGACAAAGCGATCAGTTCGCTCATGACGGAAACGCGCACGTTTCCACCCCCCCGACGGATTCAAAAGGAAGCCTACATCTCCAGCATGGCGCAGTACCAGAAGATGTGGGATCAATCGATCAATGATCCGGACAAATTCTGGCTGGAGCAGGCGAAATCCCTGACCTGGTTCAAGCCGCCGAAGGAGAGTCTCCGCTACACCTGGGACGTGGCCAATCGCAAGATCGAGCATACCTGGTTCGCGGACGGCCAGCTCAACGTGTCGGTCAACTGCCTGGACCGGCACCTCGGCACGCCGACCGCCAAGAAGACGGCCCTGATCTGGCAGGGCGAGGCTGATGAGGCGGTGCGCAAATACACGTACGAGCAACTGCACAAAGAAGTCTGCAAGTTCGCCAACGTGCTCAAGGGCAAAGGCATCCGTAAGGGCGACCGTGTCGCGATCTACATGCCCATGATTCCCGAGCTGCCGATCGTCATGCTCGCCTGCACGCGCATCGGCGCAATTCACTCGATCGTCTTCGGCGGCTTCAGCGCTGAAGCCCTCGAAGGCCGGATCAACGACTCCGAGTGCAAGATGCTGATCACCGCCAACGTCTCGCTGCGGGCCGGCAAGCATATTCCGCTCAAGGCCATCGCCGATGAGGCGTTGAAGAAGACCCCCTCGGTGGAGCACGTCGTTTCCGTGAAGGTTACGGACGATCCGTGCGCCATGCAGGCGGGCCGGGATACGTGGTATCACGATGAAATGGCCAAGGTCAGCGACCAGTGCACGCCGGAGAAGATGAACGCGGAAGACCCGCTGTTCATTCTCTACACCTCGGGCTCGACGGGTAAGCCCAAGGGCGTGGTGCACACCACCGCCGGCTATCTGCTGCACGTGGCGATCAGTCACAAGTACATCTTTGACGTCCACGACAAGGACATCTACTGGTGCACCGCCGACATCGGCTGGGTCACCGGCCACAGCTACATCGTCTACGGTCCCCTGGCCAACGGCGCCACGAGCTTGATGTTCGAGGGCGTGCCGACGTACCCGGACGCCGGGCGGTTCTGGCAGGTCTGCGACAAGTTCGGCGTGACCGTGTTCTACACGGCTCCCACCGCCATTCGCTCCCTGATGCGTCTGGGCGATGAGTGGCCCGCCAAGTACAAGCTCGATACCCTTCGGGTCCTGGGCACGGTCGGCGAGCCGATCAACCCCGAGGCTTGGATCTGGTACTACAAGCATATCGGCCACGAGCGGTGCCCGATCGTCGATACGTGGTGGCAGACCGAAACCGGAGGCATCCTGATTACGCCGCTGCCGGGCTGCCACACCAACAAGCCGGGCAGCGCCAACAAGCCCTTCCCCGGCGTCGATCCGATCGTCCTGCGGGACGACGGCTCCACGTGCGCCGTGAACGAGGGCGGCAAGCTCTGCATCCGCCGGCCCTGGCCGGGTATGATGCGGACGATGTGGGGCGATCACGACCGGTTCATCGACACGTACTTCACGATGTTCCCGAACCTGTACTTCACCGGCGACGGCTGCCGCGTCGATCCGGACGGCGATTACTGGCTCATGGGCCGCATCGACGACGTGGTCAACGTCTCCGGCCACCGCATCGGGACGGCCGAGGTCGAGAGCGCCCTGGTCAGCCATGCCAAGGTGGCTGAAGCCGCCGTCACGCCCATGCCCCACGAGATCAAGGGCCAGGGCCTGTACGCGTTCGTCACGCTCAAGGAAGGCATCAAGGAAAGCGACGATCTCAAGAAGGAACTGGCCCAGCACGTGCGCAAGGAGATCGGTCCGATCGCCGTACCGGAAGTGATTCAGTTCGCGCCCGCCCTGCCGAAGACGCGTTCCGGCAAGATCATGCGGCGCATCTTGCGCAAGATCGCCGAGAACAGCACCGACAACCTGGGCGACATCACCACCCTGGCCGACCCGGGTGTCGTGGAAATCCTGGTCAAAGGTCGGGGCAAGTAGCGAGTTTCTCCAACTGTCATCTCACGTACCGGACGCATGAACCCCTCCTGCGTCCGGTACGCTCATTGGAAAAGGATTCCGTATGGCCAATCAAACCGATACACTCTCAGCCCCGGTGGCGAACCGTGGCTGGATCGTTACCTGCGCTGGACTCGGCATCAATCTTGCTCTCGGCATCCTCTACGCCTGGAGCCTCACCAAGGGCGCCATCGAGAAGGATTTCGGTTGGAAGGGCGCCCAGCTCAATGACCCTTATGCCCTGTGCTGCCTGGTCTTCGCTTTTGCGATGATCCTGGCCGGCCGCTGCCAGGACCGCTTCGGCCCGCGGCTGACCGCGTCCATCGGCGGACTGCTGGTGGGAGCAGGATTCCTGCTCTGCTCGACCACGAGCAACTACGCCACGTGGCTCCTCGGCTTCGGCGTGCTGGCCGGCCTCGGCATTGGCTTCGGCTACTCCTCGGCCACTCCCCCGGCGCTGAAGTGGTTCCCGCCCGCCAAAACCGGCCTCATCGCCGGACTCGTTGTCGCGGGCTTTGGCCTGGCTCCGGTGTATCTGGCACCGACCTCACAATACCTGTTGGGACAGTTCGGCGTCCAGAAGACCATGCTCATTCTGGGTATCGCCTTCACCATCATCGTGTGCGGCCTCGCGCAATTGCTGGTGAATCCGCCCGCAGGTTTTGGGGCCGCTGCCAAGCCGGCCGGCGGAAATGCTCCGCCCAAACCTGCCGCCGCGAACGTCACCCCCAGCCAGATCTTGCGAACGCCGCTGTTCTATTTGCTGTGGGTGATCTACTTCATCGGCGCGGGCGCCGGTCTGATGGTCATCGGCAGTATCAGCGGCATGGCCAAAACGAGCATGGGCGAACTCGCGTTCGTGGCCGTGGCAGTGATGGCTATCGGCAATGCCGGCGGACGTATCCTCGCCGGAACGCTCTCCGACAAGATCGGCCGGCGCTGGACGTTGTGCCTGGTTCTGACCATTCAGGCGCTGCTGATGCTGGCAGCTATCCCGATCACCGCTTCGAAGGACATGGCGGCTGTGGTCATCGTGCTCTTGGCCGCCCTCATCGGCGCCAACTACGGCGCGAATCTGTCGCTCTTTCCCTCCTACACCAAGGACCTGTGGGGACTGAAGACCTTCGGCATGAACTACGGTGTCCTCTTCACTGCCTGGGGCGTGGGAGGTTTTGTGTTGCCCCGCTTGCAGCAAATGCTCTACGAGGCGAGCAAGAATGCGGACGGAACGGGCGGCAGCTACATGTCCTCATTCCTCGTAGCCAGTGTCCTCCTGTTCGCCGGCACCGGGTTGACGTTCCTGATCAAACCGCCGCAGTCCAAGCTCGCCGCTGCTCCGGCGTAAACTCTCACCCTCACACGGGAAAGTACCGACCTACCGAACAACAGGGCCGGACGCATCGAGAGCGTGCCGGCCCTTTGTGTTTTTGTCGCAGACTGTGTTACCCGGGCCGCAGCGGGCTGCCGGCGTAGTCGGGCGGCTCCACCTGGGAGACACCCACGGGTACACCCTCATAGATGTTCCGCGCCGGCTCGGCTGGGGCCGTGCACATGAGGTTCTGCTCGCCCTGCTTTTCCATGCAGCACACGACCACCGCCAACACCACGGCCAGAGGGACCGAAAGGAAGAGGCCCAGGAGGAAGTTCGCTACAATGCAGGAGACCCAACTCGCCCAGGCAAAGGTCCGCCGGCCCCGGCGCAGAGCGACGAGCAAAGGCAGCAGCCCGACGATCGCGCCGCCGAGGAGGGCCCCCAAGAGAATCCCCGCCTGGAAACCGATCCGGTAGGCGGCCTCTTGCTGGGGTGTCATCGGAGAGACCGCGGCGGCCAGCAGAGACACGCCTCGTGCCCCGCTTCGGGCAAGGACCGGAAGATCGCTCGTCAACACTACAGGTAAGCTCCACATCACCGTAGACTCCTCCAAGAATGGTATTGCCGTCCAATTCCGTCGCGAAGACACACCTCCCTTTACCTATGATCTATGTCGGCAATTCTGA
This sequence comes from Planctomycetota bacterium, assembly GCA_023481165.1. Lineage (GTDB taxonomy): Bacteria > Planctomycetota > Phycisphaerae > Sedimentisphaerales > Anaerobacaceae > PLanc-01. The sequence continues at coordinate 8,136 of JAMCWO010000248.1, read as the reverse complement.
GGTTTGGCATTACCGGCGCCATGCAATCGCTTCCCGACGGCGGAAATCGGACTATTATCGGGAGTATACGGACCGGCCCCCTCAATCAGCAATCGTCAATCATCCCTCAGCAATTCTACAGGCCGTGGAGGGGAAAGATTTTGGCCTTGAGGGTTTCGAGGGTGGCTTCGAGGGCCGGCAGGACCATCTCGCGCTGTTCGCGAGTGACCGGCAATTCCCGATCCCGCAGGCCACCCTGCCAGTCGGTGCTCTGGAGCATGACCCCGCCCATGGCCGCTTCCAAGCCGTGCTCGACATACTGGCCCGAGAGCACCGTCCACGCCAGCGCCCAGGCCCGCACGGTGTTCTCGACGTGATAGCCGCCGCCGCCCGTCATCAGGATCGGCTTGCGGAAGCGCAGGAGATGCTCGAGGATTTCCACGTAGGTGTTGTTCGTCAGATAGAGATGGGCCAGGGGATCGCCCGCAAGCGTGTCGGCGCCCAGCTCGAAGACGATCACGTCCGGGCGGTAGGCCCCGATCAACGGCGGCACGATCTCCTCGAAGGCGTGCAGGTAGGCCCGGTCGAACGTCCCCACCGGCAGCGGCAGATTCACGCAGTAGCCGCGGCCCGCCTCCTCCCCGATCTCGTCCTCAAAGCCGGTCCCGGGAAAGAGCGTCTTGGGATTTTCGTGCAGCGAGATCGTCATCACGTCGGATCGATGATAGAAGGCATGGGCCACGCCGTCGCCGTTGTGGACATCCACATCCAGATACAGGACGCGCCGGCCCGCTTCGGCCAGCATCAGACAGGCCAGGGCGTTATCGTTGATGTAACAAAAGCCGGCGGCTTTCTCCGGAAAGGCATGGTGGTATCCACCGGAGGGATTGAACGCCACGTCCGCCTGGTCCGACAGGATCAACTCGGCGCCAACGAGGGTCCCGCCCGCGGCCAGCACGGCGTAGTCGTACATTCCCTTGAAGATGGGGCAATCCTCGGTCCCGATGCCCATGTGCAGCGCTTCCAGGCTCCACTCGCCCTGATCCGCGTTCTTGAGGGCATGCAGATACCGGGCCGTGTGGAACGTTTTCAGAGCCGTCCGGGACGCCGGCACGGGCGCCGCTTCGCTGAGGCCCGGGCCGGAGAGCAGGCCCATCGAATAGAGGACCTGCCGCGTGCGGCCCGCCCGCTGCGTCTTGAACGGGCTATCCTCAGGATACTGGTACTTCTCGATCTCCTGGGAATGGATAAAAACAGATCTGCGCATGGAACCGGTTATCGCTGATCGACGACGGTCGTCATCAATCAGCCGTTATCCTTTTCTGTCAAATCGTACGAAATGTTGTACACATCGCCGTCGAACTCCACGTTGACGCGATAGCCGGAGTTCTGAAAGATGGCGAGCATGGGCCGGTTGTCCGGCAGGACCTTGGCGTAGAAACGCCGCACGCCCCGCTGCTTGGCGACCTGCGTGATGTAATCCAGCAGGAAGGTGCCCATGCCCTTCGCCTGCCACTCATCCTGGACGAGGAAGGCCACCTCGGCCGCCTGTGTCTTCGGATCGAAGTAGTACTGGGCGATGGCGACGATGTCCTCGCCGCCCGGCCCCGGCACCACGCCCACAATCGCCAGGTCGTGCCGGTAGTCGATATTCGTGAGCTGCTGCACATCCTTGTGCGGAAAAGCCACGGTTCGCGTCATGTAGCGGGTCCGCACCGACTGCTCGCTCAGCGAGTACAGCATTTCCGAGAGCGCCGGCTCATCTGTCGGCTTGATCGGCCGGAAGAAGATCTCCGTGCCGTCGCGCAGCGTGGCGTAGTGCTCCAATTCCTCGGGATAGTCCACCTGCTCCCAGGCCAGCTCGATCTGGTCCTGGTAGATATAGTTCCGCGCCTTGGCCGCCTGGATGAGACCCTTGCGGAACTTCGGGTGGGCGATGTTGATCAGGTCCAGCACGCGCTCACGGATGCTCTTGCCGTGCAGGTACGCGATGCCATACTCGGTGACCACATAGTGCACGTCGCCGCGGGTGGTCACGACGCCCGCGCCTTCCGTCAGGTGCGGCACGATGCGGGAGACCTGCCCCTCGCGCGCCGTCGAGGGCATCGCGATGATCGCCTTGCCGCCCCGGCTCCGCGCGGCGCCGCGAATGAAGTCCACCTGGCCGCCGATGCCGCTATAGAATTTGTAGCCGAGCGAGTCGGCGCAGACCTGCCCGGTCAGGTCGATCTCCAGCCCCACGTTGATCGCCACCATCCGGTCGTGCTGGGCGACGATGTTCACGTCGTTGACGTACTCCGTCGGGTAGAACTCGAAGAACGGATTGTTGTTGATATAGTCATAGAGCTTCTGCGAACCCATGCAGAAGCTGGCCACGACCTTGCCGCGGTTGAGCGACTTCTTGGCGCACGTGACGGCGCCGCACTCGATCAGCTCGATGATCCAGTCGCTGAACATCTCCGTGTGGATGCCGAGATCCTTCTTGTAGACCAGGTACTCGGCGAGCGCCTGCGGGATGCGGCCGATGCCGCACTCGATCGTGCTGCCGTCGTCCACGAGCCGGGCGACGTTCTGGCCGATCTGGCGGAGCGTCTCATCCGGCGTCGGGATGGGGATCTCGATGATCGGCTCATCGTGCGGCACGAGCACGTCGATCGTGTTCACGTGAATGAAGCTGTTGCCGTACGTGCGCGGCATGTGGCTGTTGACCTGGGCAATCACGTAGCGGGCATTGGCGGCCGCCGCCTGCACGATGTCCACGGAAACCCCCAGACTGCACAGGCCGTTGACATCCGGCGGTGTCACCGAGATCAGCGCCACATCGACGGGAATCCGCCCCGTCTCGAACTCCATCGGAATCTCGGACAGAAAGATCGGCGTGTAGTCGCCGATCCCCTTCTCCAACGCATCCCGCACATTCTCCGCGATGAAGAAGCTGTTCATCTTGAATTTCTCGCGGAACTTCTCCTGCACATAGGGCGCCTGGCCCATCGTCAGCAGGTGCACGATATGGGCGTCATAGATGTGGTCGCTGTACTCCACCAGCGCCTCGACGAGATGCTGGGGCTGGGCGCAGCCGGTGCCGATGAAGATGCTGTAGCCCGACTTGATCAGCTTCATCGCCGCCGCGGCGGTCTTGATCTTGTCCTTGTATTTGGCTTTCCAATCGAATTCGGTCATTCTGTTTCTTTCTTCTATCACCGCTCAAATAGACTCAATGTATTACTTCACGAAGCCGGCCCAAACCGACCGCAACACCCTGGGGGGCTCTGCCCCCAAACCCCCGGCATTTATCGCTTTGAACCAATAGCAGGCTAGCAGGAAACGCGTCATCGGAGGCCCGTTGCAGTGGGCTATTTCCCGCTTTGTGTCCCTTGCCATTCCTGCGCATTGCCCGTAATATGAATTTGCTGTTGCGGAGGGTAGGGCTCTGCTGGCAAGCACCCCGAGCGCCGCAGCAGTCCAGTAGCATGGGCGACTCCACAATCATGCCAAAGCCACTGGGATTTCATTTCTCCTCTGGTCTTCTTATCCTTCTTCTTCTCCAGACCTCTATTTCTTTTCGAGACTGATTCGCGCATCCACGGCAATGGGCGTCGTGCCGGGGGCGCCGACGACAAACGGGTTGATATCCATCTCTTTGATCTCGGGGAACTCGGTCACCAATTGGGCCACGCGCTGCAAGCCTTCGGCGATCGCCTCGATATCCACGCCTTCCTGGCCGCGTACGCCTTTCAAGATATGGTACGTTTTGGTGTTCAGCAGCATCTGCTTGGCCTCTTCGGCGGTCAGCGGCGCCAGGTAGAACGACACATCCTTGAGGACCTCGACCATGATGCCGCCCATGCCGAACATCATCAGCGGGCCGAAGTGCGGGTCGCGGTGCATGCCGATAATGACCTCCTTGCCGCTGCGGACCATCTCCTGGACGAGCACGCCGAGGATATGGGCATCCGGCCGCTTCTTGGGGATGCGGTACATCATCAGGTCGAACGCGTCCCTCACTTCCTGCTCGCTGCGCAGGCCCACTTTCACGCCGCCGACGTCGGATTTGTGCAGAATATCCGGCGACCAGATCTTCAGCACGACCGGGAAGCCCAGTTGCTGCGCGATATTGCCCGCCTGTTCGGCGGTCGTGGCGATGGAGCCCTTGGGCGTGGCGAAGCCGTACGCCTCGATGATTTCCTTGGCCTCGGCCTCGCCGATGTCGAGCAGGCCCCGCCGCAAATGCCGCTCGACGATGCTCTCGACCTTGCGGCGGTTGACGGGAAACAGGCGCACCACGCGCTTCGGCCGGGTCCGCCAGCGGACAAAATCGACCATCGCTTTGAGCGTCGTGACGGCGCTTTCCGGCGAATCATACTGGGGGATGCCTCCGCGCCGCAGGATCTGCACGCCCTCGTCCACCTTGGCGGCCCCCAGGAAACAAGCCAGCACGGGCTTGCCGCTCTTCTTCTGCCCGACGATCTTGACCACCGCCTCCGCGGTCTCCTTCGCCTGGGTCATCGCCTGCGGCGTCAGCAGCACGACCACGCTCTGAACGTTCGGATCATCCAGCACGATATCGAGTGCGAATTCATAGCGGTCGGCCAGAGCATCGCCCAGCACATCGACCGGGTTGTGGACATTGGCCGCCGCGGGCAATTTCGCCGCGAGCTTCTTCCTCGTCTCTTCGGATAGCTTGGCAAAGGTCAAGCCCTGCTCCTCGATGGCGTCGGCGGCCATGATGCCCGGCCCACCGGCGTTCGTAATCACCGCCACGGTCGGCCCTTGCGGCAACGGCTGGCTGGCAAACGCCTGGGCGAAGTCGAACTGCTGCTTGATCGAATCGCAGCGAATGACGCCGGCTCGCTTGAACGCGGACTCATAGGCGACCTCGCCGCCGGCGAGACTGCCCGTATGCGACGAGGCGGCCTTGGCCCCCGCCGCCGTGCTGCCTGACTTCATTAAGAGGATCGGCTTGCGGTTGGAAATCTCTTCCGCCTCCCGCACGAACACATCGCCATCTGTAATGCTTTCGAGATATCCGGCGATGACCTTCGTCTCTGGCTGCTCACCAAAGGCGTTGATCACATCCAGCTCGTCGATGTCGGCCTTGTTGCCGATGCTGACGAGGCTGCTGAAGCCGATGCCGTTGGCGTTGGCCAAGTCCAGAATGGCGGCCAGCAGGGCGCCGGACTGCGAGATATACCCGATGGAGCCGGGCACCGGCAGATCGCCGCCGAAGCTGGCATTGAGCTTATGCCCGGGCGCGATCACACCAAGGCAGTTGGGTCCGATAAAGCGAATCCCCGCCCGCCGAGCAATGCGCACGATCTCCTCTTCGAGCTTCTTGCCCTCCGGCCCGACCTCCTTGAAGCCCGCCGTGATGATGATGGCCGACTTGACCCGGACCTTCGCGCACTCTTCCAGCACGCCGGCCACGAGCTGGGCGGGTACAATAATGATCACCAGTTCCGGCGTCTCGCCGATAGACGCCAGATCCGGATAGCACTTCAGGCCCTCGATCTCGTCGGCCTTCGGGTTGATCGGAAAGATCTTCCCCGGGTAGCCGCCCGCCACCAGGTTGGTCAGAATCTCGTACCCGACCTTGCCCTTCTGGCGCGAGGCCCCGACAATCGCCACCGACTTCGGGCCAAAGAAACTCTGTAAACTCATGCCGTCGTATATCCTTTCTTCGCCTTGAGGAACGCTCCGCACGGGGGTGATTCTACGGAATCACCCCCCCGGCTGCAAGTGTTTTCCCCGACGGGCCGGCCGCGTGCGGCAGCGTTTCGTGGGGGAGTTCATGGGTGTGGGTCATGCGGAACGGAGCGAAGCATCTCTGGGCCGCGCACGCAACTGACGGTAGTTACGGTATTTAACCGAGATCCGCCGTTGACGCTCAGGATAACAGAATAGGACCGGCAGACCACAGGATCGGCCGTGCTCAGGTAGCGCGCGAGGCCACGCACGGTTGACGCAGGGTGGGAAATCTGGTAAAATCAGGGGCGTCCGGCAGCCTTCTTTCCTGCCGGATTGAGGGCGGTGACGACGTGAGCACGCCGGTACGTGTCCTTTTTTGTGTGTCCCTCGTGGCAGTGCTCGCACTGTCGGCCCAGCCTCTTTGCGCAGCCCCACCGGTATCGCTCAACGAAGTGGTGGCATCGAACAGCCGCCTGAACAAGGACCCGCAAGGTCACTTCGAGGACTGGATCGAGCTATACAACGCCGGTGCCACCCCCTTCAATGCCGCCGGTCTGTACCTGACAGACGATGGGGCGATGCCCACCAGATGGCGGATTCCCGCCGACCGGCCCGCCCTGACGACGATTCCGGCGCGCGGATATCTCCTGATCTGGGCCGATGGGGACACCGACAGCCCCGGGCTGCACGCGGGCTTTCGGCTCAGCGCCGCCGGCGACCAGTTGGCCCTGTTCGACACCGACGGCCGAACGCTGATCGACGGCGTCGAGTTCGGGGAGCAGACGGCGAACGTCTCTTACGGCCGCGACCCGGCCGCCGGCAACGAATGGCGGTTCTTTGCCGTTCCCACGCCCGGCGCTGTCAATGTCGGCGCCTATCTCGGCGTCGTAGCCGACCCGCAGTTGAGCCATGAGCGGGGCTTCTACTCGCAGCCGCTGGCGGTCACGATCACGACGGAAACGCCGGGGGCGAGCATCTATTATACAACGGATGGCAGTTCCCCCTTCGATAGCCAGCGCGGCATCCCCCTCGGCCGGACGTACGCGGGCCCGGTCGCTATCACGACCACGACCAGTCTGCGAGCGATCGCCTTCAAGGCCGGCTGGATGGCTACCCCGACCGTCACCCACACGTACATCTTCCTGGACGATGTCATTCACCAAGCCACCAACCCAGCGACCGGCGTGCAGATCGTCCCGCCCGGCTGCCCCGCCACCTGGCCCGGCGGGTCGACCTCCGGCCCCATCACCGGCGACTATCAGATGGACCCCGATGTGGTCGGGCAAAACGGCAGGGACATTTTGGGCGGCCTCTATGCCAGGACCATCAAAGACGACCTCCAAGCCGCACCGACCATCTGCCTCGTCATGAGCCTGGACGACTGGTTCGGCAGCCAGGGCATCTACATCAACCAGTCACAGGACGGCACCGAGAGGGTCACCTCCTTTGAGTTCCTCGATCCTGCGACGAAGCGCGTCGCGCAGGCCAATTGTGCCCTCGCCATGCAGGGCGGCCTCAGCGGCGGCGGGACCAGCCTGGATCGCTGGAAGAACCCCAAGCTCTCGATGCGGCCTCGCTTCAAACCCCAAACCGATGACGGCAAGCCCACCGGTGGACCGGCCCGGCTCGATTTCAAGCTGTTCCCCGACTCGCCCGTGGCACAGATCAACACCTTCGTGCTCGACGCGGTCCTCAACCACGGCTGGGGCCATCCCGGGGCCGACCAGCGCAATACCGCGATCTTCTTCCAGGACCAATACGTGGCCGACCTCCACAACGCCATGGGCGGCCACTCGCCGCACGGGTTCCACGCCCACGTCTATCTCAATACGTTGTACTGGGGCCTGTACTACATTCACGAACGGCCGGACCACGCCTGGGCCGCGCAGGTCTTCGGCGGCGACGAGAGCGAGTACGATGCCCTCAAGCACAGCAGCAGCGGCGTGGTCAACGATGGCTGGGGCGGCAGCGCCACGGCCAATTTCAATGCGATGCTCAACGCCGCCAACGCCGTCAGCGCCGACCCTGCCAACCTGGCGAAGTACCAGGCCCTGTGCAATCTGCTCGACGTGGACGACTTCATCACCTACCTGCTGGCCAACTACTACACCGGCAACCACGACTGGCCCGCCAAGAACTGGTACGCCACGCACCGCAATGCCGCCGACGGCCGGTGGCGCTTCCACTCCTGGGACGCCGAGCACGTGCTCGAAGGCGACAACCAGGTCGGCAACAGTCCCGCGAATATCCATGCCAAGCTCGCCGCCAACGCCGAGTACCGGATGCGCTTTGCCGATCTCGTCCGCCGGAATTTCTTCCATGATGGTCCGCTGACACCATCGGGCGCGGCCGCGCTGTTCCAGGCCCGCATGAATCAGCTCGACCGGGCCATCGTCGGCGAATCGGCCCGCTGGGGCGATGCCCGCCAAGCCCGGCCCTACACCCGCCAGGACTGGCTCAACACCCAGAACG
>JAMCWO010000316.1:429-8626 GCA_023481165.1 Planctomycetota bacterium | reverse complement strand
GAGATCGGCAAGGGTCTGTCGTTTCTGCATGAGTGCGGGATCGTGCACCGGGATCTTAAGCCGGGCAACATCTTCTACGAGAACGGCTATGTGAAGATCGGCGACTACGGCCTGACCAAGGCCATCAGCGCCAGCCATCATGTCAGTCATACCATCACGGTGGGGACCGTGCACTACATGGCCCCGGAGGTCGGGGCGGGTCGCTACGACCGCAGCATCGACATTTATGCCCTCGGCATCCTGCTGTATGAGATGCTGACGGGCCAGGTGCCGTTCCTGGGCTCCAGTCCGGCGGAGATTCTCATGAAGCACATGACCGCCGCTCCGGACCTGACCCATATCGAAGAGCCGTTCGCCCGCGTGATTCGCAAGGCCCTGGCCAAAGACCCGGCCGAGCGCTATCAGAGCGTGCAGGCGATGGTCGAGGACGTGTTCGGCACCGAGCACGTGCGCAATAGTGTCTCCCAGTTCGCGCCGGAAGAACTGTCGGTTGTGGCGGAGCACATCGCGCAGAAGATGCACAGCGCGCAAGCGAAAGCTTCGGGGCAGACGGCGGCGCCGCGTACCGCGGACGCGGATTTCAGCAAGGAAATCGGCAAGAAGGCCGAGCAATTCGCCAAGAAGGCGGAGCAGTTCGCCAAGCAAGCGGGAGTCATCGGCGAGAAATGGCAGGAAAAGTTCAAGACCGCGGCGGAGCGGGCGAGACAGGTGGGTCAGCCCCAGGTCGCCGATCCGCTCAGTTGTCATCAGCAGCGTCGCTTGGCGCGGATAGTGGTCCTCGCCACGGCCTTGGGAGCGGGTCTCCTCTGTGGTCATGGTGACGGCAGGATCGTGCTCCAAACGACGGCGGTGGTCGCCGTCATGATCGCCATCGCCTCCCGTGTCATCATCAACGCACGCCGCAAGTGGTGGCTCGGCTTCGATCCGGAAGCGGGACGGGGAGCCAGGATAGGAACGTTCTTCATTGCAGCGTTCCTATCGAGCCTCGTTGGTTCTGCCATTGCCGGCGCGACAGGGATTATCTCCTCGATCAACGTAGCCCACGGCCACAATTGGCCGATGTCCTGGCCGATGTCCCCGTTCATGCCGTTGCCCTTCCGGGGATTCGGCTTCGGGATGGCTTTGGCTCTGGCGCTGCCGATGGTGATCGTGGACCTGCTGGTGGGCTGGTGGAGACTCACCGATCCGCAGCGTCCCCGACGAGTGACGCTGCCTTGGGCAATACTGCTGGGTTTCCTCGGTCTGGTCTTCGGCGGTATCTTTGGTTTGCACCCGGTGGTGGCCGCGTGCACGCTGGCCGGCGTTCTCCTGGTGGTTCAGACGCACAGCCCCTGGGGCCAGGCGATCGGCAGTATTCCCGCGGGCGGACCTGTGGCACAGGGCAATCCTCCCGCCGGCGCGGCGCAGAGCAGTCCGCCCGGCGCTGCGGCGCAATATTCTCCCTCCGGCAGCAGCGGACAGAGGGGCAGCCGCAGCGGTTTCGTGGCGCGCGAAGTCCCGGGCTTCGTGCATGCCCTATGGTTCATCGGCTGGCTGAGCAGCTTGGGTCTGGGCCTGATGCTGCTGATTTACGCTGGGACCGGTCATCCGCGGGGGGAGGATTTTGGGGCGGCCGTGGCCTCCGGCGTGGATTCGTTCCTCGTGTCGATCCTCTGCTTCATCATGATGTTCCGGAGCACCTTCGCCGGGTGGTATCGCTACCTGATCCGGCCGGTGCTGCTGACGATGTGCCTGGCCGTGTCGATCTCGGCCTCCATTGCCACGGGGCTCATGAACCTCGGCAACGGGAATCTGCCGGTCGCTGTCTTTTTCATTGTTTTCCCGGCGATTCTGTTTTTCGTGATCCTGTTCACGCCGGCCCGCCTGTTCGGGGCAGCGGATTCGGTGCCGGGCAAGGCCCGGCGACGGGCGCAAGTCCAGGAGACGCCCTTTGGCCCCGTCTCTCCCTGCAAACGTGCCGTAGCGCTGGTCCTGGCCCTCATTCCCCCCGCCGGTCTGCATCGCTTCTACGTGGGGAAGATCGGGACCGGTATCATTTGGCTCTTCACCGGGGGGCTGGCAGGGATTGGCCAACTTATTGATATCATCTTGATCGCCGCCGGGCAGTTCAAGGATCGGAACGATCTGCCGCTGGTGATCTGGCATGACCGCAAAGAGGTCGACACGATGGCTGCGCCCGGTCCGGGTTCGCCCGCGGCTCCGGTGGCACAACCGGCGGCTCCGGCTCAGAGGGCCGAAGAGGTTGCGGCGGTCGCCGAGACCCCGCAGCCACAACCTGCAGCCTATCCGCCGCCGTCCTGGCCCTCGTATACGAACTCGGGCCGCATCCTGTATGAGCCTTGGGATCCCATCAGTGGCCTTTTCGCAGCCGTGGGCCACATCTTCGCCTTGGCGGCCATTCTGATCGGGCTGGCGCTCGGATTGCACCTGCCGTCTGTGGCGGCGGCCGCGTGGCCCGAGGCGGACCCGGTGCGGATGCTGGGGCAGGCTTTGGGCTCCGATTGGGCCCGCATCGTGGAGCAGGCCGGGCCCATGCTGATTGGCGCTTTGCTGTTCCTGGCCGCGGTCTTGATCATGATCGGCCGCCGGCGGTTCGGACCCGCGCATCTGATCCGGACCCTCGCCGGTCTGGGCGGATTCTTCTGGGCCATCCAGCTCTTTCGCAGCGAGGCGATCTCGACCGATGCAGTCCAGCGGATGGTCGATCTCTTCCAGCAGAATCAGGCCGGTCCGGCCCTTGAGATTCTGTTCCGCGCCTTCAGCCAGGAAGAGGCCATCGTCGCGGGGATTATCATGCTGGCGTCGGTTCTGATCCTCTCTTGGCCGCCGCGGAAACGGGTGCCGGTCTTCGGGCCACTGCCCCATCAGGGAGTTGTCCTATGAGTAAAGGCATTGACATTGTACCGCTGGTCATCGTGCCGCTCTCGTTCCTTTTCGTCCTGTTGATCATCCTGATCGTCAAAGCGCCCAAGACGGGAGCATGGCTTTTGGGAGGTTTGATTCTTCTGTCTCCGCTCGCTGTGTTGGGTTTCGTAAAGTCCAGCCTGTCCGCGCATGCGGACGCTACGGCGTTGGTCGTTGTGCCGCTGTCGTTCCTTTTTGTCCTGCTGATCATCCTGCTCACCAAGGCCCCGAAAGCGGGAACTGTGTTGATCGTCATGCTTCTGGTCATGGGTCTATTCGGTCTGTTCTTCCGATTTGGACATATCTCACAGCGTCCGATCGCAGTGGCGCGGATTGAGATGTCAGCGCCTCCAGCGATGACTCTGGAGATTCCACCCATACCAAATCCGTCGATACCAACTCCGTCGATACCGACTCCGCAGGTGCCGGTTCCGCCCGTCTCGGCGACGCTGGCTCCGATTTGGTCGCCCGGTATCGAAAAGGAGATGGACGCCGACATTTACCCATCGAAGCTCTCTGCCATCCGGGCTCTGGGATCGCGACTGGACAAGTCCGTGCGTGCTCTCGTCGGCGATGTCAACGAAGCGCCGAGGATCATCCTTTTTCAGCAGGAATTGGATCGGGCCTTGGTTGTGGAACTCAAGGATGCCATCGGGCAGGTCCTGCCGCAGGCAGCTTGCAGGATCGAGGCCGAACAGAAGAATCTGAACCCCGGAGAGGTGGGTGTTGCGGTCCATCTGACCGACTTGGACATGCAGCCTGCGCCCTGGTTGGGGTCCAGCAAGATCAAGGTGGCCAGCGGAACGATCTCACTCATTGTCTCCACCACGACAGGCGGTATGTCCCTCCAGGGGCGGTTTGCGGAGAAGCCCTGGATCGACAATTTCGCCACCTTCGCGAGCAACCGGCCGGACCAGGCGTTCATCGTGGCCCGCTCCACCGGCACCTGCACCAGTGAGAGCGAGGCCCGGCAACAGGCGCTGTGGGATGCCTCCCAGCAGGTGGGTCACATCGTGTGGAATCGCCGGCCGCCGAGCGGACCGCCCGCCCGGGACGCGGCCTTGATCAGTCCCTCGGATCTGGAGCGAAACGGCCTGGTGGCGGACACCTTCGTGCAGAGCTTCGAAGGCTCGGTCGGCAAGATTTGGCGGCAGGCCGTGCTGCTCGACGTTTCCGGCGCCAAGATCAGCCAGTTGTACCGCCTGAAGTCCGTCGAGGTCCGACGCGCGCGGGAGAGTTGGGCCCGCATGGGGCTTTCCGCCGTCGGAGTAGTGGTCCTGATTGGCGTAATTTATTTCTTCCTCAACATGGCCACGATGGGGTATTATGAGTGGTCGTTGAGGATCGCCTCCGTCGTTCTGGCGATCGTAGGAGTGCTCTCGATCCTCATGGTTGTGCACTGAAGTTTGATTGTTGATGGTTGATCGGTGATTTGAAGAAGCCGGGCCGCGGAGCTTTTCAAATCAACAATCATAAATCAAAAATCATAAATCCAGACCGATGGGCGCTACCAAGGGCGAACAGTACTACGTCGAAAAGATTCGGCAGGGCGATGGGCAGGCTTGGTCCGACTTTGTCAGCCGCTACCAGGGCCGGCTGCTCCGCTTTGCGCGTGCCAAGCTCCCGCAGCGCGCCGACGCCGAGGACGTGGTGCAGGAGACCTTCATCGCTTTTCTCCGCAGCATCGGCCGCTACCGGGGCGAGTGCGACTTGGAGACCTATCTCTTCGCCCTCATGCGGCGCAAGATCATCGACAGCTACCGCAGCGCTGGAGCCCGCAAAGTCTGCCTGATCCAGGACACCGGCGAGCCCGATTCCGATGAGCCCGCTTCCGATCTGCTCGACGTGGTGCAAAGCCCCGTCCAGACGGCGAGTTGGTACGCCCGGGCGGACGAGCACTACGACCGGCAGAAGGTGGCCTTGGCCGAAGCCTTGACCGAGTTGATCGACGGCATGAAGAAGGCCCTGAAGCTGCGCGACCTGCAGATCATCGAGTTGCTCTTTTACGGCCAACTGCCCAACAAGAAGGTCGCCAGCACTATGGGCCTTGATGAAAAGGCCGTCGCCCTGATCAAGCACCGCAATCTCAAGCAGATTCGCGAATCCGTGGCGCAAGGGCCGTTGTCCGGCGAGCCTACGTCGGAGGAATTCGAGAATCTCCTCACCGATTTGTGGGAATACTACCGCTTCAGTTGTCCCAAGCGCAATACCATCGGCGCCTACATGCTCGGGACGCTCGAACCCGACTGGCACCAATACGTCGAGTTCCACCTCACTACCCTCGGCTGTCGCTTCTGCCGGGCCAATCTCGACGACCTGCAAAACCAGAGCCGCGAGACCCGGCAGGAAGCCTTCCAAGCCCGGATCATGGAATCCACCATCGGCTTCCTCAGCCGGCCGCAGTAAGCCCCACCTCACAAGCGGCTCGGCGCAGAATGGCAAGAATGCTGTCGTCAAGTCTTCCGCAGGATTTTCCCTATTCCGTCGCGCGCCGGCGGTTGATAGGTATCGGAAAACCGATCCGGGAAAACCATCGCGACGTATGGCACCGTATGAAGCCACCGTTTATTCCTTCTTCTTCGGCCTGCTGCACGGGGTATTGCCCGATGAGCATACCTGGCCGATCACGTTCAGCTACGCGCTGGGCTCGGGCACCGGCCGCCAAGGCCTGAAGGCGGGGCTGTATTTCTCCGCGGCGTTCACCGTGCAGCGGATGATCTTGTCCGAGGTGTCCTACCTGGCCCTGGCGCCGTTTCTGCTGGATCCCGCCATCAACGGCATTATCTACATGATTGTAGGCGCGGTCATGGCCGCGGCGGGCGTCGTCATGGTGCGCCGCAACCGCTACCCGCATCTGCACCTGTTTGGACATCACCACGGCGCCGGCCAGCGGGCCGCGGCCTCCCGGTCGGTCTTGGGCCGGCACCACGTCGAGGCCGGCCCGCAGGCGCCGCCGGTCCACTGGACGCTGATTCACGGTTTCATCGCGGGCTTCGGCATCGGCGGCTTCGCCCTCTTTGTCAACACCGTCGCCGCACCCGCGATGGGCAGTGCCTGGCTGGGTTTTCTGCCGGGACTGGTCTTTGGGCTCGGGACCACTCTCGTGCTGATCGTGGTCGGGGCCCTGTTCGGCAGCAGCCTGCGCGCGTTTCGCTCTCTGACGCCGGAGCAGATCAAGACCGTGGGGGCTAAAGTCGGGACCCGGACCCTCTTTTTCGGCGGCTTGTTCTTCCTCGCGCTGGGTGCGGCGACCCAAGCGGGTTGGACCGTCGCCATCCCGGACCAGTACCTGGGCTACCTGACGATTGGGGTGTTCATGGTCTTCATCGTTGTGCCGGCCCTGATCTTCTCGATCCGCCGGGTCCGCCGGGCCGCCCGCCGGCCTCCCGGCGACCGGGCGGCCTCGGATGACAAGGATGTCCATTGCTGCAACTGATGGGAAGGGAACACTCATGAGCGATCCCAAAGTCGTCTTGGTCACCGGGGCCTCTTCGGGCATCGGTCAGGCCACCGCCAGGGTACTGGCGGAAAACGGATACTTCGTGGGCATGGCGGCGCGACGGTGGGAACGGCTCGAAGCGCTCGCCCGGGAACTGGGTGAGCGCGGGTTGCCGCTCCAGTGCGACGTGACCGATGAGGGCCAGGTCCGGGCCGCAGTGCAGGAGTTGCTCGACCGCCGGGGGCGCATCGATGTCCTGATCAACAACGCCGGCGTCATGCGAATCGGGCCTTTCCTCGACCAGCCGCAAGACAATGATCGGCTCCAAGTCGAGACCAATCTGCTCGGTTCCTTGCGGATGCTGCGCGCCGTCCTGCCGGTGATGGTCCGGCAGGGGGCCGGGATCGTTGTGAACGTCTCCAGTATCCTCGGTCGTGCCATCCGGCCCGGTGCGGCAGTCTACGTCGCGACCAAGGCAGGCCTCATCGCCTTGACCGAATCTCTGCGCAAGGAGTTCACCCGGCGGAATATCCGCTTCCTCGTGGTCGAGCCGGGCATGGTGCGGACCGAGCTTCATCCACCCGCCGAGTTCGAGCAGGCCATCCGTTCGGCCGGTATCCAGAAGCCACTCGAAGCCGAGGAGATCGCCTCCGCCATTCTCTACGCGCTGGAGCAGCCGGAACACGTGGCGGTCAGTGAAATCCTGATCCGCCCCGTGACACAGGAGCTATGAGCCGTCTTCCTCTGCGACTGCATTGCAGTGCGCCGGACAGCCTTGTCAGACTCCTGTTCCGTCTGGGTCTTGCTTTGTGTGTCGGTCCGCCGGCCCTTTCCCAGGCTCAAGAAGCTCCGGACCCGAATGATTCATCGTCCAAGGCCCTGCCGCCTTGGACCTGGGTCGACGGTTGCCACGTTCAACGCGGCCACCGACTGACCGATTTCGGGACGTTCGGCTCGCTCCAGGTCGCGGCGGAGAACCAGACCGTTCTTTCGCATCCACTGGCGGGAAAGAACAGCGCGGGTGCATCCTTCCTGAGCGATCAAGCAGGACCTTTGGTCCGGCGCGGCCCTGATCGCCGATGCCGAGGGCGGCACCTCGTATACGCTGGACCATAGTATCCAAGACAGTCTGGGGACCGACGGTTTGGCCGAGCTCGCCGACGTGTACGTTTCTCACGTATTCCTCCTGCAGAATCTGGCTGACCGGCGAGTGCAGGTGGCCCTGGGTCGCCTCCTGACGTCGGACTTCTTCGACACCAACCGCATCGCCAATTGCGAGTTCGTCCAGTTCCTGTCGGGCAGCTTGGTGAACAACCCGACGATTCCCTTTCCGGAGCCGGGCCTGGGCGCTGCCGCGCGCTGGGCGCCGGCCTCGTGGCTCTACGTGCAGGCGGCGGCCGCTGATGCCGCGGCCCGTGCCACCCATTCTGACCTCGATACGGCCTTTCGCTCGCTGAGCAACACCTTTGGCATCTTCGAGTTCGGTCTGTCGCCGTTCCCGGGGAAGTACGCGGGGGCTTATCGTTTCCTCTTCTGGTACAATCCCGCCGCAGGCTGGTTGGGTCCCGGCCTGCGGCGCGACAACCGTGGCTTTGCCGTGAGCTTTGACCAGTCCGCTACCGACCGTTTGACCCTCTTCTTTCGCTACGGCTATGCCGACGCTCCGGTCAATGGCCTCACGGATTTTGCGTCGCTGGGAGCGCGTCTGGAAAAGCCGCTGCCCGGCCGGGACCACGATGTCCTGCAAGCCGCCCTCGCCTGGGGCCACGCGGCTCCGCGCGACGAAACGCTTGTCGAGGTTGGCTACTCGCTGCACGTGACCGACAGTCTTACCCTCACGCCCCTTGTACAGAT
>JAMCWO010000316.1:0-419 GCA_023481165.1 Planctomycetota bacterium | reverse complement strand
GGTGGCACGGGCCGCGGCATCAGCGGCCGCCGCCTGCACGTAGAGCCCCTTGTACAGATCATCGCCGACCCCGCCCAGAACGCCGAGAACGACACGTTTATTCTGGCCGGCCTGCGCGCGGTGTACGTCTTCTGATGGACGTTCACTGGCAGGTGTCATTCCAGCCTTATCTGGTTCTCGAGTGACTTGCCGGCACAACCCCCTGTCACGTCGCAAACCGGTTGAGCCGCTTCAGGAAGGGCAGGACCAGCAGGGCGGAGCAGAAGGGCAGCACGGCAATCATCAGAAAGAAAGCGTGGTGGGAGAACTCGCCGTAGTATTTCGCCAGCAGGCCCGAGCCGTAGCTGCCGACAGCCGTGGAGCCGAACCAGCAGCCCATCATCAGCCCGCGCATCCGGGCCGGGGCCACCTTCGAGACG